>PLLM01000036.1:17939-28921 GCA_003141275.1 Phycisphaerales bacterium
TTATTGTCCTTAATCTGCAAACTCCTTATCGTAATACAACTGTCGAATTGCCCGTCAACCGTCAGGTACATCACCGCTCCCCCATAGTACCCGCGTTTTGTCTTCTCTAATTGCCTGATAATCTTCATCGCCTCTATCTTCGGCGCGCCGGTCAGTGTTCCCATATTCATCGTCGCAAGGTATGCGCTTAAGGCGTCGAGATTGTTCGCCAATGTCCCCTTGACGTTGCTCACCAGGTGCTGCACCGATTCGTATTTTTCCACCGTCAGCAGCTCCGTTACAACCCTGCTTCCCGGCTGTGCCACGCGGGCGATATCGTTTCTCGCCAAATCGACCAGCATCATATGCTCAGCTAATTCTTTGCGGTCTATTTTCAATTCCGCCTCATACCTGAAATCGATATCCGCGTCGAGCTTGCCGTTGACCTTGCCCCTCGGCTTTGTCCCCGCTATCGGCCTGATTTCCACGCTGCGGTTCTCTGTTCCGCTGACCCGCAGATTCAGTTCGGGGCTTGAGCCAAGCAGCGTCGTATTCGGCGTGTTTATGTAAAACATATAGGGCGAGGGGTTCAATTCACGCAGCCGCTTGTACACATCCAATGGTTCATCAGCGCACGGCTCAACCTTCGTCCTGCTCAGGACCACCTGAAAAATGTCACCGTCTAAAATGTGCTTCTTGGCCGACAACACCATATCCTCGTAGTCCTTCTGGTTTGTATCGGTCGATAGCTTCGGCAGGGGGGCTTCGTATTTTTTTGCCCTGGGCGTCTCGAACCGAGCGATATTTTCGTAATAGTCGAAACACTCCTGCGCCTCGTTTATTACCTCTGCCCTGTTGCCGTTGGTGATTATCACGTTGACAACCACGTAGCCCTCATTTCGCTCGTGGTCCATCAGGAAGATATTGTCTGCGAAGTAAAGTTCATAATCGGGGTTGCCGAGCAGGTCGGTTTCGTTGCGGGGTAGTTTCTCAAACTGGTCGATAAAGTCGTAGCTTAACGCGCCGAGCAGTCCGCAGGTTACGCGGAACGGCTTGCTTGCCAGCCGAAATGAGAAGGCCACCGCGCGCAGAACGTCCATCTGGTTTGTGCTCGTCAGGCGGGTCTGCTCATCCACTAATCCCGCGGGTTTCCTGATTGTGCCTTTAATCCGTTCGGCGTTGAAGTCCGCGGTTTCGCAAAAGCCGAACCTTTTCGGGTCGAACGTCAGGTATTTAATCATTCTTCTGCCGGTTTTGGTCAGCGCCCTGATTTCAAATTCGCTTCCTTTGCCTGTCAGGTATAACGCCGGCTTGGCCGTCCCGAAACTGAGCGCAGAACTTCCCGCCAGATATTCCCGCGACTCCAGCAGGCAGCAGTTCTTTGTCCGTCCGTAGTCGCTTATCTTGGCGAAAAAGTCCATCGGGTCAGCCATCTCGATTCGTTTGACAATCGGGATTATCTCCCCCGGCTTGGCGTTCTCAATTATTTGTCTGTAGTCATCCATTTTTCGTGTCCTTATTATGAGGGTATAGGTCCTTTCTGGCCATAAAAAAAGCGGCCTGTTGTCTTTATTCCAACAGGCCGCGTAAATTACTTTGATTTTATTGTTTTTTTCTTAGTGCAGATTCTCCGCCTGCCCGCCGGATTTATCCAACAGGCCGCCACCAACCAAACAAATTGCCAAGGTTATTCTGCATTATTATATCATTGTACCACATTCCGGCTTTTTTGTCAATAACCAATCCTTAAAAATTGACAAAATAATCATTTTATTGCTATGGTCACATAATTTGTCGTCGTAAGGTCAGTTTAATCGAGGGTTATAAGACGCCTTTTTTGAGAATAATATTGGCGTACAGGGATTTTTCGCCGGTAGCGACGACGGCGTAAGCGTTTTTGGCCCTTTCGTAAAACGCAAATCTTTCAACGAACTCAAAATCAGAGAATTTTTCACCGCTCACCTTGATTATTTTGCGGTATTCCTCCCAGATGGTCGGTTTTGTCTTGTCTCCCGGCACAACCGACATTAACGCGGCAGGGTGTTCAACGTACTGGTCGAGCGGCAGGAATTTAAGGACCGCCTCGAGGATTTTAGGAATGCCGTGACCATCGCACCTGATAAGTTTATTCGCGACGCTTGCGGCGGGAAAATTGCCGTCCGCCAGAACAATTTCGTCACCGTGTCCCATCTCCATAAGCGCCTTCATAAGCTCAGGAGAAATCACTTCCGGTATATTTTTAAGCATATTAGTTTACTCCTTTCGTAAAACGATAAAAATAAAATATCGTTATCGCTTCACTTCGCCTATTATATCTTAATCGGTCCCGGACGGCCTGTACTTAATACTGTAAATCAGTCCAATAACCAAAAGCAGAATGCCCCACCAGATGTCCATGTGCAGATTTGCCAGCTTCACGGGATGCTCAGGCGGATTGATGACGTTGTATATGCCGCATCCGAGTATCAGGACGCCATATATCGTCAGCAGCAGGCCAATGAAGAACCAGATAGGAATTTGATGTTCGTCATGCATATATTGCTCCTTACCAGAAGATAATGTTTATGGCTATCAGTATGATGAGCACGACCGCCGCCCAGAGTTTCGGGTTGTGATACCACGGGCACGGTCCCTCGTCCGGGATATCCGTCAGGCCCATCACAAGATTCCTTAATTCCTCGACCGGTTTGGGTTTGGTGAAAAGGCTTACCCCAATCGTCACGCTAAGGCACACCAGCAGCGACCAGAACGCGCTGTACATATTTACGGCCATCGGTTTGGCCTTCTCAGAACGGGCCACGTACTTTGTGTGCGCCGGGTTGAACGCCGCCGCGTCGAATTTCTTCGCGATATATGACGCTCGAATTGTCACGCCGGGCTTGAGCACCAGTGAAATACCCTCCACGCCGAACTTGGTGTGCTGTTTGGTGTCTGCCTCCACCGCGTCGGGGACAAGCACTCGCAGGTTCTTGGCGATAGAGTCGTCTTTTACTATGCCGGACAACTCAATGCCTGTCTGCGGCACTGTAAACTGACCCGACGTCACCGGCTCTTTGCCGGCTTCGAGCGGTATTGCGACGTTGGTAGTCTGGATTTGGCCGCTTTCGACAACCACCCGCGATATTTTATCGCCGTCCTGTTTGGTCACTGATACCACGGCATTATTGCTTATGAGAACCGAGGGATGAGGCCGGGAACCATCGGGGAACGTGTGAACGAACACCCACATACTCATCGAGATGATGATGGCGGCCAAGAATCCCCAGAAACCGCCCGCCGGCGTTGCTCGCTTCCACAACATCCCCAGGATGACTGTGCCGAACAGCGGCACGATAAAGAAGAACACCAGCACTTGCAGAAACTCGAGGATGTTCGAGAAATAAAACAGAGCGTAGGCGGTGGCAATGGATATCAGCACGCCCAGTATCGAGCACCACCGGCCCATATTCAGATAATGCTTATCACTGGCTTTCCTGTTCAGCAGCGGTTTATAAACGTCATAAGTCCATACCGTGGCAAATGCGCTGACGTTGCCTGCCATACCCGACATAAAGCCGGCTATCATCGCCGTCACACCCAGCCCCAGAAGGCCGGGACCGAGATACTGGCCCATCAGCAGCGGCAGCACGTCGTTGAACGTGCGAAGAGTAATGTTGGCACGCGGGTCGCTTTCCGGCACTAATATCATCGGGCTTCCGTCCGGGTTGAGAAGCACTGCCAGCCCCAGCAGGCCGGGAATGGTTACGATAATCGGCACAAGCATCTTGAGCATCGCCCCGATGACCGTGCCATTCTGGGCGGAACGCAGGTCCTTGGCAATGATTACTCGCTGAACCTGCAAAAAGTCCGTGCACCAGTAGCCGAAGCTCACGGCCAGGCCCAGCCCGAAAACCATTCCGAACCAGTCGATGCCCATCGGGTTCGTGTCGAACGACCCGAGGTTGCGCCACAAGCTGGTGAAGTCGGCGTTCTGCACCGTCGGGTGGATTATTGCCGCATTCTTCTGCGCGGTTTCCAGCATCTTGTGCCATCCGCCGGCGCTGATGATGCCAAGAATGGGAATCAAAATCGTTCCCAGCCATATCAGGAAGAATTGCAGCACCTCATTAAATACCGCCGACAGCAGGCCGCCTAAGAAAACATAGATGCCGACCGTTATTGATGACACCCAGATACTCACGTTCATATCCCAGCCAAGCAGCAGGTTCAGAATCTTCGCCATTGCGAACATACTGGCGCCGCTGACCATCACCGTCAGGAACGTAAACGAGATACCCGCCAGTGCCCTCGGACCTTCTCCGTATCGCAGTTTCAGATAGCCGGGCACTGAGTGCGTCCTGCAAATATAATAAAACGGCATCATAACAATGGCTAAAAACAGTATCGCGGGTATAGCGCCTATCAGGTATGCGTGTGCGCCTAACATTCCATACTGATAAGCCATTGCCGACCAGCCCATTGTTTCCAGCGAGCTTAAATTGGCCGAGATGAAACTCAGACCGGCTATCCAGGCCGTCATTTTCCGGCCTGCCATAAAAAAGGTATCGCTGGTGCTGGCGTATTTTTTCAGATAAAACCCGATTGCGAGCACTACCACAAAGTAAATCGCGATTATGACCATATCTATCGGGGACAGATTAAGCAGATGGGATGCTGCGCCTCCGGCGGCGGCTGTTGCGGTTTTGAAGGGCATTAAAAAGACAAACAAAAATGCCGCTATACACAGATTCTTCAATAGCTTCATATCGGTTTGCTCTCCTGTTTTTTTAGTAACAGATCTGTCGGATTTTTTGCCTCATGCCTCATATGCCTTCAAACAGTCGGCTATTTTTCCAATTAATCGCCTGTTTGTAAAGCATTTTTTCCCGTCCGCTCTTTCTTAAATATTCTCGCAAATTTTTAATTTACCTGTCTTGACATCAACGAGTAATGCTGGTAATATACTGTAGCTGTAGTTTGGAAAAAAAACTACCGGCAATGCTAAAGCAGAAAATCATAGTTTGTATTCCAGCCCGTTACGGCTCAACAAGGTTCCCAGCTAAAGTTCTCGCTAAAGATACGGGCAAATTCCTCATCCAGCACGTTTACGAACAGGCCAAACTCGCCAAATTACCGGACATGGTCATAATCGCCGCCGACGATAAGCGAATCGCTGATGCCGCCAAATCCTTCGGCGCCGAATGTATTATGACTAACCCCGATTGCCCAAGCGGCACAGACCGTATCGCCGAAGCCATTCAAAAACTGAACGCTGAACGCTGTCCGCTGAACACCGACGACGTAGTCGTAAATTTACAAGGCGACGAACCAGAAATCGACCCGGCGAATATCGATACCGTCGCGAAACTTCTTGTTGATAATCCCAAAAGCCAAATGGCAACGCTGGCAGCCGAATTTGAAACGAAAGAACAAATCGCCGACCCCAATATCGTTAAGGTAGTAGCGTGCAGCGTGCAGCGGACAGCGGACAGAAAAAAACTGAACGCTGAACGCAGTTCGCTGTTCGCTGCTACTTATTTTTCCCGTTCCGTAATACCATACGACCGTCAGCAGGGCGGGACAGGTGAAATAAAAAATTATCTTCGTCATATCGGCATATATGCTTATCGAAAAGATTTTCTGCTCAAGATTACAAAGCTGCCGCAGACGCCTTTGGAAAAATTAGAAAAACTCGAACAATTGCGTGCCATCGAAAATGGTTTCGATATACTCGTCGCCAAAGTAAAACACACCTGTGCCGGCATCGATACGCCTGAACAATACGCGGAATTTGTTAAGAGATATGCCAAGAAATAATATATAGGGTGATTTATGAAGGATAGCGAATTATTGACATCGGTAAGTAAAACATCAACTGACAGCGAATTTTTCTCGCCCATACCGCCCGGCTACAAGCCCGGCAAAACGAAATACCTCTTCGTAATGGGAACCGTAATGAGCGGCCTCGGCAAAGGCATATTCTCATCCTGTCTTG
Organism: Phycisphaerales bacterium; assembly: GCA_003141275.1. Lineage (GTDB taxonomy): Bacteria > Planctomycetota > Phycisphaerae > Sedimentisphaerales > Anaerobacaceae > Fen-1362. The sequence continues at coordinate 23,893 of PLLM01000036.1, forward strand.
CCAAACTGATGCAGGACAAGGGTCTCAAGGTCGCCCCCATCAAACTCGAAGGTTATCTTAATATCGATTCAGGCACGCTCAACCCATTCCGCCACGGCGAGGTCTTCGTCCTCGACGACGGTATGGAATGCGATATGGATCTCGGCACATACGAGCGAATGTTAGACCAGGATTTGAGCAGGGCGAACTTCTGCACCTCAGGCCAAATCTTTAACGACGTCCTCAACAAGGAACGCCGAGGCGATTACTTAGGCAGAGACGTCCAGATGATTCCGCACGTTACAGGCGAAGTTAAATTACGCCTGCGAAATCTCGCGATGAAAACAAACGCGGATGTTGTATTCGTGGAAATCGGCGGCACCGTAGGCGACCTCGAAAACGCCTACTTCATCGAGGCGATGCGCGAACTGGCCTACGAAGAAGGCCCCAACAGCGCCTGCTTTGTCGCGCTGACGTATATTCTCGAACCGCAAACGCTCGGCGAACAGAAATCCAAGGCCGCGCAATTAGGCATCAAACAACTTATGCAGCTCGGCGTCCAGCCCGACATTATTGCCTGCCGAGCAACGAGTCCCGTTACAGAAACCGTCCGCCAGAAAATCAGCGTCTATAGCAATGTCCCCTTCGAGCGGGTCATCTCCCTGCACGATTCCGCAAGCATTTATACCATTCCGGCTATGCTCCGCGACAAGGGCCTCGACTTCGAGGTCGCGCGTCTTTTAAAAATCGAAGACCGCCTCAACCTCCGCCACGAACGCAAAAGCTGGGCGCAGTGGTGCGACTTCACCGACAAAATCGACGCCGCACAGAAACTCGTAACAATCGCCATCACAGGCAAATACACTTCCGTCCGCGACAGCTACGCCTCGATAATTAACTCACTCGAACACGCTGGCATTGCGCTTGGCGCAAAGGTCAATATAAAATGGATTGAAACAACAAACCTCACCGACGCCAACGTATCGACTCACCTCGCCGATGTCGATGGCGTAATCGTCCCAGGCGGCTTCGGCACGCGCGGCGCGGAAGGCAAAATATGCTGCGTCAAACACTCCCGCGAAAACAACCTCCCATATCTCGGTATATGCTTCGGCTTCCAGATGGCCGTAATCGAATTCGCCCGCAACGTCTGTGGCTTGACCTGCGCAGACAGCACCGAGATTGAGCCGTCCTGCAAAGAACCGGTTATCGATTATCTCCCGGAACAACTGAAAATCGAAGGTCTCGGCGGAAATATGCGCCTCGGCGGTTTCGATATCGAACTCAAACCCGATACACTCGCATGGCAGCTCTTCGCAAAGGCCCGCTCCGTCAGGATGCGATTCAGGCACCGCTATGAAGTTGCTCCTCGTTATATCGACTCGCTCGAAAAAGGAGGCCTTGTATTCTCAGGCAAGGCCCCGAATCAGCCCATTATGCAAATTCTCGAATTGCCTGGGCATCCCTACTTCGTAGGCACGCAGGCGCATCCCTGCCTGACTTCCCGGCCATTGCGACCGCAACCGATGTTTGTGGGGCTTGTCGCCGCCGCGATGCAGAAACGCTACCCGAAAAATGACTCCCCGGATTGTGTTACCGCGGTGCGAAACCTCTGTTCGTAAAATAGAATATTGATTAGTTGTAGGGCGAGGTTTTATCCGCCGCAGGCGGATTGCCCCGCCGATTTCTCTTATTCAAACAATACTTTCAGCCTTTTTCTTTCTGTCGCGGATATCGATTTTGCGTCCGTCCAGACCGCCAAATCCAAACTCCGCCTGCAGTCGCAATCCTCACAAACAATCTCGTGCCTGTTCAACAGAATCGCCTCAATCAGCTTCAGGCAATTACCGCTCGCCCGATTCAGGTTCCCGATTATTTCCCGCAGGAGTTCCTGCTTGTCTCTTTTCTTCTTCTGCGGCTTCCAGCAGTCGTAATCACTCACCAGCGCGACCAGCGAATAACACATCTGGGCTTCTCTGGCTAATTTTGCCTCAGGCATCGCCGTCATCCCTATCAAATCCCCTCCTATTATCCTGTGCATAAGCGATTCTGCTCTGGTCGAAAACATCGGCCCCTCCATCCCTACGTATGTCCCTTTGCGATGTGTCCGGACGGCTAATTTTCTCGCCGCCTCTGCGATAATGTCTCTGAGCCGATTGCACGTCGGCTGAGCCATCTCGGTATGTACGGCCGCATAACCGTTAAAGAAACTGCTCTGCCGTTTGAATGTCTTGTCTATAAACTGGTCAACAATCACAAGCTCGCCGGGGCGGATTGAACCGCGAAGCGAGCCCACGGCGCACGTTGCTATTATCGCGTGAGCGCCCAGTTTTTTTAATGCGAAGATGTTCGCGGCGTATGGGACCTCACTGGGGGATAACTTATGACCTGGGCCGTGGCGGTTGATAAACGCCACCCGCCTTTTGCCAATCCTGCCAATCATAATCCTGTCGCTGGGCTTTCCGAATGGCGTCGCCACGTCGCAAAACTTCGCGTCTTCAATTTTGCCGGCCAGCACATCACCAAGCCCCGACCCGCCAATCAACCCTGTCAGCCCTTGCTCCATCTTTCTTTGTCTCCAGGTTACCCTAAATTACCAGCATATCTTGCTATATCGTCGCTTAGAACGTATTTTCTCTAATTAGCTTTTATGTTCCATTATAAGGTGGTATGATATTAAGCCACGCCCGTTTAGTATGCGCAAAAAATGACGATTACGGAACAGATTAAACAAAAGGCCCTTGCCCTCGGCTTCGACCTTATCGGCATCACTGACGCCTCGTCCCTGCAAGGCGAGCAGGTCAATCGCCTTCTCGCCTGGCTCAATGCCGGCCACGCGGGCCAGATGACCTGGATGCACAGAAACCTCAGTAAACGCACCGACCCCGCCAAACTCCTGCCCGGCGCAAAATCCGTAATCGTCGTCGGCCTGGGCTATAAACCGGCTTCGTCATCTGACGAAGCCGTCCTGAGCGAAGCGAAGGACCTCACCCCTTTGGGTCGTGTTGCTGCCTTCGCGCAATACGATGACTACCACCCGTTTCTGAAAAAGATGCTCCGGCAGCTCGTTGATTTTATCATTTCCACTACCTGCCCCGGCCTCCAGTTTAAGATATGCGTTGACTCCTCGCCTCTGCTCGAACGTGCGCTGGCCTTCAGGGCGGGTCTTGGTGTCATCGGTCAAAACCGTATGCTCGTCAACCCTCGCTTCGGCCCGCAAATCCTTCTTGGCGAAATCGTAACCAATCTTGAACTTGACCCTGATAAGCCGATGACCGAATCCTGCCCCGGCTGCGATAGTTGCATCACCGCCTGTCCCACAGGGGCGTTAAAGCCCGATGGTTCTTTCGATGCCACCAAATGTATCAGCTATCTGACTATCGAGGCCAACACCGATATTCCCGCCGACCTTGCCCCCAAAATCGGCAATCATCTCTTTGGCTGCGGCGAATGCCTGCTTGCCTGTCCTTATCAGCAAAAAGCCCCGCCCTGTGCCAACAAGGAATTTATCCATCACCCAGACCGGGCCGAATTAAATCTTAATGATTTCCTCAATTTTACCGAAGAGCAATTCAAAATGCAGTTTGCCCATTCCCCGATTCTCCGCCCCGGCTTAGCCCATCTTAAAAAAATTGCAAGCATCTGCATTAAAAACGTTATGTCTTGTCCTGAGCAAGCGTAGCGCGTCGAAGGGCCCAAATATGCTTGGATAATCTGTCAAAATCCTGAATCCGTATTTAGCCCTGCCATCTCCGCCGCAGGCGAGTGGCAGGGTTTACTAAAATCGACAATCCGCAATCCGCAATCGCACACGTAGCGGAGCGCAGGGCCCGCTTCGGAAATCCGCAATTAACAGCCATTGACACCTGTCATATCCTGCCAGATAATACGCGGGTAATCTTTTAGCTATTAAACAAGGATGGTTATGCCAAAACACCCAGCGAAAACAGTCGGCAATTCACTCAGCCCGCAGATACTTATCGCCATCGATAAATCAATAAACACCGAACCGCAAATGGATGCGGAAAAATTGGATAAGGCGATAAAAAAGAATCTAGAGGGGCTGGGATATGTTTAACTGGTTTAAGAAAAGTAAAACATGCTCGAATTGCCACCTTGACTCAAGCTGGGATGGGTATAAATGCGTCCATTGCGGATATATTGAAAATCTTGCAAAGAAAAAAACGGAACTGTTGACACAAGTCATGGATTTTTTTGACCCCAAAACATATAACCCACAGGACCTCTATTACGAAAAACAATTAATACCTGAAAGACCAGGAGTTTATGCTTGGTATTTCGATACTCATTTCGGCAATTATTTTACTCACAATAACGAGAGCTTCATAAGAGTTGACTTTGACTCTGTTTCGAGCAAAAAATGGTTTATGTTATACATTGGCATAGCAGGACAAAAAAATGGCAGAACATTGAGAGATAGAATTCACGGGGACCATTTAAACCAGAACAGCGAAGGCTCAACGCTACGCCAAAGCTTAGCGGCTCTGTTATGGAGAGACATTGATTTGGATGCCTCCAAACAGTTGAATGGCGGGAATGAAAAAATAAAGCTCAATAATTGGATATTCCGTCATGCCAAAGTCGCATGGACTGAAACCAATGAGCCGGAGGTTGTTGAGAATTTGATGCTTCATGAATTTGGCCATCTTCTTCCTCTTAACATTGACGATAACAAAAAAAATCCTCATCGTAAAACACTTAAACAACTTCGCAAATCATGGAGAAAGGGCAAATAGCTCTTGTGATGACTAACTGGAAAGAAACAAGACGGGGCAAAGCGGGAAAACTGTTTAAAGCAATATGAGAGGAAGATGAAGAAGGAAATACTAATTCAGCTTCACGGCAGTTTTGAGAAGAGCGTGCAAAAAGACACTGGCACCGGCCTTGAATTCTGGCTGGCGAGGGACCTTCAGGTCCTGTTGGGTTATTCCCAATGGAGAAGCTTTGAAGATGTAATAGAGAAGGCAAAAACCGCCTGTAAGAATTCAGGACATGACCCACAAGACCATTTTGCGCGCGCGCGCAAAAT
>PLLM01000016.1 GCA_003141275.1 Phycisphaerales bacterium
CTTCAAACACAGCCGCTCTGTGGTCTCTGTGGCTAAAAATCCCGCGAAACGCGCTCTTGACTTTTCCCCCCCAAGACGATAACTTTATCGTCATAATATTGGGCAGCCCCCTGGCGCAAGGGATTGCCTTTTTACCACTAAGATACGAGGTATTTTAAATTTAATCTCCCTCTGTGTCTGCGTGGTTAAGAAAAGCAGTTAAGGACAGCTAAAATTTATGAAAAAAGAATCAGGGCAACCAGAACTGCCCCCGCCAGTGGGCAGCAGAATCGAGAATATTCCTATTCTCGACGAGCTGAAAAACTCATATCTCAACTACGCGATGAGCGTCATCGTATCGCGTGCCCTGCCGGACGTCCGGGATGGCTTAAAGCCCTCGCAAAGACGAATTCTCGTCGCGATGAACGACCTCAGCTTAGGTCCCCGAAGCAAACACCGCAAATGCGCAAAAATCGTCGGCGACACCGGCGGCAACTACCACCCGCACGGCGACCAGGCGACTTATGGCACACTCGTCCGAATGGGCCAGGACTGGAATATGCGTTACACGCTGGTTGACCCGCAGGGTAACTTCGGCTCAATCGACGCTGACCCCCCCGCCGCTATGCGTTACACCGAGGCAAGAATGACCGCGGCTGCGACAGATATGCTCGAAGACCTCGAATACGAGACGGTCGATTTTGTCCCCAACTACGATGAGACAAGAACAGAGCCGACGGTATTGCCTTCGAAACTCCCGAACCTGTTAGTCAACGGCTCAACCGGCATCGCCGTCGGTATGGCAACCAACCTCCCGCCTCACAACATCGCCGAGGTTTGCGACGCCCTGCTGCTTGTCGTCGATGACCCAAAGTGCGGCTTCAAAGACATAATGGCAAAACTCCCCGGCCCGGATTTCCCAACAGGCGGAGAAATCTGCGGCAAGCAGGGAATAGTCGATGCCTATACAAAAGGCAAAGGCCACCTGGTCGTAAGAGCCAAGTACGAGGTCGAACAGTCAAAAAAGGGAAGAGAATATATTATCATAACTGAAATCCCCTATATGGTTGTCAAGACGAGCATCGTTTCGAAGATAGCCGACTGCGTCCGCGACGGCCAAATCGCCGAGATTTCCGACATCAGGGACGAATCAGGCCGCGATGGCATGAGAATCGTGGTCGAAATCAAAAAAGATTGCGACGCGGAGGTCGCGCTGAATAAACTTTTCCAGTTCACCCAGTTGCAGACCACCTTCGCAATCGCCAACGTCGCGCTGGTCAACAACCGCCCCGAAACGCTCAACATCCGCCAGATGCTCGACCTGTTTATCGACCATCGCAAGGTGGTCATACGCAGACGCAGTATGTTTCTGCTCAAGCGATGCCAAAACAGGGCGCACATCCTCGAAGGTCTGATTCTGGCGGTCAGCGACATAGATGAAATAATCGAACTCATAAAAAAATCTCCCGACGCCCCCACCGCCAAAATCAACTTAATGAAAAAGGCGTTGAAACTGGCGGAAACGGAAACCCTGCGAAAACTCCTGTCTAAGGAATTCCTCAAGGAAAAGACAAAGGAAAAGCAATTCCTCACAAGCCCGCAGGCAGACGCCATCCTGACGATGCAATTACAACGCCTGACTGGTCTCGAAATTGAAAAGCTCGCGAAGGAATACACCGGCCTTATTGAGCAAATCGAGGGTTACGAGGCAATTTTAGCCAAAGATGCCGTGCTAATGGACATCATCCGCGAAGATATTCTCGAGATGAAGACCAAATACGGCGACGCCAGACGCACAAAGATAACCGCAAAACAAGCCGAGACCTTCGACCTTGAAGACCTCATAGCCGACGAAGAGGTTATCGTTACCGTCAGCCACGCCGGCTACGTCAAGCGAATGCCCATCGACACCTATCGCAAGCAGGGTCGAGGAGGCCAGGGCGTTATCGGCTCCGACACAAAGGAAGGCGACTTCATCGAGCATATGTTCACCGCCTCCACGCACGACTACCTGCTGATTTTCACCAACCGCGGCAAATGTTACTGGTTAAAGGTTTACGACATTCCGAGTTTGACACGCCAGAGCAAAGGCAGGTCTATCGCCAACTTGCTCAACCTCGGCGACCAGACAATCGCCTCGGTGATTAACGTCGCTAAACTTACAGAAAATGAAGAACTGCCCGAAGACAAACAGCCGCAGCTCGTTATGGCAACACAGAACGGCCTAATCAAAAAGACAAAACTCTCCGCATACAGCCATCCTCGCTCTGTAGGCGTTACCGCAATCAAACTTGACCCCAACGACACCCTTATCGAGGTCGCCCAGACAACCGGCAAAGACCACATCATACTCGGGACACGCGATGGTATGGCAATACGATTCGACGAACAGCAGGCCCGCTCAATGGGCAGGGTATCGAGAGGCGTCCACGGAATCAGGTTGCGTTCCGGCGACGCGGTCGTCGATATGGTCATCGCCGAAGAAAAAGCGTCGCTGTTGACCGTCTGCGAAAAGGGCTACGGCAAACGCACCTCGCTCGAAAATTACCGCTCTCAGAACCGCGGCGGCGTAGGACTGATTAACATCAAGACCACCGACCGTAACGGCAAGGTCGTCGCGCTAAAAGCAGTCCAGTTCGAAGACGAATTGATGCTGATTACCGCAAACGGAATCATCATCCGCACGGGCCTCGACCAGATTCGACCCATCGGCAGAAACACACAAGGCGTCCGGCTTATAAAACTCAAAGAAGGCGACAAGCTCGTCGCCGCGGCGAAAATAGGCCCCGAAGTAGCAAAGGAACAGTCCGACGATGCGGCGATACAAAAAGCCGAACTTCCCCCGCCTGAAGAAACCGAGCCGGGCCCGGAAGAGGAAGAAGAAATCGAAGCCGAAGTGGAGCCGGAAGACAAGCCAAAGTCAAAACCGGAAAAGAACGAACCCAAAGACAAGGGCAAAAAGCCGGACAAGAAACCCCGCAAATAAAATCGGCTTATAGAAATGCAGGCGGGATAGCTATGGCAAAGGCCGGCGATAAGACAAAAAGCAACAAATCGCTTGTGTATGTAATCGCGGGCGACGAACCATCGTTAGTCAACGCAAAATACGCCGAAATTATCGACCAGCTTGTCCCACCTCAGGAAAGAGACACCGGCCTGTTAGTCGTCGATGCCGACAAAGCCGTTATAGGCGAAATATTCGACGAGCTGCGAACCCTGCCTTTCCTCACAAAAAGACGTATAGTCGCCCTGCGGAACGCCGATAAATTTATCTCCAATAATCGCGAGGCACTCGAAAGATACTTTGAAAGCCCCTCCCCTACCGGCATACTCGTAATGACGGTTTCCTCCTGGCCGAATAATACACGCTTAGCCAAAAAACTCCCCAGTATCGGGACACTTGTAGAGGTTAAATCGCCCAAAGGACAAGACCTTACCAATCGGCTTATAGATTACGCACGCGATGCACACAGTAAAGGGCTCGATTACAGAACAGCGGGTTTGCTCGTTGAGCTTGCCGGCGACAACCTAACCCGGCTATACACCGAAATCGATAAACTCGCCACATACGCGGCGACCGAAAAGGCCATAACAACCGCCCACGTCGAATCGCTTATTGGGAGAAATCGGGAATTTGACGCGTTCGAGGTCATCGAATCCTGTCTCCAGCGGAAAACCGGCCCGGCAATCGAACGGCTGCGCAAGATGTTCGCCGAAGATAAATCGGCTGAATATACAACCATCGGCGCGTTCGCGTATCATATCCGCAGGTTATTTACCGCGAAGAAAATGCTTGATGAAGGATGCTCACAGTATGAGGTCGCAGGCAAAGCCCGCATTTTTTACAATAAAGAGGCACACTTCGCGCTGCTTAAACGACTGTCCCTGAAGCAAATCGGCGACCAGATTCAGCGGTTAGCCGAAACGGATTACGCCATTAAAAGAGGCCAGGCCCAGCCCAAAATCGCGATTGAACAATTTGTATTGCAATTGGCGACGCTGTAAAATCAGACACAAGACGCAAGACCACAGACCCAAGAGAACAGGAATACTCAAGTCGGTTCGTGCCCCATAAAATGCTTGACCGAAACGTGCAATCCGACTACGCTAACGCCCCACTGGATGAAGCTGTAAATCACCAGCGGTTTTGGAGAGGTGTCCGAGTGGCCGAAGGAGCACGCTTGGAAAGCGTGTGTGCGGCTTGCCGTACCGCGGGTTCGAATCCCGCCCTCTCCGTTGGTTTTTATAAATAACGTAACTACTTTAATATAAAGAAGTTACAAGCCGCAATAGTAGAGAATCCAGCCTCTTTACCAATTTTCTGTATTGATTTTTTTAACTCTTTGATTTACCGAGGCTTGTGAATGTCTCTACAGCACGGCTGTCCTACGATCGTCCTAATTTTCGGTCTTTGTTGCTGTTAACACTTAGACCGTTGATTACAGTTTGTGCCTGCCTGTTATATGCTTGCCGTTAAGGAATAGGTTAAAGTCGGGTAGTATTTCTTAACAGGGAACAGTATAGGGACAATGTGATTTCAGGTTCGAAAATATTCATTCCTGTATTGAGTAGGGGTTAGTCCTTTTACCTGGCGGAAGAACCGGGCGATATGGTCAACATTGTAAAATCCGAACTCAAGGGCTATCTCCTTGACGCTTTTGTCGGTTTCCACGAGCAGTTTGCATATCTCTTCGATTTTTATTTTTCTGATTTGGTCATATACGCTTGTTCCGAGATTATCGTTAAATTTTTTATAAAGATATTTTCTCGAGATATTAAATTCTTCAATAATATCGGTGACCTGCAGAAGTGTTTTGGAATTTTTCTTTATATAATTTATTATATCCGATACTATTTTATCGTTCACCGCGATTATATCTGTTGATTGCCTTTCCTGCACCCCCACCGGCTCAATCAGAATTATCTGTGTATCAACAGCAATGCCTTTCATTATTTTATCTAACAGCGCGGCGGCATCAAATCCGCCTTTTTCGGTGTTGAGCGAGATGCTCGATAAAGATGGGTACGTCAGGTCGCATATAATGTCATCGTTATCAACTCCAAGAACGGCAACCTCGTCCGGAACCGAGATTGAGGCCCTCCTGCAGGAGTCAATTATAAACTTGCCGCAGGAATCATTACAGGCCATTATTCCAATCGGCTTTGGCAGTTGCCCAATCCATTTACCGATGTGTTCAAGGTTCGAATCTTTAAATTTTTCTTTCTGGGGATAAGTTAATTTTTTTGCATATATTTTAAGTCCGGCTTTTTCTGCCGTGTCTGTAAAGTATTTTTCTCTGTGCTCGGACCAGAGCATTTTTCTGAATCCGCAAAAAGCCAGATTTTTAAATCCCTTTTGAATAAAGTAGTTTGCCCCCATTTCGCCTATTGTTCTGGAGTTTGTCAGGACTGTAGGTCGCGCAGATACCTTGGTATCTCTAATGGCAGACGCTATGACAATGGGAAAGTCAAGATTCTTAGAGAAGTCCACTAAATCCGGCTCCAGCATTATTATGCCATCAGAATTTTTCATTATCTCCGTGAGGATTTTCAGGATATCCGCCTGCTGGGGAGACGCATCATAAAAATCGCTGGCGATATGGTTTAACTGCCAAGGGCCGTAAATCCTCGCGTACCTCGCGATTCCACGCATTAGGTTCCTGCCTGGCGTCGAAGACAAATCTATCAGCAGCGTAATCTTAGGAACGGTATTCATCCGGTATAGTCATTGAAAAAGGCGAGGAGACCATTATTTTTGCCCAAACTGCCTGCGATACTCAATCAAGCTCATGCCTTTTTCTCGCCTGAAGTATCTGGCTATGTGTTCAACACCCGAGTAGGACAAGCTTTTCGCGATTTCAGAGATGGGTAAGTTGGTCTCGACAAGCATTTGGACGACCTGTTGGACACGGGCTCGTCTTATTTCGCTCAAAATTGAACGACCAACTGTTTTTCGGAACCGTGATTCGAGAACCCGGCGAGATAATGGCACGGCTCTTACCACGTCGTTCACGTGAATATCCTCGGTGGAATGCTGCTGGACGAAATTCAGGGCGTTGACAACCTCCGGGTCTGCAACGGCGAATATATCGGTAGATTGTCTTGTTACTATATGAGTGGGGATAGCGGAAATATGTTTGTTATCACCGTTTTTTCCTGACATCAACTGGTCCAGAAGCGCAGCGGCTTCATAGCCGGCCCTTTCGTTATTGACTGCTATGCTGGAAAGAGGCGGATTAGCGAGTTCACATGCCAGGTCATCGTTATCTACGCCGAGGACGGCCACGTCGTGAGGGACATGCAAACCCATTGTCTTACAGGCGTCGCACACGTCTAAGGCACGGTCATCGTTACAAGCCATTAATGCCAGCGGTTTAGGCAGCGAGCAAAGCCATTCGCCAAGCGCGGAACGCCCGCTTTTTTTGGACCGCGTGTTCGTAGATTCCAATCCGCTTTGTGTAAGAGTGTGCGCTGTGAAACCGGCTTTGGCCAATCTCTCAGAAAAGCTTTGTCCCCGTGTCTCTGACCAGAAGATGCTCCGGTAGCCGAAGAACGCAAAATTGCGGAAATTCTTCCCAATAAAATATTCCGCAGCCATCCGGCCGATTTCAACGTCATCCGTTACAAAATTACAGAAGTCTCTGGACTTGACAACAGTGTACAAGCTGATTACCGCAGGGACATTTTTAGGCACAATTTTACGCCAGTGTTTTGTATGCGGAATATGTGCTATTACGCCATCGACGTCCCACGTTTTCGGATTCGGCAGTTTCCTTGTTATCCTTGTTAGTCCAAATGTTGAGGCGACATAAAATGGAGGTTCCCTGAAAAAGACCCAGGGGCCGTGAAGTTTGGAGTACGTAGCGATGCCTCTAAGTGTCCTTCTCGAGGCGGCTCCGGAAGTGTCGAAAAGTAACAGTACCCTATGCATCTTGGACATAACTATCCTCTATACTAAAGGTGGTCGTTTTTACCGGACGCGCAATCATCCTATTTCCATTCACACGGGAGTCAAGAGAATAAGCGGTCTATTTCGTAAAATGGTTATATTTTAACGCGAATTGGCGTTCATTTAAGGGTGCGATTTTGAGACAATGACAATGTACGATGGCCGTAGAAGTCATTATATGGCCTTCGGGCTGTTGTTGAGTTGAACAGAGGCGATTGTGTTAAATTTCGTTAAATGGGCACAAGGTTATAAATGGTGAAAGTCAAACTTAGTGCTTGTTTGACATTGTTCGAAACGGACGCAAATGTAAGAGAGTGTGTCTGTTGAGAAGGGAATGGTGTTTTTGGCTTGTTGTCAAAGGCATCGAAACCGAAAATAGTTAATATCGAAGTAGGAGGAGACAGAATGAGTAAGAAACTGGTTATTTTTGTATGTGCCTTGTGTTTAGTTAGTGGCGTGGCTCAAGCCGCTAATGCACTTTGGAACGGCGGTTTTGAGACCGGCACCCTGGAAGGCTGGTGGACATACCTGCCTGATACTGCCAATGAAACCGTCACCGTTGTGCCTGGTGGTCCGAGCCCCAGTGTTTATGCCGTGAGCATATACACTAACAATCCTAGTTCTGGCCCTGAGCTTGGTCAAGACATTGCGTTCGCTGGGGGTGTGACGCCTCTCGTTAATTTCCAGTATGACGCCCCTGCAGGCCAATGGCTGGGAGTAAGCGTAACCGTTCAGTATAAGGACGCCAGTTGGGCCTATCTAGATTCTGGATGGGACGTCTTTTACGCGGGCAGTGGTGGTCCTGATACTGGCTGGGTAACATATGATAGCGCCACTTCGGGGACCAAAGCGGGAAATTGGGTTGCCCCGGCAGGTACGGCGCATCTTACATTTAAAGTAACGCAATGGGGCTGGGAACCATCTGGAACTGAGGTGGATTATGACAATTTTGTCGTTACACCTGAGCCGGCAACTATGATTCTGCTTGGAATCGGTGGATTGGTCGCACTTAGAAGGAAGCACGCTTAAGAAAGCCCTAACAAGGGTTGTTTTCTGAGTCAAAAGGACGCATGGTCTCTTCTGAGGGGGCCTGATAGTCAGGCCCCCTCAGCGGAGGTGTTGCGAAGCGCAAGAGTTTTACGGACATTTTTGAGAAGCGTTTTTTGAAAACAGCAAATAAAAGGCCTTTGCGACCTCTTGGGGAATTATTAGTTACGTTATCGTATTAAACATATTCAAAGGATTTATTGTGTGAGTAGGAGGTTGTATGAAAAAGGCAGGAAAGAAAGATATGGGATTTAGAATGCTTTTTCTTGTATGTGTCTTTGCTATTTCGGCAGTTTCGGCACAGGGTTCAAATAATCTGCTGACGAACGGCAACTTTAATACTGGCAACCTGACGGGCTGGGATCCAAACGAGCCTAATATTCCCGGGATAGATATCCAAGCCGTTGTGCAGACGGCCCTTACTTATGACGGCACCCCCTGTTTATTTATGAGGTATCGCACAGGTGGCATAGGAGTTGAGGTGCATCAGGTGGTTCACGTCGCTGGCCTGCCTACAATTCGTCTTTCATTCGTGGCCAACAAATGGACGTGGGGTAGTGCGGCAGCGGAAATAGGTTGGTACAGTGGTGGTGTCCCCGACCCAACCTTTCCGGATACAAATCTTGTGAGCAGTAACACTTATATTATTGCACAGCAAGGCAATGAAACAGGCGGCTGGGGTTCGTTTACTTATGATTACACCGTACCTCCAACCGCTAACTATGCGATCCTCCGACTGAGGGCAGCTGACTGGGTCTACAATGTGTATATCGATTCTGTTTACTTCGGAGTTCCGGATAACAACCAGGCAGTTGTTGTGGCTCCGTGGCCTAATTCCACTGTGGCCAAGGAAGATAAGAGGAATGGTTGCGGCATTGGCCCGACGCTGATTTGGACCCCCGCAAAGAACTCTACAGGCAACCATCGTGTCTACTTTGGTACTTCTTTCGCGGATGTCAATGACGCCAACACAAGCTCTCCGGAGTATTTGGGTGCTTTCGATACCAATTCCCATGTGCTGCCTCTTGGCAGCGTCACTCGTGGGCAGGCTTATTACTGGCGCGTGGATGAAACCGTAGGCTCCAACGTTATCAAAGCCGAGAACGTATGGCCGTTCTCCGTGGGCAATTTCACGTGGTTAGATAGATTCGACAGCTATGGCGATATCACAGCCGTATGGGGCCCCAACTCTGTTTTGGCTGATTCTAACTTACAAATCCTTTACGATCATGCGTATTATGATGCGGTCAGCGCAGATATGTCGGCATTGCTTTGTTCGAATAACATCAGCAGTAACGCGATGCTTGTGCTAATGGTAAAAGGCCACGACAACATGAAAGGACCAACCAATATTTATGTAAAACTGGAATCGAACAGTGGCGCCCAGAGCGGCACTGTCCATTTCCCAGAGCCAAACGCGTTAAATCAGCAGGCCTATGAGCCTATGATATTGTGGCCGATTGCTTTGCAGGAATTTGCTTCTAAGGGAGTTAATTTGACGAATGTGACTAAGATTACTATTGGAGTTGACAACGGAAGCGGTGGTCCTCCCGGCGACGCAGGAACGGTAACTATCAACGATGTCCGTCTTGATTACCCCTATTGCGACTCGACTCTGGCTGAATTGATACCTGCAGATTTCACAAAAGATTGCTACGTTGGCATGGCTGACCTGGATTTACTCGCAACTAACTGGCTCACTCAATCTATAGTAGTGACTGCTGTCGCACCTTCAACCGATAAAACCCAGCGCATATTGTGGTACAAGTTTGATGAAAGTATAGGTAATCCGGCAGATTCTTCAGGAAACGGCTACAATGGGATAATCAGCTACCCGTTTGCCTGGGGAGGTGCTGGAAGCGGCCATGACGGTACAAATTGTTTTCACCCCAATAATCTTGACCGGGTTACGATACCCATTGCGGCTATTAATGACCACCCTACGATTGGCGCGGAAAGCACCATATCCGTGTGGTTAAAGGACCCTGGGCAAACTGATACTGATTCAGAGATACTGCAGATTGGTCGCGACAGCAATGTCATTGGCATCTGGTGCGGGGCAACAGGCGCATTTTCCTACATGGCAGGTTGGGATTCGGATAACGGTTGGGGCGATACCCTGCACTATCCTACGCAGCAGAACTTTACCAATCCTGACCATCCCCAGGATGTATGGGTGCACTACGCGTTTGTCAAAAGTGTCAGCGGCCACTATCAGAAAATTTACAGAAACGGCCAGTTGATAGCATTGAATGATAATGCCACGACTGCGGAGACGACAAAGCTTGATACGACAAATAACTTTGCCACTCTTGGGGCATGGCGCTGGTCAGGCGGATATGGCGGCTACTATGATGGCTATATCGATGATTTCCGTATCTATAGCTATGCTCTTTCACCTGAAGAAGTCCTCTATCTGGCCGTCGAGGGCGGAACGGCAACAAGTCCGATGACGCAGGGATTGATTACGCCCGCTGATGCCACCGGCAACAATAAGGTTGATTTCTATGATTTTGCGGTGATGGCCCGGTATTGGCTCCAGAACGTTGTGTGGCCATAAGATTCAGTATTTAATGATGTTGGGGAGGCCGGTTCGAAATAGCCGGCCTCCAACAGTTTGTTGTGGGATTCGGGCATATGAAATCAAAAATCAGGATGATGACTCGTATGATACCAAAATTGAATTTCTGCAAAAACCAGGATAAGGGCTTCACCTTGGTCGAGCTGCTTGTTGTGATTGCGATAATTGCTCTCCTGATGGCAATCCTGCTGCCGGCTCTTAATAAAGCCAGGGACCAGGCCAATACCGTCAAATGCGCTTCCAATCTCCGTCAATTCGGCCTAATGTTTGAAATGTATACTGAGGCGCATAACGAATCTATGCCAGGCGGCTGGAACAGCGGGTCGATGTGGATGGTTGACTTGATGCCATATTACCAGGGCGTGGGTGATGTTCGCCTTTGCCCGAAAGCCACAAAACTTCTTAGCAATTCATCTGACGCCTTCAATGCGGGGGTTTTTACTGCGTGGGGGAAATACGGTGAGGGGACTTGGGCTGGCTATAATCCTGTCTGGGCTAAGGCCGGTATGTATGGCAGTTACGGGATTAATGGGTGGGCGCATAACCCGCCAGACATAGGTTTGCCTATCGGCAACCCTGAGACCTATAATATCGACCCCATAGACCGTCCAAGATTCTGGCGTTCAACGTTGAATGTAACACACACAGCAGATGTGCCGTTGATGGCGGATTCTATGTGGGACGGCACTCAGCCTAGGGTAGATAATACACCTCCTTCCAGCGAGGGTTTGCAGACCAACGAAATGTCTGAATTCTGTGTGCCTCGCCATAACAGAAGGGCAAATATGCTGTTTATGGATAACTCTGTGCGACTGATTGGATTAAGAAATTTGTGGTCCTTGACATGGCATCGCCAGTGGAGACCAATAGACCAAGCTTATATGGATTGGCCACAGTGGATGAAGGACCTACCTAATTAAATTGGATTATTTGGTATTTCTAACGGGCCGGTTAAATTCGGAGGTTCCTACTGGCCGGCCTGCTTTTGTAGTAACGGCTGTGTTGATATGATTAAGAATTTTGTCATTATTATTTTGCTTAGTTCGGCTGCTTTTGTCTATGCGGATGACAGCTTATACACCGAGACATTCGATAATAACGGCGACGTTAACCTGGTCGGATGGGTCGGCGTATATTCCAGCGGAAGCAAGGGCGGTTTGTCGAACTTCGCGTGGGTTTGGCATAGTGGAACATGCGGAAACTTGATATACACCAACGCATATACAGTAGACACCAAGGTCTATTCCAATTTGATGTTTCGCTTCGACCTTAGAGCGCATTCGTTCTACCTTCGTACCCCCGATTGCAGCATTGCCGTGAGGGTTAATGGCGTCTGGTACGTGTCAAAAACCGTCTTTACCTCGGTTAGCACCTCTTTCGCCACTGAAAATTACGCTTATCACCCTGATAAGGGGCAGTGGGATTTACTCGATATCGAGACGTTAACTCGCGGGTCCACTGCCCCATCGGTTCTCGCGGGTGATATTACGGCATTTGGCTTGTATTCGAACAGCAGCAATGTTGGCGGCAGTTGCACGGCGGAGTATGACAATTTCCAAATCGTAAACAACACGGCAGGCCATACTCGGGACCCCCATGCGGGTGATAAAAAATGATAAGAGCAATGGACAATAAGTTTAGATGCCTGGTTTTTGTGCTGTTGCTCACAGGGCTAAGCATTACGGCGACCAAAGGCCTATGTGACGAGTTTATAAGAGGGGCCGATATTTCTGTCCAGACGCGGCAGGAAGCAGATGGGGTCATCTATAACGAGTATGGCGTGCCCAAGGATGTGCTGACCATTTTCAAAAACCACGACCTCAACTGGATTCGTATCCGGATTTTTAACAACCCGAGCGGTTCGATATACGGCGTATGCCAGGACGTCAACTATGTGACTACTCTCGGTGCCAGGGTCAAGGCCGCTGGGTTCAAATTCCTCCTGGATTTCCATTACTCGGATACCTGGGCCGACCCCGGGCATCAGACCAAACCCGCAGCGTGGAGCAGCTTGAGTCAATCGCAATTAGTCACTGCGATTCACGACTACACACGCGACGTCATCTCGCACCTGCGGGATAACAACGCTATGCCGGATATGGTCCAGATTGGCAATGAAATCAATTGCGGTATGCTCTTCCCGAACGGAAACTGCTGTAATGGAAATTGGCAAAATCTTGCCGATCTTATCAACTCTGCCATAGCCGGTATCAACGACGGCAGAGGGGCCGAACCTATGCCGAAAATTATGATTCATGTTGCTTATGTTAAATCTGGCGGCGGCATTTCGAGCACCCAGTGGTTCTTTGATAACCTCATGTACACATACGGCGTGCAATTCGACGTCATAGGGCAATCCTTCTATCCGGAGTGGCACGGCACGCTCGATGACCTGACAATAAACCTGAATTTTATGGCTGGACGCTATCTTGATAAGGAAATCCTCATCGCGGAGGCCGGTGACTACTATACCGGCAGCACAGGGAAAACTCCTGAAAGCCAGAAGGCATTTCTGGACGGACTAATCCAGAGAGTCCAGGCCACGCCCGGTGGAAAGGGAATAGGCGTGTGCTACTGGGAGCCGACATGGATCTGGAATTCGTCGGTCGCCTATAAGGCATTATTCCAACCGATTTCCGGGAACTGGAAAAACGTCAATATGCTGATGGGTATGGAGGCCTTTGACAAAATATACGGAGATATTACAGGTAACGGTATAGTTGATTTTGAAGATCTTGACATTCTTGTCGGGCAGTGGTTGCAATCGCCAGGTACTCCATCTGCTGATATTGCACCGCTGCCTAACGGTGATGGCATAGTTAACTTCCTTGACTTTGCCCTATTGGCCAACAATTGGCTGGAAATTGAATAGATTCAATGATTAAGAGTAATTTTAAGGTACTTACATGAGCGATTTCTTCGTTAATGTTGTTCACAGACCGGAAATGGTCCCCGAATATCTCGAAAAAGAAGCATCCTTCGGGAAGGAGGAGGATGTTACCAGGAAAAGTGTAATCCAGGAATCATTGGATATTTTCAAGACCCAGCAGCAGATAGCCCATGAGAATGGGCTTAAGACCACCATACAAATGACCTATTCCAGCTTGTTTAATGATGAAGCTGTTCAGTTAGCTAAGGAATATAACGCCGAATTCGGCGACGAAATAGGATGCACGTTTCTTGGCATCCAGTGCCAGCAGTTCCGCGATAAATTTCACACCAAAGAGCTGGCCGTCTGGCTGTTTTCAATGGAGGAAAAGAAAGCCGTAGTGGATGAGGTCTTCGGGCGGTTCAAAGAAGTGTTCGGTTTTTATCCGACTTCGACCGGTTCTTACTATATGGACGCTGAGCTGGTTAATTATATTAAGTCAAAGTATCCAATGATAAAATGCGCTGTGGCCACCTGCTGGGAGGAGGGCCCCAAAGCCTATCATAACGCGAACAATTCATGGTATACCCTTTTTGATGGCGGCCCGTGGAACCCGTGGATTCCATCGAAATATAATATTCACTGTCCCGCATCGGGCAAGGAAGACGACATAGGGATTGTCGCGATACCTCATCTGTCGAGAGACCTTCTCGCGGTATTCGACGGCCCCGGCTCTTACTTCGGGACCCATCCGCAAAACATTTTAAGGGGTATGGTTTACGAAGACGGCGAGCTGCCGTATTTCCAAAATCTTGTTGACCAGTACCGGTCAATGACCAAATACAACAACGGGTATTCTTACAATATGATTTACGTCGGTCCCGCCTGGATGGGCAAGAACGGCAGGTGGGAAGCCAATCACGCCTTGCTTGTAAAAAGCTACAAGGACGCAATGGGTTACTACGGCAATCTCAAAAAGCAAGGGCACCTTCAGGACGTTACAATGTCGGAGTTCGCGGACATTTTCCGTACCATAAAAAGATACGATGAACCGGAATGCACCCTGTGGCGGGATATTCTTTACGGCTCAGACAGGCAGCAGTTCTGGTATGCCGACCCTTATATGCGAACGGCCCTCGATATGAATCAGGGCGGGGCAATGATTGACCTTCGGCCTTATGCCGCCAAACTTGTCCGGCCATGCGGGGTTGGGACTAAATGCCTGCAGAATGCTTCGTATCCTTTCCTTGTTCAGTCGTATTACAGGGCCGGATACTTCACGCACTACGCCGGCGAGGGCTCAATAAAAAGCTGCAAATTAAGTTATTATGGCGAGTCAGTGGACCTTTGCACCTGCAGGACGTGGGCTTCGTATGACAGGCAGGACGGCAGAGTAGTCATAACGCTGGACCCTGTTGAGATTGAGTTCAACGGTCTGACTATCGCTGTGCAATCGATATTCAGATTTAAGGAAGGCACCGGCGAAATAGAGATTACCCGGCGTATCGTCGATACGAGCGACCAGGAAGCGCAAATCACCGTTGACGAATACATTACGGGATGCTACGGCACGACGGAATACCCCGAAGACCTTACCGGGGTCGTCCTGAAATGTATCGGGCCGGATGATAAACAGTCGATTGAATATGAATACAAGTGCAGGGAGAAAACCGTGCAGTGCGCAACGAGGGTCGAAGCTATGATTCCCCACGTTGACACACGGCTGTCGATGAACGTGCAGGCCGACCACGCCGCGGGATATATTCGCGAGGGGTTTGCATTTTCACCGATGTACACGCTTGGCATAAAGAAAACGCTTAAGGCGAGAGAGGAGTTGCGAACATGGCTCAAGGTAGAAAAGGCAAGTTAAATTACAGGTGTCCGCTGTGCTTTAGGCGGGATATCGATATGGATATGCTTTTCGACAGCGAAAAGAATGAGTATTACTGCATTCGCTGCTCCTTTACGGGCTCAGAGACCCAGGTGCAGGTCCTTAACGCCGAAACCAAGCGCCGTTACGCGGACCGCAGGATTCGCATAACCGATTTCGGCCCGCGAACGGAACCCCCCGCCGCCAGCAGCCCGAAACAGATTCCTATCACAATAGAAGCAAACAAAACTCCGGCAAAATCGCCCAGGAAAACGAACGTAGAGAGCAGATAGAACTAAATCACTCAATACGGATGGCAGTGAAAGAGAAGGGCTCGGCGTAAAACGTCAGCCCTTTTTCGTTTTCCACGCTGACTTCCTGCGGTTGGCACACTTGGTGTTTAAGGCCAATCATTTCCGCAGAGACCTTGCCTGCCTTTTCGTCTAAACTGATAGTAACTTTGCGACGCAGGGAATTTTTATTGATAATCAGCAATATCCTGTGTCCCGCCTCATCACTTGCGGCCACAACAGGCAGGTCTTTATTTGAACTCTCAGACGCGATAACGGTTTTACCCCTGACGGCGGAAAACATTCGGAACATATCGAGCGTGAGGGTTGGCGCAAAAGGCAGCTCCTGAGTAATAATGCTCGGGAAGGAATCCTGCTCGGACCAGACGTCACGGGAGGATTGCCATATTAATGGCCAAAGACAAGTCAGCCGGACATCATCCCTGAGATATTCCATAAGAATTTCCGACTGGATTACGGCAATCAGCTGCTGACTGAAGATTTCGCTGCCGTTACTGGGGCCGATGTTCCATTCGAGCGCGACGAGACCCATATTCGGCTCTCCGGCCCTGGCGCAGGTCTCCTTTATCAACCGAATATCCTCCGCGTACGTCCGGTTCCATTCCTCCTTTTTCCATTTATCGCCCGTTTGCAGCGGGGTGTTTTTGAGCCAGTAATCGAAGGACCCCTTGCCTGACGCCCAGTACCAGTGCACATCGATAAAATCCACGAAGCCATGAGTTTTAGCGACAAATTTTTCCAGCCAGTCCCAGTAATTGTAACTGGTCGAACTTGTGGGGTTGGCGATTAGCTTGATATCCGGGAATTCGGCCTTAAGGGCGGCACCATAAGCACATACCTCATCAGCGTATTCCATATCTTTGAACGTATAAGACGATCCCGCATTCCATGGTTCGGTGTCGAGGTACCAGTAGGTTACTTTGTAGTTTTTTTCTTTGCAGTATCGCAGCCAGCGCAGCGCCTCATCAAGGCCTTCTTTGTGCCGTTTATGTTTGACGCCGGAAGTCAGATTCAGGCCGACAATAGGCTCGGCTTTGAGGGCCTGACAGGCCTGCATAAATTCGTCAAAGTCCATAAAGTTTTTATTTGTGCTCCACTTGTCGGGCGGCACCCAGGTGGCCTGAAATCTGCCCCGTCCGGGGCTTGTGCCATGTTTCTCGTTGGGGTCCCAGAGGTCTTCGTAGCCGTTGACGCCGGGGTGTTCCCAGTGAAAAAACTCCGTTTCCATCCCGCCCGGATAGCGAAGCGAACCAATGCCGGCGGTCTTCAGTTTTTCGAGGATGTTGTATTTTTTCCAGATTTCGTCGGTGACATTGAAATAACTCACGTCCATACCGAGGAAGCCATTTTCAATGGAATGCAGTTCCCGGCCCTCGTGAATTGTTACCGTAACACTTCGCTCGGGCGTTGAATAAAACTTATCGAGCTGCTCTTTGGAGGTGGGTTCAAACTTCTCGCCCTCGGCAAGGGCCAATGGATTTATAGACAGGACTATAATGCCCAATATGATACTAAATAACTTTTGCATAAAATGATTCTCCTTAAAAATCCGGTTAACCTGCGGCGCTGATGGCTCCTCTTCTTTCTTCGAGGATGCGGCGGGTATCGGCAGCGCGTTCGGCGGTTATGGGATAAAATCTTATGGCCAAAATGGCGAATACCGCGGTAATCGCCGGGGCACCGGCGAGGAAAAGCCTCATTATTGTGAATGTTTCGGGGGTCTGGTTTCCGCCAAGCTCACTATGATAGCCCGAAAGCCACAGGGTCAAACCGGAGAAGACAGCCGAGAGTGACCAGGCAGTTTTTTCGAGGAAAGAAAAAGCTGCGCCGAACATACCTTCCCTGCGTTTACCATATTTAAGTTCATCATCATCACAGATATCCGCCATCATCGAAGCAAGCATAATTTTAACCGCCACCCACATCGGCCCGCATAAAATCGGGTCAATCAGGATAACAGGGTCGATCGCGATTTTGCCTATGTAGTAAAGATGATGTCCCGGCGTGAAGATAAACCATTTCATAATTCCGCCGAAGACCATTAGGCCGTAAACAAAATACAGCGAACCTCTTTTTCCGAACAGGTTGGCAAGCCAGGCGATGACCGGAATGGAGGCAATTCCAACAACGGCGTAACCGGAAGAAAGCAACCCCTTCCAGATGCTGCCAATCGTAATGTCGCCGTTTGCCATATAGTAGGTCATTACAATGTGGTCCATATTCATTGCCAGAACGCCGGACAGGACGTTGAGAATAACAATTAAAAACAGAATCATAAACGGCTTGCTGCTGAAGGCCTCTTTGCAGGTTTGAAAGAGTTTGACTTCTCCCTGATGCTTGGTTTTTTCCGCAAAGCGTTCGCGTACGAGCAATCCTGGTATCATGCCAATACCAGTCATTATCACAAGCCCGACTATCCAGGTTACCATCCGAATGCCGTTGAGTTCTACCTTCTGGGAAGCAAAGAACACCCAACTGAATACGGCAGCCAATGGAATCATCCATTCATAAAGAAATTCGGCTACTTTGTGAAAAAACGCATTGAAGGCCATCACATTGTTGCGTTCGTTGTAATCGGGCGTCATCTCATACGTCAGGGCGTTGTAAGGGACAGAGAACATAGTATAGCCGGTGAAGAAAATAAACTGCATAACGATGAAACAGGCCAATTTGGCGGTTTGACTCCAGCTTTCAGGGGTCATCCACATCAGTCCGAAAACAATCCCCATCAATACGGCCCCGATAACAACAAACGGTTTGCGTCGTCCCCATTTAGAGTGAAAATTGTCGGAGATTTTGCCCATTAAAAGGTCAAGAAATCCGTCCAGAAAACGCGGGGCAAAAAGCGCCAAACCAACCAATAAGGGATTGACTCCCAGAATCATTATATATACGGTTCTTGCGACTGTATTGATGCCTATGTAGCCGAAAAGGGAGGGAAATCCGCCGATGCCCAGAACGAGTTTTTCCCAAAACGGAACGCGGTCGGAATTTTTCATAATATCGCTTTCGCTCGTAATTATATTTGCTGGTTTTTCATTTGTCCTGCTTTACAGGTTTTCTGCCTGCGGCGGCATCGGAAAAAGCTTTTGCGCCGGGCAAAACGTTTCCATTGGGGTCGAACAGGGCGTTAGTTCCTCTCATCCAGCCGCGACCGGTAACAGGAATTGTCTCGGGAGACCAGTAAAATACGCCGCGTCCATGTTTATCAGGCGTCTGGAGGACTGTTTTTGTAACCGCGTAAAGGAAATCATATTGTCCCTGCGGCGTCAGCGGGAAGGGCTGGCTTTCAGGGGCTTTCTGCCGGTCGTTTGCGGCATACGAATATCCCGTTTCTACAACCACCACGTCTTTCTTTAGCTCGGTGGCGATGTAGTTGAGATTATCATTAAGGTCTTCAATCTTTCCGTGCCACCAGGGATAGTAGCTTACGCCGATTATATCGTAGGGAACCTGACGCTTATTTATGTTGTCAAAGAACCACTTAGTGACGCCTTTTTTGCCTCCCTGGTCGATATGCAGCATAATAATTACGTTAGAGTCACCTGCACCCTGACGGACGCCGGCAATACCTGCCTTGAGCAATGAGGTGAATTTTTCCCATTGCGCATCATTTTCGTAATCTCCGCCGACTCTTCCATCAGGCCAGAGCATTCCGGGGGTAATTTCGTTTCCAACCTGGACCATATCCGGAAGGGCGTTTTCTTTTTTGAAGGCCTCTATGACAGAAGCCGTATAACTTTGAACCGTCTGTTTCAATTCATCAAAGGGCATATTGGCCCAGGCCGCCGGCTTATACTGTTTTTGCGGGTCGGCCCACGTGTCTGAATAATGAAAATTGAGTAATAGCTTCATATTGTGGGCCTTTGCCCTTTTGGCAAGGTCCAGGGTATAAGGCAGGTCATTTCTAACCATCCCCTCTTTGTTCGGGTTCACAAAAATGCGCAGGCGAATAGTGTTAAACCCGCTGTTTTTCAGGATGGTGAACAAATCGTTCGGCTTGCCGTTTTCACGATACACCGCCCCGGCTTTTTCCATCACCGAAGTCCCCGATATATCCGCACCAATTAAAAACTTATCAGCCCCGACAGGTTGTGGCACACAACCAAACTGACTGCAAAACGCGATAAGTAATAAAAGGCATACTTGTATGAGTTTCATATCAGTTCCATCGAGCAATTCATTTTGTTTTTCTTAGGATAGAAACGCCATATTTAACCAGGTTCAAAGTGCCCTGATGGGCAATTCCTGTCAGAAGGTCTTCATATTTACCTTTGGGCAACGTCACCAGCTTTTTAGTCCCTGAATGATTGAGGTAAAAACCGTAATTCCGGCCGTACCCGGAGCGGGTTACTAATTCAACCCCCTCAGGCAATTGTGATATCTTGATACCCTGGGCGTCTGCGATTTTGGATAAAAAGTCCCGCATAAAATCTTTATCCGGCCTGGTGGCCACGTAGTATGCCTTTCCATTGCCGAATTGATTCTCCGTGAAGGATGGCGAGCCCGTGTAATAACCCTCAACAAAGGTGGCCAGCGTTTTGGCCGAGGTCGTATGAGCTACATCGCACCATATAGAGCAACCATATTTTTTCTTGAACCCCTTGATTGTCCCCGTCATCTTCATCGCGTTTTTGCCGCCGGGAGGCAGGGGATTATATTCTTCAACCTTTACCCCCAGCACGTCTTTGAGGGGCCCAATATACCCGTCTAAAAAGACGCCGACGGATTCGTCAATGACCCCTGTGAAATAAGTGGTAATAAACGTGCCGCCCTTTTTGACAAAGTTCTCTATTGTCTCTTTGAAGCCGGGTTTGACCATATGCAGGATGGGGGCGACGATGACCTTGTATTTTGAAAAATCATAATCGACCGGAATCACATCGACTGGGATATTCAAATCGTAGAAGGCATTAAAGTAGTATTCCAGCTCGCCGAAATAACTGACTAAAACGGTTGGGAAGGGTTGCCCGTTGGCAGACCAGAAAACTTCGTTATCTAATGATTTTGTGCCATGGCCATAAGGATTATCCACCGCCCACCAGGAATCGTTATCCAAGAGAATAGCGACTTTCGAATCTACGGTAGAGCCGACAATGTCTTTTGCTTTTTTTAATTCGTTCCCTAAATCGCTGATTTCCTTGAACACCCGTGAGTTCTCGCCGAAGTGCGGAACCATTCCGCTGTGATATTTCTCTGCGCCTTTTTTGGAGGCCCTCCACTGGAAATACATTACCGAATCAGAACCGTGTGCCAGGGCCTGATAACTCCAGAGCCGCATCAGGCCTGGAGGTTTCGGTATGTTCACCGGATACCAGTCCACCTGCGACGGGGCCTGTTCCATTACCATAAATGGTTTACCCAGCAAAGAACGCATCATCGTATGCCTCAGGGCGGCCCATTTGCGGGCGTCGGGGTTGCCGGGGTCCGGGTAGATATTAAAAGAGACAACGTCCAGATGATTCCTGAACAGGTAGTGGTCGAACTTACTCCAGTCGCCTTCAAAATTAGATGTGATAGGCACATCCGGCGTAATCGGGCGAATCACGTTGTATTCTTCGAGGTACAGTGTAAAAAAGCTTTCGCTCAGGAACCGCTTATAATCGAGAAGCTTGGTTGCGTTGCGTCCGCCGGCGCTTGCGCGGGGGGTATTAATTTCCTCCCAGGCGGAATACTTTTCGCTCCAGAAAACGGTGCCCCAGGATTCATTTAAATTGTCTATGGTTCCATACTTTTTTTGTAACCAGCCGCGGAATGCCTTTTCACAGTTTTTGCAGAAGCACATGCTGTTCTTGTTGGCATACTCATTGTTGATATGCCATAAGGCCAATGCCTTGTGCCCCTTATAATGAGTCGCCATTTTCTCGGCCAGCAGGCGTATGGCCTTTCGATAGCTGGGGCTATTGACGCAATAGGTTTGCCTGGAGCCATAGGGAACCTGCTCGCCCGATTCCCGGACAAACAGGATATCGTCATACTTGCGAGTCAGCCAGTTGGGCTGTGCTGCGGTAGCGGTCCCTAAACAGACGTCGATATTGTTGGCCGCCAGCATATCCATAATCTTGTCTAACCAGTCGAAGGTAAAAGTGTTTTCATCCGGCTGAATCAACGCCCACGAAAAAATGCCGATGCTGACCATATTGACGTTTGCCTGTTTCATCAGGCGTATGTCTTCTTTCCACGTATCTTGGGGCCATTGTTCAGGAAAGTAATCTCCGCCAAATATGATTTCAGTGTTTTTGCGCGTCAGCATTCGGTAATTCCTGCTGTTATATACAGAGTCGGTTAATTTCTTCCAGTTCGAACCATTTCATTTTCATCGGCGCCAAAGAAAAACGCGCTGTTTTGCCGGCCCCATTATAAACAGCCGTATCCTGATTTTCCTCCGTATTGTTCATAAGAACAAATTTCTTCACCTGCGGATAATAGGCACAGTCGGTGTTCTGATTTGAACTGAACCATTTCTTCAATTCGTTTTCCATATTCGCCGCCCACAAAATAGCTCTGTACAGCAGGCGAATATTCTGGGCAGTGTGTTTGTAATCCGCCATATAGACTGCGCGTCCCTTGCCGAAGGTGTTTGTTGACAGCAGGACGTTGTTCGGTGTTCCTGCCAGTAATCTGGTCTCTTCGCTACTCAAATAGACGCCCGAATTACTTGCTCCGAGGTCTATGCTGCCCGTCAAATCTTCGAGTATGAAATGTTCACTGGTAAGTCCCGGCCGGATGTTCTTGCTCCAGGAAAGTGTGTTTCCGACTTCCTTTTGGACTCCAAGAATATCGGCGAGCTGGAAGAATCTGCCCTGGTATTCATAAGCCGACGGCTCTGTGACGCCGATGAAGCCGCCTCCTTGGTAAACCCACTCGCGAATTTTTACAAGGACTTCCGCGTCTATCCAGTTTTTGCCTCCGCTCCAGGCGCTGTTGGCTGTCCCCCAGTTTATGATTACGCCAATATCGTTGCTGATGCCTTTTTTGCGAATATCGTCGAAGCTGATGAATTCCGTCTCCGCCTGCAGGCCGCTTAGACATTCAGGGATATGTCCCTGTGGCCAGTTATCATTATGCATCCAGGAACGCATCTTTCCCCACGCGTCTAACAGGGCGACTTTTTTCCCGACGCTGTATGGCAGCGTTTTTTTGGTCTCGTGTAATACCGTCCTGAATTCATTCGCCAGATCCGCGACGTAATCCAGAAAGGCTGGGTATTTTATCGCCAGATTCAGATATCCGCCAAATCCAATCCGGTCAACGCAACGTCGAAGCAATGCCCTTCTTATTCCTTTCCACCATCTTTTACATTCCCTTACCGGGTCACCGTCGCCTGTAAAAACGGGCTCATTCTGCAAATTGACTGCGAAGAAATAAGGATACAGCCGGATCTCCTTGAACAGATTTCCCGGCACGTCGGAAATCCTCCGCAGTTCCACACCGCTCAAACATGGCCCCGCGATTCCATCGAATCCGAGCTTTTCAAATCCGGCGAGGTAGGGCTCTGTTCCAATCCAGTGGTCACAGAAAAACAGGACCGCCTTTTTGCCGGCTTTATGAACTCTGTCCACACATTTTTTCGTGTAACCTCGTACGAATTTTTGCGTGAAATCCATCCAGTCGAGAAATTCCTTCTTAGGTACTCGATAGGAAGCGTTAAAATATCCCTCATCGACGATGTCTTCACTGCGCAGGCGATAGCCCTTCGCTTTTTCAAATTCATCCATTGCCAGCGCGCTCATCGGGTCTAAATATCCGCTCCAGTCGAGGTACGCATTTTGTCTCTTTTCGTTTTGAATGAGAGGGAACTGATAAAACATAGACGTGAAGCGAACAACATCGGTATTGGGATGGGTTTCAATCCAGCGGTCTAAATACTTCAACAGACGCCTGCCGGTTTCCGGCTGCCGCGGGTCCACGCCCATCTGATGCTCCCCTGTCCAATTATTGGTGATATAATTGTACATCGAGGTCGTTTCCCAGATTTGATAGACAAGAAAATTAACGGTATAGATGTGCCATTTTACGGGATGTTCTATAAGGACTTCCCCAACGTGTTCCAGATATTGCCAATTCTTCTTGCTTACAACTTTGCCGACCGTCCTGTCAATTACCTCCCAGTATTTTTTGGGGTCGTGTTCGGTATCAATCTTATACTGCTCGCGGCTGTATCCTTTTTGAATCTTTATCCTCAATTCCTTTTCGCTTGCGCAGGTTACGGGGCGGGAAATAAGGTGTTTTTGCTGGCACTGCTCCGGATGCGCTTTGGCCCATTCCTGGTCGGCCCTTATGAGACAAATGGTTGAATAGACGTTATATCCCAGATTGAGCAGCTCTTCCGACAAAACGGTCCCGTCGCTGTCGCGGATTGCGTCGGCACCCCATTTTTCGCACAGCATTTTTACGACGTTATCCATGCCTTTTTGGGCGGGAAGGGTGAAATGGCCGGTCAGTTTGCCAGATTCTTTCACAATCTGTCCTCCTGTCTGGAAGAGGTTTATAATTGTGCCGTTTTGCCCTGGTTTTTGCTTATCGTGCTTTGCAAAAGATACCATATAACCTGCCTGCAATCTAAGGAAATTAGCCCTGTAACCAAACGCCATAATGTGTAAACCTGCCTCCAAATCGTATCCTTGGCTTATACGCCGGAAGATTTATGCGATTTGCGGATTGGACGTGGGCTTCGCCGGATCTTACAGAGATGCTTCGTAAGCTTTATTTCCAGTTCTTTTATAAGTTCTAAGCGTTTAATGCCCATTATAAGCAGAAAAAAATCAGCTTGTACTTAAACTGCATGGCCAATTGCTGCTTGACTAAAGGAAAACGTGACTTGATTCAAAGCGGATATCTAACGATGCAGTGGACCCAGGCGATATAACAACATGCGTCGCAACCAATTGACCGACAATAATATAACCTTCGGTTTTTAGTTTGCCAGCTTACCAAGCCAATTTGGTGTACGTCGTCTAAAAGAGTGAGACATATTTGGCCTTGCATTTGGAGATGACTTCAGCTTTTACTGACGTCGAACAATTAAAAGAGTCGAGGCAAAAACATTCTTTTTTTAGGCGTTGTCCTGCAAATTGTCCTATTTTTCAAGTCACGTATCGTAACAAATCGTACAGGTATAGTAACATATCGTAGCCGTTAATGCTTTATAAAATAAAGGCTTGTGTCATAAGTGCTGATTTTATAATATATTACAAAAGAGGGCGGTTATAATCCCGCCCTCTCCGTTCTTCGCTATGCTACGAATGACAGGCTGTTCTCCTCTAGGCAAATCTGCGCAGAAAAGCCCCCACAGACCTGAGCCGGATGTTATGATACCTGCACCACGTTATCGTTTGCGCAGCCCTTAGACAACCCTGATAACAGAATTCAATTCGCCGTAGGGATTGACTTCGGTAGAATCGTTATGAGGGTCGTGCTGCCATTTGCCGTCCACGACCAGCCGATAACGATATGTACCTTTTACGAGGGGCACTCTGGCCTGCCAGGTGCCGTCGCCGGCCTTTGTCATAGGGGTTTTCCCAGGTTGCCAATTGTTAAAATCGCCGGCAATCTGAATAACGTTTGCCTTAGGATAAGAGGCGACGAAAATAACGCTATCGCCGACCTGGCATGGGCCAAGCGGTTTAGTGGCGCTTACAGATGAAGGCCTGGGACTCATGATTGTTGAAGACATTGTTGTCGATGCCACTTTGTCTCTTGAAAATTTTGCTGCTTTCATAACTAAGTCCTTTCAGAAAAACATAACCTATTAGTAACAGTATCATTACGGGTTTTAACATTACGTTTGGTATCAAGTTCATACATCCGGGGCTGTTTTTTAAGAATCGCCTCGGAGCAGCGATAGTCCAGATTGTCCAGGACATTCATAAAATTGATGTAGGCGTCGTACGGTGAGTCATAATGGTTGAAGTATTTATGCACGTCGCCGTCAGAGAAGTATTTAGTGCACATATAGTAAAAATGGTCGGATGTCTGAAGGTTTCTCCAGTCGGTGATAATGCCGTCGTCGTCCGTTTGTCCAACCCGGTCCTTGAGCCGATAAAGTTCCGCCAGGGCGTTTTCCTGCATATCATTACCCCGCCAGGCTGAGAGGTCCCGTTCGATATCCGCCCAGCTTATTGTGTGAGGGACATTGATTGAGTCAACTGCGCTGTAGGCCTTTACCGCTTCTGAGGGGGTTTTGAAGTCGTTGTCCGGGTGCTTGAGAATTTCCCCCGGCAGATGACGCATAAATTCGAATATGCCGGTATCCTCCCACTGATGTTCGCCAAAGGTTTCGTAATCCATAAAGAGGTTGGCGACGTAGCCGCAGCCGTTGATATTGTTAATCCAGCCCGCGAATTTGTCGGCGGTGAGCGGCCAGTCACGCCAGTCGCGGTTGGAGAACCGAAAGGCGATGTCGTCGCTGAGCCGGTAATTTTTGAGAAGCAGTTTCAAGCGGGTCGAATTCACCGGGCGATAGACAAAATTCGGGCTTTTGTAACCGAGGATGTGGTCCGCACCTTCGGTTATTATCGCGTCGAAACCGCCTATTTGCTCAATAATCGGCGGCAGACTGTTGTTGTAAATAAGTTCGGTGTTTCTGAAGACGCGAGGCGTCTGGCCAAAGAGTCGCTTGATAGTCCGCCTGTGGGCTTTTATCTGCTCAATGAATTCTTCTTTTGAGTATAGAAAGCCCAAACTGTGGTAATAAGTTTCGCCGAGAAATTCTACGCAGCCGGTATCGGCCAGTTGCTTAAATGTGGTCAATACCTCCGGCGCGAATTTTTCGAGCTGCTCAAGCAGAACGCCGGTAATACTATAGGATATTTTAAATTTTCCCCTGTGTTTGTGAATAAGCTCCAGCATCAGACGATTTGTGGGAAGGTAGCATTTGTTGGCCACTTTCCTGCATATTTCGGCGTTCTTATGGTCGTCGAAGTAGTTATCGCCGTGATCGAAAACGGTATAATGCCGCAGCCTGTTGGGCTGATGCACCTGGAAGTAGAAACATACCGAAGCCATTGGTTAATCCTCCTTACCTTTCGCCTGGTCGATTACTTCATCGTAAATTTTAGCTACTTTCTTTGCGGAGTCCTCCCATGTGAATTTGTGTGCCTCATGAAAGCCGTTTGTGCGGAGCGTTTTTTGAAGTGGAGGTCGCTTGAGAACAGCTATCATTTTATTTGCCATTTCGTTTATGTCCCAGAAATCGACCTTCAGCGCGTGTGTTACCACTTCAGCGACGCCGCTTTGTTTACTCATCAGGACCGGGACGTTTCGGTTCATCGCTTCGAGAGAAGAAATTCCAAATGGCTCGGAAACAGAGGGCATTACATAAAGGTCTGCCATTTTGTATGCTCTATCCACGTCTTCGCCATTCAAAAAGCCGGTGAAGAGGACTTTGTTGCCGATACCCATAGAGGCCGCAAGCTCGATGGTTCTGTGCATCATATCGCCATCTCCGGCCATAACGAATTTGACATTATCAATCTCATCGAGAACTTTTTTTGCGGCGGCAAGGAAATACTCAGGACCTTTTTGCATTGTGATTCGCCCGAGAAACAGAACGATTTTGTCTTTTTTTTCCGGAGGGATATGACAGACACCGTCGCCGTTGTGCTCAACAGCGTTGTAAACTACTTCAACTTTAGCCGGTGGAACGCCGTAATGTTTTACTATTGTTTCTTTGGTTAAATTGCTTACGGCGATTACTTTGGCCGCAGCGTGCATACCCGTTCGTTCAATGTCGTAAACGGCCTGATTGACGTGTTCGCCGCTTCGGTCAAACTCGGTTGAGTGAACGTGGACGATTAAGGGTTTATGGCTTTGCCACGAAACCGCCTCGCCTGCCGGATATGTCATCCAGTCGTGAGCATGGACCACGTCGAAGTTTTCGGATGCGGCGACACAAGTAGCTTTCTCGGCGTAGCGAATAACTGATGAGAGCATATCGCCGTCGTAGTTGTCCGGAATAGATATAGATATATTGAACGGGTTGACGCCGTTCTGCACTGTCTTTTGTTTAGATGCCAGGTTGGAGATTTGTTCTCGATGCGAGCTGGCGGTGGCGTACGGTCTCAATGTCGAAGAAATCGTACGAAACCTGACATTTGTGAATCGGCCCGGCATTGTGGCTTCAAATTCTTCGGTCCCAAGCATTTTAACAGAACCGACCGGAGGGGTTATATCCGCTCTGGGCAGAACAAACGTAACTTTTATGCCCAGCTTGTCCATCGCCTTTGTCAGGCCGTAACAAGCCGTTCCCAACCCGCCGCTGATAAAGGGGGGGAACTCCCATCCTAGCATAAAAGTTCTCATTGATGCTTTCCTTTCTGTCCCTGGGCATACATGCCCCTGTTTTTGTTTCTTTATTTTTTATCAATGTGCCTACACGACATTCACGGAATAACCGGGCTGCTGCCTGGGCATTTTTTGCAGCCACTGCCCATTGCAGTTTTTATCACTGCACCTGAACCATACAAAAATTGTGCCACTTTCACATGTCCTTTCGGACTCGGTCATTTTGCCCCCACATTCCGGACACAACTGGTGGTTCTGGGCCCGCATAATTCTTGACAACAGCCCGGTATTATTTTGGGTTTCCATAATCGTCATCCCCATTAATCGATGAGATCGTAAATTATTTGAATATTACCGGCTAAAATTTACCAACGTTGAAGATTCTACTCTTATGTTCATTCGGGGGCATATAGGCATATTGCCTAATTATGGCATCGAAATTGCTCACTTTTTGTGATGGTATCTAACATCTTATTTTGCCTTGTGTTATGACACGTAAATACCGTCGTATTGCTTTAAATATTCCATTTGTTCTGAATTTGTTCAATATATTCCATCAAAGCCGCCGCATTGTTGAAAATTTTGTCTTTGCGGGCAACTGCAAATAAGGGAAATACTTAACTGGCGGGCCGCAATTACTCAGCACAAGCGCATCTGTCGAGTCCGCGGAAAGTATTAGGAACGTGATTTGCCCGAATGTTACGGTTCCGGCTGGGTCAAACCTTCCTGAACCGCGTATTTTGTAAGCTGGGCGATGTTATCTATCTTGAGCTTGTTCATAAGATTGAGGCGGTGGACTTCGACGGTTTTTGCGCTGATGTGAAGGCGTTTGGCAATTTGCTTGGTGGCTTTGCCTTCCGTTAAAAGCTGAAGGACTTCCCGTTCTCTCTGGGAGAGTATTGAAAAGGCGGAATTTTTGGCATTAGCGGGCTGTCGCATATAGTTATCGACGACGACGTCTGATATGGCGGGGCTGATATAGGTTTTATTGTTCATCACCTGCCGGATGGCGTTGACCAGCTCGTCAAACTCGCAATCCTTTAGCAGATAACCGGAGGCGCCTGCCTTGAACATTTCGATGATGAAATTCTTGCTCGAATGCATCGACAGGGCGATGACCTTGACTTTGGGGTTCTCTTTGACAATCTGGCGCGTCGCCTCGATGCCGTTGAGGTCCGGCATACCGATGTCCATTATTATGATATTTGGAGAAAACTCTTTGGCAAGCTCAACGGTAGTCCGGCCGTCTTTGGCCTGGGCGACCACTTCCATATCTTTCTCATTTTGAAGAGATTTGCTGAGGCCATGCCGCAACATCGCATGGTCATCGGCCAATATTATTTTGATGCTCATAATGGTAGTCCCCTTTCATCAGGATTTTACCCTATTTTCAAAGGCGCCGTCAAGGTTGAATGCGTCCCTTTGCCTCGTTTCGATTCGATTTCGAGCTTGCCTCCTATGTGCTTGAGTCGTTCGCGAACGCTAAACAATCCAAGTCCCGTCGTTTTTTCCTTTAGCAGAGACACATCAAAACCTCTGCCGTCATCCTCTATGGTTACCTGTATATCGTTATTGTCCCTTACAAGAACGATCTTGACCAGTTTTGCTTTTGCGTGTTTTGCGATATTTATCAGCATTTCGCGGATAGAACGATACAACAGCACTTTCACCGGGTCGGCCAACGGTTTGGGTTGGTCGCTGTTGCGGAAAGAGTATTCCAGCTTATGCTCCTGGCAGAACCGTTCAAGCAACTCTTCTATCGCGATTTCGAATCCGAGGGTGTAAAGCGTTGGCGGACTGAGGTCAAATGTCAGGGTTCTCGTCTGCTTGACCGCCTCGCTGATGTTATCGCTGATATTTTTCAGGGATTCGGCAATTTGCGGCGGGGCAGATTTTTGCAGTGTTCCCAGCTCTCTTTTCGAGAAAGCCAGTATCGGGCCAAGTGAATCGTGCAGGGCCGTGGCGATTTCGTGTCGTTCACGTTCCTCGGTCAAGAGAAGTTCCGCGGTAAGCAGACGCAGTTGCTTCTGGTCGGAGATGATTCTTTCCTGGGCGAGTTTGCGTTCGGTAATATCACGGAAGACAATTTGCGCAGCCGGCCTGTTCTCATAGACAAGCGGTGTGGCCGCCACTTCCACATCAATAGCGGTTCTGTCAACACGCATAAATATATTTTCCCGCAGCGGCAGGGCTTTTCGCTTTCTGCGGAGAAATTCCAGCTGTCTGTGCGTACGTTTCCTGTACTCAGGGTAAACGAAATCAAGAATCGGTTTTCCGATAAGCTCCGCAGAATTTTTGGCGCCGAGCAATCTGGTCGCGGCGGTGTTCATAAACACTATTTTGTCGTCTCTTTCGACGCCAATGCCCTCAGGGGAAAGCTCTACGAGCTGACGATAACGCTCCTCGCTTTCCCGAAGCTCGGTTTCAATATCGAATCTGTGGACGGCCTCTCCGATAAGCATCACTATATTCTCTATAAATTCCACTGTTTGGACCGGTGTTTTGTCTTCCTGCTTGTCGGCAAGGTGAATCGCACCGAGCACTTTATCCCTGTAACAAATCGGGACAACGGCCAAAGATGCAAAGCCGTATCGCATACATACGCCTCGGTATCGCTTTTTGCCTTTTCCCGTGAGAGAGTCAACGAACTTAAAAGTGTTGCCGCTGTGGAAAGACCCCCTGGGCGTAAGAAGAGGCGCATCCTGTCGTTCGGGCGATTGTGTGATAGCGCGGATACAGATACAGGCGTCTGTTTTCAGGCAGAGCTTGTTCTCTGTCTCCACAAATTCGTCGCTAAAGCCAATATGGGATTCGTATGGTATGAGGCCGTCTGAATTGGTGATACGGACACCCACGCATTGACAGCCGCTCCAGTCGTGTATCGCCCTGACTACCGAATCGAGATATTCTTTTCTCGAGGTCTTCTGCGCAAAAAGCTCAAGCAGGACATTCGTAAACCGGTTGCGGTTTTCCATTCTATTATGTTCGGTAACGTCACGGGCGGCAGCAAAGACACCCTGTATCTGCCCTGCTTCGTTTTTATAAAGCGTGGCGTTGTACAGGACGTCTGTTGTATGCCCCGATGTATGCCGGATGGTGAGCGGATAATCCTTAACCATACCTTCCGTAAGCACTTTTTTGTAACCGTCCTTTGCTTTTTGGGGTTCCGTAAAGTAATCCGAGAAATCGCTGCCTATCAGGCCTTCGCGGGAAAGCCCCGTCACCAGCTCGGTTGCCCTGTTGATATCGGTAATCTTCCCTTCCGGGCTGATTGTAACAAAGGGGTCAAGAGATGCTTCGAGAAGACCGCGTGCATACAGTGACGTGGAACGGAATGCCTCTTCTGCCTTGACCCGCTGCACAATCTGTTTTTGCAGCTCCAGCACCATTTCGCCAAGCTCGGCGGTTCGCTCTTTGACGCGTGTATCAAGCTCATCGTGGGCTTTGCGAAGCGCCTCCTCGGCTTGCTTGATATCGTTGACATCTGTGTTGGTCCCGAACCACTGGACGACGCGGCCTTGCGAGTCCTTCAGCGGTACGCCGCGAGTCAGAAACTGGCGGAATCGCCCGTCCGCCCGGCGAAGCGGAAACTCCATCTCGAATAGCTTGCCTTGGGCAATCGAAGCTTTCCATTGCTCCAAAACTTTCGGCAGCAAGACCGGGTCGTGCACGCTCTGCCAGCCCCAGCCTTCCATTTGTTCGGGGGTAGTGCCAGTGTAATCGTACCATTGCTGGTTATACCAGAAAATATGGCCGTCTGGCCTGGCGGTCCACGCCAGTTGCTGCATTGCGTTAGCCATCGTGCGGAAACGCTCTTCGCTCTCGCGGAGCCCCTCCTCGGCCCGTGCGCGGTCCGTGATGTCGCGGATGTTACACTGGATTACTTTCGTATGATCTACCGTGTATACGTTACTAACAAATTCCACCGCTATACGACGTCCGTCTTTTGTTTCGAGCGGCATGTTTTCGTAGCGTACGTATCCCCTGGTTTGTAATTTCAGGAACGCTTCTTTTGATGCCGCAATATCTTTGAAAAGACCGACCTCCCAGAGCTTCTTATCTAAAAACTCCTTGTGAGAATAACCCAATACATCTTCTATGAATGGATTAACGTCAACTATCTGCCCGGAGTCCGCATCAAGGATTAGTATCCCGTCACGGGACGCCTCAAAAAGCCGGCGATAACGAAGTTCAGAAACCAGCATCGCTTCCTCGGCCTTTTTTCGCTCGATGGAATAACGAATGACACGGGTTATGGTTCGTCCGTCGGTCTGGCCTTTTACGAGGTAATCCTGAACGCCTGTTCGCACGGCTTCGACGCCCGTATTCTCGTCATCGACCCCGGTAAGCACTACAATCGGCAAATCAGGAGAGATGCTCCTGACCTCTCGAACGGTATCAAGGCCGGAGCTGTCGGGTAAGGTCAAATCCAGCAGCACCGCGTCGGGATGATTGTTTTTAAGATGTTCTTTGGCCTCGTTCAGCGATTGAACCGCGCTGATGGAAATATTTTTGACGCCGCTTGACAAAATATTTTCCTGCAACAGCACAGCATCGGAAGCACTGTCTTCCACAAGCAGTATCTGCAGGGGTTTTATCGATTTTGTGTTTTTCATATTCTCAGGTCTTTGGCGGCAGCGTAACGACCGTCAGCCAGAATTGCTCGATGGTCTTGACCACCTCAATAAAATGCGGAAAATCCACTGGCTTTGTAATGTAGCAGTTCGCGTTCAATTGATATGATTGCAATATATCCTTATCGGAACGAGACGTGGTAAGAACGATAATGGGAATGAGTTTGAGGTTCGGGTCGTTTTTCAGTTCCGCGAGGACCTCTCGGCCGTCCTTTTTAGGCAGATTGAGGTCGAGCATAATAAGGTCGGGCCTCGTGGCTTTGGCGTATTTACCCTGCCGTCTTAAAAAACTCATTGCCTCGACGCCGTCTTCGACGTGGTTTAGCCGGTTTGCAACCTTGCCCTCCTTGAGGGCTTCGATTGTCAATGCGGCGTCGCTGGGACTGTCCTCAACGAGTAATATTTCGATTGGTTTTGCATCAGACAGATTCATCCGGTTAGTTCTCCTTTATCTGTTTTCAATTTGTATAAAAGTT
This sequence comes from Phycisphaerales bacterium, assembly GCA_003141275.1. Classification (GTDB taxonomy): domain Bacteria; phylum Planctomycetota; class Phycisphaerae; order Sedimentisphaerales; family Anaerobacaceae; genus Fen-1362. Next base: position 33,002 of record PLLM01000016.1, read on the forward strand.
CGGTCATAGAGTATTATACCTCATTTTAAGGCGTTTCAAGCTCCTTCTATATCAGGAACAGTAAAATAGAACGTGGAACCGTGTTCCTGCGTGGATTCGACCCATATTTTCCCTCCGTGTCGTTCTACAATTTTCTTGCAGATTGACAGTCCGATACCGGTTCCGGGGTAAGTTTTACGGGTATGCAGCCGCTGGAAAATCATAAATATACGCTCGGCGTATTGCGGCTCAATACCGATACCGTTATCGCGGACGGCAAACCGCATAAGAATAATTACCGGCACTGCCAATATCGCGTAAATATAACGTAAGTAGCTTCTCTTCTCCATTTGAATAGATTGTCTTTTATCGCGTTAACCGGCTTTACGTCTGGCCCCTGCTGTACGTGGGCTTATAAGAACAGCGCTCCGCCTTCGTGCATCATTATACCCTATAAAACAGGGGCAAACAATCGTATTTCCTCTCCTTTGTGACCGTCTTTCAGGATGCTTACTTTATAATGACTCTTTGTGTGAATTACCCAGGTGCTTGAGGTAGATTTCCCTTGCCCAGTTAAGTTGCGTGACTGCGGCCTTGACAGTCGTGATGAGCAGCGCCTCGGTTATTTCTTCTTTTGTTACTCCCGCCTCAAGTGCCGCCTTTATATGAGATTCGGTGCAATGCGGGGAGCGAAATGCCGTGGCAAGAGACAGCATCAATAATTCGCGGGTCTTTGTGTCGAGCACGCCTCCTTTAGCGACAGCATCTTGGAAATCCTGAAACGGCTGGCCCATTTCAGGGGAGTTTAGAACATACCATGGCGTTACTTTTTCAGAAATCATTTTCATCTCCAAAGGATTTCTTCCTGTAAGGTTCATATTTGGGCATCCGTGCCCTTTAATCAGCTATATCCCTGTTATACTCTTATGGCCATCGCGCAGGCAGACCTGCGATACGAGGGCAGATACTGGCTGCCCCTGCCGTCTCTTTCCCGGCAAATGCGGCCATATACTTCCTTACGGTGAACAGGTACGGATTTGGGAGCGTTTATTCCCAGTTGAATCTCATTGTGCCCGATACCGACAACCATAATCTCTATGTTGTCGCCGACCATAATCGATTCGTCCTTGCTTCTGCTTAATACCAGCATTTTAAGCCCCTTTAACGAGGTCGATATACTCTTTATAGCCATCCCTTACCTGCCGCTGCTTCTTAATTTACGGGCGTGGCAGCGAAACGTCGCGTGTCGCTGCCACGTCCTGCGTTGGAGGAAGGTTATTTGAATTCCTTTTTCGTATTTTAGAGAGCCAAAACAAGCAGCCAAAACCATCTTGTACAAATATAAGGATACGTTTAAATTGTTTTTTGTAAATCAGGGGAATGCTTAATTGATACTTCGCAATCGCTTAGTCCAGAGCGGACTCCAAAGCAGCCGATATACAATACAATATGAAGTGAAGCGTAGAATAAGCAAAGAACTTAGGGTATGATGGACAAGAGGTCGAAAATGGAGCACTATGTATGTATTCATGGACACTTTTACCAGCCGCCGAGGGAAAACCCATGGCTGGAAGAGGTGGAGTTGCAGGATTCGGCCTATCCCTACCACGACTGGAACGAGAGGATAACCGAAGAATGCTACAGGCCCAATATGGCCTCGCGGATACTTGGTCCCGACCGCAAAATCATCGATATCGTTAACAACTATTCCAGAATGAGTTTCGACTTCGGCCCTACGCTGTTGTCGTGGCTTGAAAGGCACGCACCGGACGTTTATCAGGGGGTGATAGATGCCGACAAGAAAAGCCAGGAGCGTTTTTCCGGACACGGCGCTGCCATTGCTCATGCGTATAACCATATCGTTATGCCTCTTGCAAACAGCCAGGACAAACGCACTCAGGTTGTATGGGGGATATACGATTTCGAGCACCGGTTCGGCAGAAAGCCGGAGGGAATGTGGCTGCCCGAAACTGCGGTTGATTTGGAAACGCTCGATATACTCGCGGAATACGGGATTAAATTCACAATACTCTCGCCTCATCAAGCAAAATGTATCCGCCGTATTGGTGGAACCGACTGGATATATATTGAGAAAGACAAAATTGACACAACAAAACCATATCTTTGCCGGCTCGCCTCCGGGCGAACAATAAATTTGTTTTTCTACCACGGCCCAACCGCTAATGACGTAGCGGGCGGTCATGTTTTGCAGAACGGCGAGGTTTTCGCCAGGAAACTGGACTGGATTTTCACAAGGAGCAACGCGGAACACCAGCTTGCCCACATCGCCACTGACGGCGAGACATTCGGCCATCATCATCGTTACACCGATATGGCGCTTGCCTTTTGCCTTCATTACGTTGAATATAACAAACTCGCAAATCTAACAGTGTATGGCGAATACCTCGAAAAATATCCTCCTGCCGAAGAAATTGATATATACGAGAACAGTTCGTGGAGTTGCTCCCACGGGGTGGAAAGATGGAGGACGAACTGCGGCTGTAATTACGGCCGATTCCCTTCGGGCAAACAGCAATGGCGTGCGCCGCTTAGAGAAGCAATGAACTGGCTTAGAGACCGGCTCGCGGAAATTTACGAAAGAAGGATGAAACAGTTTGTCGCCGACCCGTGGGGACTCAGGGACAAGTATATCGCGGTCATAAATGACAGGACCGCAGAAAACGTGGAGAAATTTATAACCGCCTCGGCGGGCAGCAAGCTGGATTTCAGCGAGAAGGTGATTTTCCTCAAGCTGCTGGAAATACAAAGAAATGCCCTGCTTATGTTTACAAGCTGCGGATGGTTCTTCGACGACATCAGCGGGATAGAAGCTGTCCAGATAATGAACTACGCATCAAGGGCGATTCAATTAGCTAAAGAAATAGAAAACAGGGATTTCGAACCTGAGTTTGAGGAAATACTCAAAAAAGCGTCTTCCAATGAAAAGGAATTCACCGACGGCAAGGCGGTCTATGAGAGATACGTTAAAACCAGCACCGTTGATTTGAATCGTGTGGCGGTGCATTTCGCGATAAGCTCGATATTCACGGAACATCCGGAGGAACAGACGAGCATTTACTGCTATTCCGCCAGAACCGAGATATATGAACGAACGGAGGCGGGCATCCAGGTCCTTGTTACAGGCAGGGCCACGGTGCAGTCGGCCATTGTTCTGGAAGAATACACGGTGGATTTCGCCGCGTTACACCGGGGAGACCCGTATATAATCGCTGCCGGCAAAGGGCGTATGTCCGACAGTTTATTCTCAGCCATCCAGCACGATTTGAAAACCGCTTTTCTCAAAGGGGACTCCAATGAGGTAGCTCGCCTGATGAATGTTGTTTTTGGCGGTAACAGCTATTCGCTATGGCATCTTTTCAAGGATGAGCAAAGGCATATCCTGCACCAGCTGCTTGATACGACGTGGCTTGAGATTGAGGCGTCGTTCAGGCATATTTACGAACACAACTACGCCATAATGCAGGCAATGCGCGGAATGAATATCCCGCTGCCAAAAGCCCTTGCCGCGCCTGCCGAGTTCATTCTGAACGAGGCGATATGCAAAATAATCAGGGACGAGCACGAAGAGCACGCCAGTTTGCTGGAACATCTTCAAATACTGGCCGATGAGGCAGCCAGATTTTCCCTTCAGCTCGATAAGGACACTATCCAGTTTGAGGCAAGCAGGAAGATAAACCGGCTTATGACCCAATTACAAGAAGTGCCTGAAAATACCGAGCTTCTTGAAACAATAGAGGCAACAGTGAGGATTTTGCTGTCAATTGTGACGGAATTTAATTTTCAGATGGCCCAAAACGTCTTATTCGACATCAGCAAAAAGACATATCCGGAAATGAACCAAAAAGCCCAGGCAGGCGACCAGGCGGCGCAAAAATGGGTTGAACATTTCACGAAACTGGCTCGCTATTTAGGAGTCAGGATTCAGTAGTCCCGGCTCACCGGAAAAACGACTATGACGCCAAAAAGAGCAAGCGGCCTACTTCTGCACATAACTTCGCTTCCATCAAAATATGGTATAGGCGATTTTGGCCCGCAGGCCTACAGGTTCGCCGAGTTTCTTGCCCGCGCCAAACAAAGATATTGGCAGATACTCCCTCTGACTCCGCCTACTCTAAGGCAAAATCCTTATTCGCCGTATAACTGCATCTCCGCCTTTGCCGGCAATCACCTCCTTATAAGCCCTGATTTGTTATATCAACAGGGCCTTTTGCTCAAGGAAGAACTTCAGGATTGTCCCCGGTTTGCGGAGTCAAGGGTTGAATATCCAAAAGTCGTTTCTTACAAGACAAAATTATTGAATGCTGCCTGCGAACGATTCAAAAATTCAAAAAGCCAAAGCGATTACGAGCGGTTTTGTATTGAGAACGCTGCGTGGCTTGATGATTTCGCGTTGTTTGTCGCGCTGCGTCAGCACTTTGGACGTATCTTGTGGTGCGACTGGCCCGCAAAACTGCGAGATAGAAAAAAAGATGCCCTCAAATTAGCGAGGGATAGTTTCCCGGAAACAATCGGCAGGGAAAAGTTTTTACAGTATATGTTTTTCAGGCAATTAACCTCCCTCAAGAGCTACTCCAAACAGCTCGGAATCAAATTGATTGGGGATATACCAATTTATGTCGCGTATGACAGCGCAGACGTCTGGAGTAATCCCGAAATCTTCAAGCTGACCAAAGCGAAAAAGCCCCGGTTTATCGCGGGCGTGCCGCCGGATTATTTCAGCAAAACGGGACAGTTGTGGGGTAACCCCGTTTATGACTGGACAGCGTTAAAAGATACGCGGTATCGCTGGTGGCTGGAACGGATAGGACATAATCTCAAACTGTTCGATATGGTCAGGATCGACCATTTCAGGGGTTTTTTCGCTTACTGGCAGGTCCCCGCAGGCAGCAAAATCGCGGCGAATGGCAGATGGGTCAAATGTCCCTATGAGAACTTTTTCAATACGTTATTTAAGCGATTCAGGCCTCAATCTATCATAGCGGAAGATTTGGGGATTATTACTTCCGATGTTAAAACGTTTATTGAAAAACATCATCTGACGGGTATGCGGGTGCTTCAATTCGGCTTCGACGGCAATCTCGCCAAAAATCCGCACTTCCCGGCCAACCACAAAAAAAACTCAGTCGTTTATACCGGCACGCACGACAACAATACCGCAGCCGGATGGTTCGCAAAAGAAGCAACCGCCTCCCAAAAGAAAATCCTCTTCAGTTGCCTCGACCGCAAAATTTCGACCAATCAAATAAACTGGGAGCTTATAAAACTCGCTTTTGCGTCAGTTGCCAATCTTGCCATAATTCCCGTGCAGGATTGTTTGGGGCTTGATGAATCGGCCCGTATGAATCACCCCGGCAGGATAAAAGACAACTGGCAATGGCGTTTGAACCCGGGTCAGCTCACGCCTCACACGGAGCGAAGCGACGAGCCCGCTTCGGAAATCTCAAAGAAACTGGCGAAACTGACTGCTATCTCCGGCAGATGAAAAAACTTTAGCCACTGGTAGACACAGATTAACACTGATTTATTTTAGACGCAGATTACGCAGAGGGCGCTGTTTTTCAAAAAAATCAAGGGAAATCTTAGTAGCTTTGTGGCAGATAAATCTTCTTGAAAACTCACCGCGAATGTCGGTAGAATCTACCCGTCGTTAATTTGATGGAAGGGCAAAAAAAGAGGAAACAATATGAATGAGAATAATTTAGCCCGCAATCCGAAGTCGTTTGAGGAACTCAAACAAACAAATCAGTTCGGCACTGAATACTGGAGCGCAAGGGATTTGCAGCCATTGCTGGGCTATAACCATTGGCGGAGTTTCGATAACGCCGTTACAAAGGCGATTATCTCTTGTGAAAAGTCAGGCAATGAGTCGGGGCATCACTTTGCGCGCGCGCGCAAACCGATAACCGGAGGCAAAGGAGCTGTTCAGGACGTGGATGATTATCATCTTTCACGTTTTGCCTGTTACTTAATTGCCCAAAACGGCGACCCGCGTAAGCCGGAGATTGCCAATGCCCAGAAGTATTTCGCGATACAGACGCGCAGGCAGGAAGTTTCCGACATTTTGACAGCCGATATGGAACGGCTTGAGATAAGAAAGCAGGCGTCGGAGGATTTTCGGGCGTTATCAGGGGCCGCCCGCGATGCAGGGGTTCAAAATAAGATGTTCGGTGTCTTTCACGATGCGGGTTACAAGGGACTCTATGGCGGCAGAGGTGTTGATGATATCAAGAAACGCAAGGGTATCGACAAACAGGAAAACCTGATGGACCGAATGAATGCCACGGAATTAGCTGCCAATCAGTTCCGAATGACCCAGGCACGCGAGAAACTGCAAGAACAGAACGTCAAAGGCCAGGAGCAGGCCATTGCGACCCACAACAAAGTTGGCAAAGAAGTGAGGGACGCGATTAAACGTATCGGCGGCACGTTGCCGGAAAATATCCTTCCTGCCGAGCATATTAAGGTTGTCCAAAAACGAATCAAAGGCGTTAAATCCCGCCTGCAATTGGATGAAAAAAACGCCAAAGGCCTCATCGGCGGGACAAAATAAGATTAGGAGGATTAGATGTTTTGGTCGGTATTGAACTTTGGAAAACACAAAGGAAAAACGCTTCCTCAAATTATTTTCATAGACCCAGATTACTTTTTTTGGGCAATCGGAGCACAAGTTTTTGCTAATAAAGGTTCTCTTGCGCAAGAAGCAAGAGAAATCGATCGTAAAGCCAGAAATATTAAAATCCCTCAAAAAACTGGAAAAGAACAACTGGTTGTAGAATATGTAATTGACCCTACAACAGGAAAATTCGGGGATATAGAACTTGTGCCAATTTCAAGGCCTCCTCATAGGGGCTCAAGTCAAACTTTTAGAACAGACAAAATTGATCTAAGTACCCCATCACGGATTAAAGCTTACGACAAATTGGGATGCAAGCTAATGATTAGATCTGTAAAGTTTCATTTATTTGGAAACGAAAATATTCGTATGACTAAGGGTAAATGTGAAGAATTTTTTGATGACGACAACAATTTTGCGTAATCTTTCAGATAATAATGAGTATCCTCTATTTTATCGGTAGCAGCTTTTACATACTGCATATTCGACTTGTTGGGCGATTACATTGGGAAATATGAGCAAGACTTGGAAACAATACCAAGAAGAAGCAGCGTCCTTTTTTCGTTCTTTAGGATTTGAAGCCCAAGTTGATCAGACACTTGTGGGCGTAAGGGGTCAGCATAATATCGATGTTTGGGTGACCGGTGAAATACAGGGGATATCATTCAAATGGATAGTTGAATGTAAATTCTGGAAGAATAATATCCCTAAGGAAAAGGTTTTGGCTTTAATCTCAATCGTTCAGGATATAGGAGCCGACCGTGGTTTTTTATTGTCAGAAGTAGGATTTCAATCAGGAGCGATCCGTAATTCACTTGGTACAAATATTAGTCTTACCAGCATTGCAGATCTAAAGGAAGAAACAAAAACAAAAGTGGGTGATTTTTTAGCATCAAAGCTTCATTGGAGAATTATACATATAAAAAAACAGTTGTTTCGATTACATAAGCAAACAGATGATTATTTTTCGAAATATCTTGAGGCGATAGGTAAGGTTACTTTTCTTGATATGGCAATTGAAGATGCCATCAAAGGAAATTTCCCAATTGTTTACGGAATAACACAGGATAGAAGACTTACAGCAATTGATTGGGAAGACTTAAATAAAAAAGCATCAGAAATTCTGGATGAATCTGAAGCACTTGCTGGAGACAATCCAATTAATAACATAGGGGAATAATTGGGACAGGAGAATAATGGGAACATCAGATTATTTCTTCTATGAGAAAAGGATACGATTTTTCAAAACTGAAAGGCCGGCGGAATCCGCATTCCAAAATCATCGATCATAATTTGTAAATCAGAAATAAAATTTTCTGCGGTAAAAAAAACAGCGTTATTTTGCGTTAATCAGCGTCTAAAATAAAGCAGTGTTAATCTGTGTAAATCCGTGTCTAAAAAACACCTAACCCGCCGTGAAACGGCGGGCTAAATATTTTAAGGAATCAGTGAGAATCTGTGTAATCTGTGGTTAACCCTACTCGCTCCACTTGACCATTTCGGGATGCAAATCCTGCACAGTCAGGTCGGTGGGCCTTATGCGGGCGCTGATATTCTGCACGCCATATCCCTCTATTTTGGCGGAACATTCGTAAACCGCTATTGTCCAATCCCGGCTTTTTAATGTCATCGGGATAATTTTGTAGCTCTGCCTGTCGCCCGGTATATGGAACAGCTCGACGACAAATAATTCCGTTGGCGCATGCCCCAAATCGACAACGCATCGCGCATCGAGAGTATCGCCTTCGCAGACGCACTCTTTTTTATCCAAGCTGGTAGTAAGCTCTTTAACCGTTATATAATTCCAGCCCTTTAAAATCTCCTGTTCCCGGCCAATAGAGTCCCGGAGCCGCTGACGGTTATTCTCGCGGAGCAGTTCGTGTTCTTTCGTTGCGGGTGCATAAAACTTTCTTGAATAATCAACGAGGACCCTGTTCATATTGAAATTGCCGCAAACCGAAATAATGGACTCTTTCATCATCCCCACCCATCGTTTGGGAATGCCCTCTTCATTGCGCTCGTAAAACAGCTCAGCCACTTCTTCTTCGAGCAGGTCATAAATCTGATTTGCCTCAGCGGTTTCCTGCAGTTCGGTATGAACGTAGAATTTGCCCGCGGTAATCGGCCAGCCGTTTTTGCCGTTATATCCTTCCGCCCACCAGCCGTCTGGAACGCTGAGGTTCAAAACGCCGTTCATTCCCGCCTTCATCCCGGATGTGCCGCTGGCCTCGTTTTCCATTACCGGAGTATTGAGCCAGACGTCGGCTCCCCAGACAAGATGTCTGGCGACATCTATATCGTAATTCTCAAGGAAAATCACCCGGTCTTCGAGCTTGCGGTCACGCGCGAAATCCAGGATTTCCTTAATCATATATTTGCCCGCGGCGTCGGCCGGGTGCGCTTTGCCCGCGAATATAAGCTGGACAGGCCTTTTTGAGTTCGTCAGTATTTTTACCAATCTTTCCTTGTCCTTCAGGAGGAGAGTTGCGCGTTTGTAATATGCGAAACGCCTAGCGAAGACAACCGTCAGATACTCCGGGTTAAAGAGGCGCGTGAGGTTGGTAATCTTTGGCTGTGAATAACCCCTGGCGACAAGGTCGTTGGCAAGTTTTCTGCGAATAAATTCGACCAATTTGAGCTTATTCTCACAATGGGCTTCCCAAATCTCCTCATCCGGGGCATCGGCGAGTTTTTGCCATATATGGCCTTTATCACGACAATGTATGAAATTAGGGCCTATACGGTGGTTGAATAGATTGGTAAACGGCTCACTAATCCACGACCAGTGAACGCCGTTTGTTACGTAATCTATCGGGATTTCTATCGGCTGCGCCCCGGGGAACAGCCCCGCCCACATTTTACGGGAAACGTCCCTGTGTATCTTCGAAACACCATTGACGTATCTGGAAAATCTTATGGCGAGCGCCGGCATCCAGAAGACGTCCTTGCTGTTTTCCATAAATGCGTACGCGCTGAATTCGTCGAATGAAAGACCAATCTGTCTTATTTCCGGCTCAAGATACTTTTTTGCCAGCTTGGTGTCGAAGTGTTCGTTGCCGGCTATTACCGGGGTGTGCGTTGTAAAAACCGTGGATGTTCTAATCAGGGCCCTGGCTTCGGAAAATGAAAGTTTTTCTTCGGCCATCAGCTTCTGCAGCCGGGCGATTATCAGAAAGGCGGAATGCCCCTCGTTTATATGATAGATATTGGGTTTGATATTCAACAACGCCAGGGCTTTTACCCCGCCAAGCCCAAGGACCACTTCCTGCTGGATTCGTTTGTCTTTGTCCGCAACATAGAGTTCGTTTGTAATGTCCCTCAGGTATCGCGGGTTATCTTCGACGTTGGTATCGAGCAGAATCAGTTTTGTCCGCCCGACATCAACCTGCCAGAGCTTAATTTTGCAATTTTCACCGAGTATCCTTGTTTCAACAAACGCGGGCCGGCCGTCAGGAAGACGTATCTCCTTTATTGGGAGGTAATGATTTTCAAGCTCAAGGAACAACTCTTCCTGCCGCCCCTCAAGGTTAATGCGTTGAGTGAAATAGCCGAACCTGTAAATGAGTCCCACACCTATGACCGGCATCCCCAAATCCGAGGCAGTCTTAAGGTGGTCTCCCGCCAGAATACCCAGCCCGCCGCCGTATATCGGCATAGATTCGTGAATGCCGAATTCCATTGAGAAGTAGGCGATAACGGTATTCTTGTTAATGCCGCAGTCGTCTCCGTTGCCGTTTTGCGGCCCTCCGCTGTACTTCATATATTCGTCGAATTTCTGCCAGACCCTGTCGAGCTCAAGCAAGAAGCCCCTGTCATTTGAAAGCTCGTTCATTTTTTCTTCGGGCAGGTCCAGAAGAAATTTGACCGGGTTATGATTGACCGACCTGAACAGGTGGGTATCAATGCGGTAAAAAAGATTTATCGCGTCATAGTCCCACAGACACCACAAATTGTGGGCAAGCGCATACAGCTTGCTGAGGTTCTCCGGGTAACGCGGATATACGAATATATTCTTAAAAGTCATTTATTCGACTCCTTAGTTTTAGCTTCGTCACCAAATATCTGTATATCTATAGTATTATACGCTGCCGGGTCAAATACGGTTTCGGCGAGAAATTCAGCGACAAAAAACCGCAACCCAAACAAACCGCGTTTGGGGCGAATTAGTGACCTTTATAACCCAACAAGGGTACTACTCTTTCCTGCGGCGATACAGCATGCCGCCCAATCCCAGCAATGCAAGAGTCGTCATGTCAGGAAGCTGGTGAATAATATCCGCCCCCGCAGAGGCGGCAACCGGCTCAGGTCTGCCCACATCGGTTATTTCGAGATATACCATGCAAACCGAGCCGTCATCCGATTGTACGCCGAGCACAACATCCGGGGAAGCCGCCATAGTAATATTACCAGCAGCAGCGCTATTATCAAACGAAAATCCCGTCCTGTCCGCAGCAAAAATGGCCAACCCGAGAACCAGTATAAGCATCATTAGCTTTTTCATTTTTTCTCTACTTAATACTCTTACTTTTAAACGTTCCTGATGCTTGTATTCTTGTCTTTGCCGGGCAAAAAAGCATATAGGCAATATGCCTAATTTGCATCTCACAAATGCCTATGGGTAAACCGTGGACAGCAGTATTGGCAGAATGAACTGGCGGCAGGATATTTGCTGAACTAAAGACAGGGTACACTTTAAGGAATAGACCAAAGTACGCACTATTTACGACCGTAGCATCCGCCAATCAGTGCACCATTACTGGTAACTATTGGCTGTTCTTGTTCTCATTGCGCCGCCGGGCAAAAAAATCTTGCAGCAATGCGCTGCATTCATCGGCTAAAACACCGCTTGTCACCTCGACACGGTGATTCAGGCGTTCATCCTGAACGATATTATACAAGCTTTTCACCGCGCCCGTCTTGGGGTCGTCACAGCCGTAAACTAACCGGTCGATGCGAGACAACACTAAAGCCCCGGCGCACATACAGCACGGCTCTAAGGTAACATAAATCGTGCAGTCATTCAGATGCCAGTTTTCGAGGGCCGCTGCCGCCTGGGTAAGCGCGATGATTTCCGCGTGGGCGGTCGGGTCCTGCAATTGCTCCCGCTGGTTATATGCCTTTGCGATGATTGTATTGTTATGAACAATCACCGCCCCAATCGGCACATCCCCATTCTCCTCGGCAATCTTGGCCTGATCGATGGCGATACGCATATACTGCTCGTCAGCAGATGATTTGATAGAATCAGAAACCGGCTCAATCATAGTTTATGGGAGGCGTCTTACTACGCCGACAGGCAAAATTATCAATTATCAATCATCGGTAGAAAATAAAAAATACCCCCAAGGGGAGTCGAAACATAAAGAGCAAAACATTTCACAAACTCCTGAAAATACTACACTTAACGCAAGTGGTAACATTTCAGGCAATTCCCAAAGGGTGCAGAATACGGTGCATTTTACCCAAAAATACCCTGACTTGCAACAGGTTATCGAGGCATGGCCGAACCTGCCGGAGCATATCAAAGCGGCTATAAAGGCGTTAATCCAACCTAACACAATGGAGAAAAAATAAATGGCAAAGCAAAAGACCCAAAAAAACGAGACCACACCCCAGACGGAAAGCTTGGTTAAAAGGGAATACACCGAAGAAGAAAAGGCGAGTATTGCAAGGTATCAGGAATTGTCTAAAAGCAAACCTGTAAAATTCAAAGAGGTTAAGGGCAAAGCAGGAAAGATAACTATAAATTGTGAATACCCTGATGGTCTGTTATACCCTGCTAAGATGTCTGAGGCATTTGGAACAACAAACCCCGAATTGTGCAAATATTTACTTGCCCAAGTAACTGGGACATTCGAGGGAACTTTTTCGAGTGATGGTCGCGATAACGAAATGGTAGTAACCGCAATCAATGCAACTATGGCTTTACTAAACGGCATACAGCCAAAAGATGAGATTGAAGGTATGCTGGTCGTTCAAATGATAGGCGTTCACAATGTGGCGACGGCAGCCATGAGACGCGGAATGCTCAAAGACCAGACCTTTGCGGGAAGACAGGCCAACATAGACAACGCAACCAAGATGCTGAGGACTTTTGTAGCTCAAATGGAAGCATTGAAGAAATATCGAACAGGCGGCCAGCAAAAGATGATTGTCGAGCATGTCAGCGTCAATGAAGGCGGCCAGGCCATTGTAGGAACGGTAAACCAAGGGGGTGGAAAAAATGGACAGAGTGTCAAATGAACCCCATGAAAACAGAACAAAAATCCCTGTTTTGTTAAAAAATGGCAATCCTCAGGGTAATCCGATGAATGCCCCTCGATGCGGGGCTAAAACAAGAAGGGTAACACCGTGTCAAGCACCAGCTATGGCAAACGGCAGATGCAGGATGCACGGGGGCAAGAGCACAGGGCCTCGCACTCCTGAAGGTCTTGCGAGGTCGAAAAAAGCGAATTGGAAACATGGAAACTACTCAGCCGAATCATTAGCTGCCCGCAGATATATAAACCAGCTTTTACGAGATAGCCGTGAAACTATTGAGCAGATAGAAAAGGGCTTTGAAGATAAAGCTATCTTTTCGGCTGGTATCTAATGACATTATCGAGCATATTCTTGAACGCAAAGAGATTGAGGACTTGGAGAACCGGATTGAGGCGATAGAGCAAAGGTTATCCGATAAGTAAATTATTCTTTCCGTCTCACAATCACATCAGGCGGGTGGGCCGTATTTGTTGAGGCCAGGAGTGCCTTTTTTGAACAACAAATACAATCCAAGAATAATGGCGACTGGAGTAAGAGAATACAAGTAATACACACCAGACATATTAAGGTCGTGCAGCCTCTTGATGGCTATTGGCATTAAGGATATAAAAGCGATGAGGTTTATCAGAATGAATAGGAAATATTTTTCAGAGGTAGCGAATTCCGATTCCGAAACGAAAAAGGCCATCACTGCTATAGGCAGAGCTATTAGTAAAGTCATCTTTATATACTTCGCTCGGTTATATCGTCCTGAGAAAATGTCTTGCATATGCTTATCTTCTATAATGAATTCCGCTTTACATTTGGGGCAAATACCGGTCTCTCCGACCATAGCTCTCGTAGCTCCAAACAATCTTTTGTGGCACTGAGGGCAAACAATGTGTAGTTTCTCAGTCTTAGTATCAGTATTTTCTACCGTTTTGTTTAATAGGTTTTTATTTATTATCACCATTTCCCGATTGCTATTTTTTATCAGCATTTCCTGATTGTTATTCTGCTTATCCGCTATGAGCTTCAATTTGGCTAAATATCGTCCATAGAAGAAGGAAAGCCCACCGCCAGCAAGAATGACAACGGCACATTGAACTAATAAGCGGAGAATATCAATTGAAGCCGTTGTCCCTTCTCCATTTGAGTCGATAATTTCTGGCGGAGTAAACAAAAAAGCGTATTTGCTCGATATTTGCCATTTATGGGGAATATTTTCACTGACTGAATAACTGTATCGCATCCAAGGCGGATAAAGGCACATTCCTATCACAATTATAATAGTCCAAAAAGCTATTCGTTGCATCTTTCTGCTCCTTCAGCTTTTTTATCTTTCAGAGTGTAAAGCAAGCCCCCTGTAATTAAGCCCACTATGGCGCATTGGATTAAAAGGCGGACTAAATCAATATGAGCGCGGATGTCGCCCCGGCGAAACTGCTGAAAATTTCCGTCAGAAAACAAATAGGCATAACCCACCATGCGGCCCTTATCAGCCCACGGAGGGAAAAGGCACATAGCCACAATAACAAAAATGCCAGTCCAGAGAATTACTTTCGGTCGATACAACGCATTGAATAGTGTCTTTATAAATAGCTTTATTCTTTTTCTTTTGCTAATAAGTAGCCAAGTGATACAAACAGTAATGGCCAGCAACACCACCACTGACACTACTATCGCTATCAACTGTCTCTTATTTGCTTCCCTTTCTGCCAATATTCTTTGTGCATTTTCTTTTTGCCAATCCTCAAACGATTGCTTAGGCGTTGGACGAATATCTTCTTCTAACACTATCTGTGGTTCAAACAAAGGTTTTACTATTTTAAGCTCAAAGGGTTTAATATTTCCAAGACCGCTATAGTTGATACCGCCCGGTATTTTGAGGAGAAGATATTCCGTGTTTTCTAACGGTTTAATGCTAAATCCGATTGTGAGTAATTTCTCTTCTCCTGGTCTTAGGTTGCCAGAAAAGAAGGGGGATGCAATAAGATATTGAAGGTCATTTCCAAAATTATCTAATACCTTTATCCCAACAGGGGTAAATATACTTATGATTTTATTGTTAGCTAATATTTTTAGTTTTAATTCTATGAAAAATTTATCCCCATTAGAACCTGTTTTGCTGTATGTTCGGTTAAAAGAAATTAAAACATCTTCGTCTTGGTAAGCTACAGCTTGTCCCGCTAAATCGGGGGATTCCCCGACCAAATCAGAGAACATTCCTTTGGCCGGTTTATTTGCATCTTGTTTTTCACCATAGGCAAAAGGTGAAAGAGAAATCAAAAGTGTTATAGCTAAAAACCAAACAAGCGATATATTCCTTCTCATTTTTGCCCCTTCAAAATTATCCCGAAATTGCTTTAGCGAAATACTACCCTTTTCTGCTCAGATAAGCAAATAGAGAATGAAGCGGAATATTGCCTTTTATCGCTTCTTTCTAAACATCGCCGCCGACCAGACCGAACAGCAGGAGCGTGGCAGGTTCGGATTACTTCTGTTTTTGGGGTTTGAATTCTCTGGCAAGCCTCTGCGCTTCGGCAATCTGTTCGGGTGTCATACGTTGCTTGAGTAAATCCCTATATTCTTCATATTCTCGCCGTCCTTGAGCCTCAGCAAGAATGTACCACTTATAAGCCTGAACATAATCTTCAGGTACTCCTTTTCCATTCTCATACATCCGGCCGAGGCCATTTTGGGCGCCTGCATATCCCTGTTCAGCCGATTTTCTATACCACTTCACCGCCTCTTGGTAGTCTTGTGAAACACCTTGACCTTCTCGATACATCATACCGAGGGCGCATTGCGCATTCACATTACCCTGTTCAGCCGACTTTCTATACCACTTCACTGCTTCATTGTAGTCCTGCGGCATATGAAAAATGCTATCTTCATACATCAATCCGAGCTTTAATTGGGCGTCTGCATCCCCTTGTTCACCAGCCTTTGTAAACCACTTTGCCGCCTCTTTATAATCCTTCGGCACACCACATCCATAGAGGTACATCCGACCGAGTTCAAATTGGGCATCTACATTTTCCTGCTCTGCCGCCTTTGTGTACCATTCAATTGCCTTTTTATAATCCTGCCCAACACCGTTTCCGTCGCAATAATGCCAACCAAGGTCGTACTGGGCATTTGGGTCTCCCTTATTTGCTTTATCGATAAGTAGATTGAGTGAGTTTTGGTCTAAGGAGGCCGACTTTGGCTGTTCTGGTGAAGCGGCATAGACCGAAGCGACTGTCATTAAGACAAACGAAAAAAGCACTACGAATTTATTGGCCATAGTTTCTTCTCCTGCAAAGACGATTGTAATAATACTCTTTTGCTTGGGACACAACAAGGGATATTGATTATTTTTGCGATTGTCGTCACAATAGGGGAAACATTTATCGGGACGGCGGCTTGCAACCGCCAAGCGGCCCGGGCGCGGTAAGGTTCGGCTCACCTGCTAACCTGCCGACGCCCCGGCTGGCCCGAAAGAAAGCAGGTGAAAAATGCCACACATACCGGATTACTTAATAGCCATTAAACGAATCTCCGATGAAATATATGCGCGAAAATTCTTTGTCCAACGCGGGGATTCAGAGAAATATTTAGATTCTTATATTAGGCTTCTGCGCGACCCTCAACAGAGAGCAAAAATGGACCTTAAATCAACGCTTGAGTTGATGGAAGTATTAAAAGAAAAACAATTTTTTTCAGATGACAAAAGAGAACAAGAAAAACTGAATAAGTTTTGTGATGAAATTAAATTACATCTCGCAGAACTGAGGCCACAGGAGCAGACCAGCGAGCAGAAAAAATGGAAGAAGCCGAAACCACAAGCTCCACAAGGCGAATGGTCGAAGCCGATGACGAAAAGCAGGATGCGAAAAGCCCTCAATATAGACAGCGAACAGACGTTTAACACCTTTGCTAAAAGATACGGTATCCGACAAGCGGGTAATCGGCAGACGTGGCAAATACGTTTGGACACATTAGACGGTAAAACGCGGTCGAAACTTGAAAAGGTATAGCCGAAATACACCACACACTGCTTGAAACTCTCTCTAACTGGTCGAAACTCCCCCTAACTGCCCAACTGCCCCCTATTAGTGCATAACTGCATTGTCGAAGATGCAGTGATGGATTATGAATTGTTAAAACCAAGTGAGGTCAGTTTGTTGCTACGTTGGCAGGAGCGGCGATTGCTTCGGCTTGCCAAGTTAGGGCAAATCCCTCATATCGTCTTGCCGGACGGAGAAATACGCTTTGAAAAGTCCGAAATAGACCGGCTCATCGAGCAGGGCAGACGGAGGGCAACTAATGAATGAGCAACAAAACATAAGTCCCCGGCTGATAAGGCCGCGAGAGGCGGCGTCGTATATCGCCGTCAGCGAGCGGACGCTATGGACCTTAACAAAATCGCAGAAAATCCCGGCTATCAAAATCGGCTCAGCCGTTCGCTATTGTCGTGATGACCTGGACGCTTTCATTATGAAGTGCAGAACAAGCGGGCAGGCCCAGACCCCTGATTTGAGGGGGTTTGAGGCCGCAGAATCGACGAACCCCGGCGAAAAGGTATCCGGCAAGGGGGCAGAGGCATAATGAGCAAAAGCGGCGTCATTGTGTTGGACAAACTAATGGTACAATCTGCCGTGTGGCTTTCGCTATCGGGGTCAGCCGTTAAGGTTTATTGCCTTTTCCGATGCAAGTGCCAGTTTATGAAACGCAGCCCAAGTTATGGGAATATGAAACGTAGCGATGACCTTATGGGGCGGCTGTTGAACAACGGCGAATTAGTTTTTACATACATCGAAGCCGAGCAGAAACACAAAATTGCCGCAGGCCGGTTTGGGCGGGCGATTGATGAGCTGGTCGAAAAAGGTTTTCTGGACATAGCAAAAACAGGGATGGGGCTTTACAAGATGACGACGTATTACGGCATAAGCGACCGCTGGCGATATTGGGGGACTGAAAAGTTTGAACCAGCTAAAAGGCCAGAGCCGAATATCAGGGGTTGCGGCTTTCGCAAGGGCAACAAGCTCTGGCAAAAGGCAAAAAGAAAAACTCAACTGCTATCTGTGCGCACGGCGGGGGCTTTGGCTATGAGCAAAAATATGCACGGCGAAGTTTCAGCGATGCACACCGGTGCGCACGGCCAAAAAGTCATAAATCGGTATATCTATTGTGAGGACAAAGGTTTATGTGTCCAGATTGCCTAAATTGCCAACCGTGCGCACGAATAGCAGCGTTCTATGGATTACCATATCCCATAGCGCAGTTTGAGATTGTGTGCAGTTTTGAAAGTGAGAATGAAAGAAAACGGTGTTTTGCTGATTGACCAGCCGCCGAAGCCGAAGCCATAGCGAGAGCGAAGGCAAGGCGGCGATAGAAGTTTCAAAAAAAAGCGAAAATAATTTGTTTTTGTGTTTGACATTTCCGAATACAATAAGTATTATTGCTCGTATGAAGGGAAAAAAGAAAAAAATGGGCAGACCTACACTGAGGCCGAAAAACAGGCGCACCGCCCTAATAACCTTGCGGCTGACAAGCACAGACAGGGCATTGCTTTTGAAAGAAGCAAAAGCCAAAGGATTGAGTATTTCAAATTATCTTTTTTATTGTTGGAAAAAAGGCAGGTGAAATTTATGGCCAGTATCGTAAAACAATCGACGACTGATGGGACGCGATATTTAATCCAGCTTAGTCCGGGGGAAAATGAGGCAAGGCCGAAAATCAGCTTGGGTAGAGTAACTAAAAACCAAGCCGAAACTGCAAAGGTTAACATCGAAAGTGTAATCAGGTGCAAGGATGCAGGGGCTATAATGCCCCCTGCTGTGCAAGAATGGCTCAAAGGTATATCAGACGGCCTCAGGAAGCGTTTAACGGCCCTTGGTATTATCGAGCCGACAAAAGACGGCCCAAACATCACGGTTGCCGATTTAGTAAGCCGGTATATTGTGAGCCGCCCAGACGTGAAGGCAATCACAAAGGGTAAATGGCAGAACGCCTATAATAAGCTATCTGCGTTTTTCCGAAATCAGAATATCGAGGATGTTACCGTTCAACAGGCAAAGGATTTTCGGATTTATTTGAAAACTGTTGGCCAGCTATCGGAAAATACTGTGCGGAGATTGATAGGTTTATCGAGGCAGTTTTTTAAGGCGGCGATTGACGCGGGCTTACTGAGCAAGAATCCTTTTGCCGGTCAAGCAATATCCGTTAGGGCAAACCCCGAAAGATTTTATTATGTCAATCAGGAAATGGCCTTAAAGGTCTTAGACACCTGCCCAGATAGCGAATGGCGGCTGATATTCGGATTATCACGCTGGGGCGGTTTACGCTGCCCAAGTGAGGTATTGGGATTGAAATGGCAAGACGTGGACTTTGAACATAGCCGTTTTACCGTTCACGCCTGCAAAACAGAACATCACGCCGACAGCGGCATTAGAATAGTCCCGATGTTTCCTGAATTAAAGCCATTGTTTCAGGACGCCTTTGATAATGCCAACGAAGGGGATATTTACTGCATAACGCGGTATAGGAAAGCCACAACGAATTTTAGAACAACGATGACAAAAATAATTAAGCGGGCCGGATATAAACCTTGGCCTAAACTGTTTCAAAATCTTCGCAGCACACGCGAAACAGAATTATTCAAAATGACCGGCGGTAACGTCAAAGCGGTTTGTAACTGGATAGGCAATAGTCCCGAAATTGCAATGCAACATTATGCACAAGTCACCGAAGCGGATATTCAGGAAGCGGCTAAATCGTCCCTGATAAACGATGCTGAAAAAAGGGTGCAAAAAACGGTGCATAATACGGTGCAGACAGCCGATGCAACGAATCGCAACGAGCCGCAAGAGATTATCGCAAGTCCTTGTGATTGCAATGATAAGCGAGAATTTGCAACACTGTGCGAAAGTAAAAATTACCCCCAAGGGGAGTCGAACCCCTGTCTCCAGGATGAGAACCTGATATCCTAGGCCACTGGACGATGGGGGCAGAAACAAATCAAAAATTAAAACGCAAAAATCAAATATCTGCCGGGAAAGAGTATAGCAAAACTCACTACGAGGTCAACCATAAAAAAAACAGCCGGCAGGGATGCTGCCGACTGTTATGAATTTCATCGCATTTGAAACAGATTTAATTTACTGAGCCGACGAGATGCTCCCTGGTGATGAATTGCTTTCCAATTTCGCCCGGTGTCTGGTTTTGAGCGGACTCTTGCTCCCCAAGCTTTTTTTCGAGTTTCTCGATTCGCTCGGACAGCTCTATGCGCTGTCTTGTTGCGCTGGCGGAACTTATAAGGGCAATGCCGGTGCAGACCATGAAAAGCAGATATGCCCAGGTGTGCGCACTGCTCCAGTCCGACGGCGGGTTAACAAGAGACGGCAGCACAGCCACCAGAAAACCAATCCCTATTAAATACTCCACAGCCCATACCAGCTTTCTATCCTTATTCATATCTGACTCCTTGCAACTTTGTATTAAGCTTCTCTAATCAAGGCCCGCCACGACCTCTATATCTGAATCGGCGTTCTATATGACCGACGTTAAAAGGTATGTGCCTTTGCTTAGCCCAAAGCAGGATATTGACGGATGCGTCCTGTTTATCGGACGTAGATATGCCTCTCGGAATTGCCCCTATGTTAATGGCGGCGGTCGGAGTCGAACCGACGACCCTGGGCTTATGAATCCCATGCTCTAACCAACTGAGCTACGCCGCCAATTGCCTTCAAATCTACAAAACATTTTCGTTTTTTGCAAGCGATTCTTTAGCCCGACGTCCCGCAAACAGCGTCGATTTTGCTTTGACGCGGGCACCAAATCCGGCTATCCTTTCCGCGACGCAAAATTTGATAAGGAGTCATAAAGTGAAATACAAACCGGCGGACAAACGATACGAGAAAATGAAATACAATCGCTGCGGACGCAGCGGCTTATTACTGCCCGCGGTCTCACTGGGCCTGTGGCACAACTTCGGCGACGTTGACGATTTCGAGACGGGCCGGGCAATCGTCCGCCGGGCGTTCGACCTCGGCGTAACCCATTTCGACCTCGCCAACAACTATGGCCCCCCGCCCGGCTCAGCAGAGAAAAACTTCGGCAAAATCTTCAAACAGGATTTGAAGCTCTACCGCGACGAGCTGATTATCTCCACCAAAGCCGGCTACCTGATGTGGCCCGGCCCTTACGGCGAATGGGGCACAAGAAAATACCTCCTCGCGAGTTTGGACCAGTCCCTCAAACGCCTCGGCCTCGATTACGTTGACATCTTCTATTCGCACCGCTTCGACCCCAATACCCCTCTCGATGAAACCTTGTCCGCCCTCGAATCGGCTGTCAAACAGGGCAAGGCCATTTACGCCGGCATCTCGAATTACAAGCCGGAGCAAACTACGGAGGCGGCAAAAATCCTGCGTAATCTTGGCACGCCCTGCCTGATTCATCAGCCGCGCTATTCGATGTTCGACCGCTGGGTTGAAGATGGTCTTCTCGATGTATTGGGCAAAGAGGGCATCGGCTGCATCTGCTTCTCGCCTTTGGCGCAGGGGCTCCTTACCGACAAGTACCTCAAGGGTATTCCCAAAGACAGCCGCGCCGCAAAGTCGTGGGGCTTCCTCAAACGCGAGCAGATTACCGAAGCCGTCGAGAAAAAAGTCGCCGCCCTCAACGAGCTTGCGAAAAAACGAGGCCAGTCGCTTGCCCAGATGGCCCTTGCCTGGGTCCTGCGTGATAAACGCGTAACTACCGTCCTCATCGGCGCAAGCAAGGTTAAGCAGCTCGAGCAAAACGTCGCCGCACTCGATAATCTCCACTTCGCCGATGATGAGCTTAACCAAATCGAAAAGATTCTAAAAGGCGCATAAGCAGATTCATCGACTGGCGGAAAGTTCAGGCGGGCAAACTCGCCAAAATACTTTTGGGCCGCTTCGTCATAAGCCCGTGCCGCTGTAATCTCGTTGTCAAATCTGCCCAACCAAATTTTTTTCCCATTACACTTAATTTCACTTGCCCACCTGCCCTGCGACTTACGAAAGGATACGCCGAGAAATCGCGACGTTGTATTTTTTTGTTTTCTCCTGTTGCGAATATTCTGTGTTCGCGTCGCAAAACACAGGTTGCTCTTTCGATTATCGAGGGAATTACAATTCTTATGGTCAACTACCCTTTCGTCAGTCGCATTCATTATCTCCCTGTGCATAGAGACAAACGTTGTCTTTTTCGGACTGACCAATTTGTATCGGACCGCGTATAAGTTATTTCCACCCTTGCCGCCTGCGTACGCAACCCATTTGTAATGCCGCAGGCAGTAATAATCGTCCGGGTCTAAAATCGTCCATTGACCTTCGCCCAAGTAAATTCTGCGGTAGGTGTAGCCGTACTTCAACAGCCGATAAACCATCACCGGCCACACCAAAAAAATATCCACCCAATCCGTCAATCTAACTTTCATATCTCAATCTCTGGTAATAAATTCTAAGTTCTAAATTCTAAGCTCTAAACAAATCCCAAATCCTAATCACCAAATGTTCAAAACCATTGGTGGCCCCGACAGGTCGAGGTTTGGGATTTCGGGTTTTGGTAATTTGAATTTGTTTAGGATTTAGTGCTTAGTGTTTAGGATTTTAGATTGCTGCCTTACCTTGAAGGCACGATGTCCCGTGCGGTTCTCCGCTACTACAGAGGAACATGGTCCCCCCGCCGTTTTGCTAAGCAAAACGAGACGCGGGGGCTAACGCGCCTCTATATATAAGGTGAAATTACGGGCATTTTAAGCACTTACAAAACATTTTGTTTTATTCAAAAATCCGTAAGTCCTTATGTCGTAAGGAATAAAAAAATAGTTAGAGAATCGCCAGATTTTTTTGGCAATATAGGTAATTTAAGAATAAGACCTCAGACCACAGACAAAAGGCAGAAGTTTAGAAATAAGAATGGAGAATGGCGAAAGCGCGGGGCAGGGAAAAACGGCAGATGGCCCCCATTATTACTTTGTAATTTTTATTTACTAGTAACCCAAACGTATACTTCTTCGTCATCGTCATATCTATGATGTTTACCCTCGAATTGTCGCATTGCCGCATCATACTGTGACATTACGAAAACTGCGTCGCTAGTTGAAGGTAGTGTTTCATTATCTAACAGTTCTAAAAATTGTACTGATGGATCATCTGATAGTATCACTTTTATTTTTACAAGTACCTTGTTAATCATCTCAACCTTAAGTTTATTTAGAGGATTATCCGATTTCTTTTTAGATAATTCTTTAGTTTCAGCCAAAAGCGACTTAAGGATCGGCCAGAGCATTTCAAATTCTGCAACTTGTGCTTTTGTTGGTGCCTTATTAGTCATTGCTTACCTTTCTTGAATTTTTTTAGGGGGCGCAGTCCTAATACCAGTTACCACTCCTTTAATAGACCAGTTCCATTGTCCGTGACCAATCTCGATATTATCTGATCGTAGTTTTTCCATGCAATTAAGATATTGTGCTAATATCATTACAACATCACTGTTCGTGGGGATGCTTTCCAAATCAAAAACTTCAAAATCGGGGAACGGCTTGTATTCTGCCCCAAGAAGTTCATTGGCTTTTTCAAGTATGCCATTGACAAGTTTTAATTTAAAAACATTGATTCCGTCATCAGGTTTTTTCTTTGATAGCAACTCGATCTCTTCATGTAATCCCTTTAACTGGGCTTCAAGTTTCTCAAACTTATTAATATCGTTCCTATTTTCTATCATTAGAACAACTCCTCATAAACACCTTTTACGCTATATTGGGCACTTTCGAGTAAATTCAATATATTTTGCATTAAGCACCTCTATGGGCGATCTCTGTTTACTTTCATAAACACTTACCATAAGTTTTATATCTGCATCGGTCAAAGTAATAATGCACCGTCTCTGACCTGACCAAAGATCGATAGTATTTTTGAACATTGCGGTTGAAAGTGGATTGCGCGTTACAATTATGCCAAATTTCCCAAAGTCATTTGCCAAATATCTATTTAACTGGGTTATGTGTTCTCTTTCTATTGACAGTACATTCTTAAGCTCAAAGACCAGTTGCTTATTACCATAGACCTCATGGATATCCTGAAGAAACTTTTCAGAACGGGTATTGTAAAAAATTAAATCCCTAATTTGTACACCTGAATCTGTTCTGACTTGTTCTGCTGCAAAATCCAAATGAGGGTAGAGTAAAGAAGCAAGTAATTGACAAACGTAATCCTCGTACTTCTTATCTGCATTATCAGTCTTGCCAGTCGGCAGTTTTTCTATTGTCGAAATTTTACGTTTCGCAGAGAATATTGGAATCGGTCTAAATAACGGATCGTTACGACAATCATTCTGTGTTCTCTCTTTTAGTTTTATATAAACGCTAACTACGTCATAATTTTGTCTGTTAAAATTGAGTATTTCAATTCTGGTTAAACTTTTTTCTTCTTTTAGAACGTCCTTAATATAATACTCATTTATATAATCTTCACAGTTAATCCAAGGTGCCCCTCTCAACCATCGTTTTGGTACTAGCAGTACAGGCCTTTTATCTTGTGGATTAAATGGCAATTTTACTTTTTCCGTTTTGAAGACGTTATCCTTTGTATCATAAACATTCTCCAAAGTAACATCTTCCATGGGGATTCCAAGTTTTTGGCATTGATCCATTGTGTAATCAATAAGCCAGGATTTGAGATAATTGCATGCGATATCACTGATTCTGTCTTTTGAAATTTGGTCTATATAAAGTTGTATCTCTTCAAAGTGAGTGAAACCACTTTTTTGAATTTGTGGGATTAATCTGAAAAGCGAAAGAATCTCAGAGGTAACCTTAGGGCCTATTTTATGTCCTTGGCGAGTTCCGGAGAAACCTAAACCTACCTCATCACACTCTGAGGATTTAATTAGGATTTCTGTTGCGGTTGCTTCATCACCTTTATTGACCAAAAATCCTAAATAGTTGAAAGAATTGGCCAGCATAGCGTGTAGGCTTATGTCCTGCATTGATGGGGAGCGCCAAAGCAAGAAAGGATCAAGGCAAAATGGGATATCTTCGTCTAGGAATGGTATTGCGAAATCTGTATTCTCTTGACAAACAGGTATATCAAAACAGTCTATTAATCTAGGCCTAATAAGAGCCATCGGGGTGTCCTAAAATTTAATCTTAATTAATCCCCAATTCTACCCAAACTGCTTGATTCCGTCCACAAGCATCCTGAGTTTGTCGAAGGAATCCTTGTCTAATTTTTCTTTCATTGTTTTTTTCTGCGTGTTGACCCCGTGGTTAAAAAAAGAACCCTGCCACTCGCCTGCGGCGAAAATGGCAGGGCTAAATATTTTAAGGAATCGGTGCAATCTGTGAAATCCCTTCGACCTTGCGCAGGAACGACTTTTGCGAATTATACAGGCGAAGAACCTTTTGTTTTTTTCCTTTTTAGGCCAAGCATATATCCAATGGCGGCTCCGCCGGCAGCGCAGCCGGCTATGAATTTCCAAGGTTTGTTTTTTGCGCTGTCATCAATAGCCCTTATGGACCGCGTTATTTTTTTTCCTAATTTAGACGCAGATTCTTTCATGCTCATATTTTGATGTTGTGCCTTGTGTTTTTGATCAGCTTGCGTTGTCATAACAATCTCCTTAAAAAAGTTTTCATCAATACCTTATTTTAACTGTAAATACGGTCACTATTGTTTCTGCGGCAACAATTTTGCTGTCTCTTTACCACAAATGACGCTTTTAAGAACAATTCATACGAGATTAACTCTACTCTTTATAACACAGGGCAAATAAAGGGAAATAAGGATAATGCTTAAAGACGAGGCGCAAATTGCCTAATGCCGTACAACACAAGGAAAACTGGGTCCCCGGCTCTGGCTCCCCGCCAACAGCATGCGGGGATCTCCGCTTGGTTCGACGGTGCTCACCACAGGTCGCTACGAGGGGAGAGCCAGGACTAAGCATTTAAGAGCAGCAATGTTAGTTAACACTTAGCAGGCATTTCCACATCGAGGCGTATAATATAAACAGATAAGGGTGGTTATAAATAGAACAGTTGTGATGTGAGTATAAAAAGAAAGGTAGTGTGTTATGGGTCTGTTGCTTTTAGTTTTTTTGATATTGATTCTCGTGGGCGGGTTGCCCAGATGGAATTACAGCCGTAACTGGGGCTATGGCCCAAGCGGTCTATTGGGCGTCGTGCTGGTAACAGTGCTTATCCTGCTTCTGCTTGGCTACATACCACGCGGCTTCTAAAAACCGTATTTTCTTCTTCGCCCGATATGACACATGGCTGCAAGCAGTAACGAGGTTTAGATTATTAAATGGGGTGTCCTATGAATAAATACATAAATGACTCGAAAGCCAAGCAAGTGTTCGCAACTCAGCAAACGCACACGGATTCACAAACCGTGCCGGCGGCCGGTACGCCTACGCACAAGGAAATTGCCAGGCGGGCATATGAAATTTATATCGAGAATGGTCGCCGACAAGGCCAAAGTGAACAGTACTGGCTGCAAGCCGAACATGAGCTGAAGAATCGAACCGACCAGGAACTGAAGAATGTAAAGCACTGGCAGCAAGCCGAAGAGAAATGACAACATCTGCGAAGCCCTGCGCAGTCCCACCTTGCGGGGCGTAAACCATGTTTACCCGTTAGATGGCGGCTTTGCCTGTCTCACGGGGTCAATCCGCGTCTAATTTTTTCTTTACATTGTTTTTTTCCCGCGTGGAGTGTTCAGCCTTTCGACCTTGCTCAGGACAGGCAGACAAAAATCCGCCGGCTGACAAGTCTTGCCCTCCGCCTCAATCATGCCTGCGGCGGGAAAAATAGGTAATTTCCTTAGACGCTAAGTATAAGGGCAGGAGTATAATTAAAGATAAAAGAGTATGGTTTAGTAACATCATAAAAATGAAAGGGTACGACAGCAGCGGCTTTAAGGCCAATATTTTGGATTTTGGCAGGTGAAGTGATAAAATTCGTAAAAAATACTTTGGCATCTTAAGACAGGTTTTGATATTATCGCGGCACTGGCAGCCCCTGGTTTCGGAACCAAGGGTTTAATCCGCCATAGGCGGATAAATATGGGAAATACAAGTTTAAGGAGTTCTATAATGTTTACTGTTCTCGCAAATTCTTTTACGCATGTTCTCGCCGATGGCCCGTACATTTACTGGGGCGGTGGTGGGCTGGGGCTCATTATTCTCATCGTGGTGATTGTGCTATTGCTTCGCCGCTGATAGCTGAAGTGGCTTATGGCATTTTAAGACGCAGGGCGGCGTGATTGTCACTTCCGGCATACGAAGGTTTAGCGTTGACCCTGAGATTTGCCGCAGGCCCTGTCGTCTTGGCCGTTACGGTCATGATAACGCTGTTGTTTTATTTCTCCACAGGTGGCTTGCTTTCGGCTGATATCCTTCTATTAAATCCGCGAAAGCAGACAATCTTCTATCCCGTCTCCGGCGGTATCCAAATTATGATATACTACACGTAGCGAAGCACATGGCCCGCTTCGGCAATACAAACGACTAAACCTGCCTTTGACATTGAGTATCGAGCATCCAATATCGAGTATCTAAATCAATCTTTTTTCTTTCATTGTTTTTTCCCGCGTGTTATTGACAGCGTTCAGCGTACAGCGTATAGCGGACAGTGTGTTTTCCTCGGCTTAGTAATGAAGGCCAAAGGCCTTCGCGGACAAGGCGAAAGGGTATCGCAGATGCTTGAATCGAGAATACCTTTAGCCGCAGAACGCAAGCCGAGCAAAAGCAGTGTTAATCCGTGTAACCTGTCCTGAGCAGTAGTCGAAGGAATCCGTGTCTAAAAAAGTTCTCTGTGTCTTCTGTGTTCTCTTGCCGGAAGGCATCCCTTAGGGAGTGGTAAAAAAACAGTGCAATCTGTGAAATCAGTGGCTAAAATGGAATTCGCCAATTAAGGACTAAAGAATGTACGAGCATCATTCCCAACCGCTGCTGCCGCTAAGAAAATTCGTTTATCGCCTTTTGCTGCATATTCTGGTTGCCCTGGCCGCTATTGTGTGCGCTTTGGGAATAGGGATTCTCGGCTACCATTGCCTCGAAGGTCTCCCATGGCTCGACTCTTTTCTCAATGCCTCAATGATTCTCGGAGGCATGGGGCCTGTCAACGAGCTGCATTGGCCGGCGGCCAAACTGTTCGCGGGTTTCTATGCGCTTTTTTCGGGACTTATATTTATCGGCGTAGCCGGCGTCATTATGTTTCCCATCGCGCACCGTTTTCTCCATGTCCTCCATCTGGACGATGACAAGAAGCAGCATTCAGCGTAGAGCGGATGGAAGACAGTTTTGAGTGTTAAGTGTTTAGTTTTGAGTTTGAGGAGATTGCTTCGGCCTTCGGCCTCGCAATGACAGATAGCAAAAATCCGTGAGAATCCGTGTAATCCGTGGTTAAAAACCTCTGTGCTCTCTGTGCCCTCTTGCCGTAAGGCATCCCTTAGGGAGTGGCAAAAAATCAGCGTTACCTGTCCTGAGCAGTGGTCGAAGGAATCTGCGTCTAAAATAAATCAGTGTAATCTGTGCAATCTGTGGCTAAACCTTTTGTGCCTTCTTGTGGCTAAATCAGCGTCTAATTTTTTCTTTCATTGCTCTTTTCTGCGCGTTAAAATCTCTGACTTTGATGGGTGACCCCTTCAGTTTACTCGCGCAAACTAGCAGAAGGGGCAGGTGTAATTCCGCCAAACGAAAGGCGGATAAATTTCAAGGATGAAATATGCTCAGGACGAATGTAAGGATACATCAGCCGGCCACAAGAGCCAGGCGAGGATGGGAAGTGGTTACGAACGGATTTAACGGACTTGCGGGCAAACGGTTTCATTTCATAGGCGTCGGCGGTATCGGTATGAGCGGCCTGGCGATGCTTCTGCTCAAACACAAGGCAATCGTTACCGGCTCCGACCAGAACCCGGGCGAAACAATCGACCACCTCTGCGAATTCGGCGCGGACATAAAAATAGGCCACAAGGAGCACAACCTCAATCCACAGGCGGACGCTGTAGTGATATCAGCCGCGATAAAAGAGGAAAACCCCGAATTGAAGCTCGCCCGCCGCGAAGGCATCCGCGTCTATAAATACGCCGAGATGCTGGGCAAGGTCTTCCAGTTTTATCAGGGTATCGCCATATCGGGCACTCACGGCAAAAGCACAACCTCCGGCTGGCTCGCCTACCTCTTCAAACTTGCGGGCCTTGAGCCAAATTTCGTCGTCGGGGCAGTTGTTACCCAGCTCGCCGGCTCATCGAGCGTCGGCAGCGGGCAGCATTTCGTCGCCGAGGCCTGCGAATACGACCGCAGCTTCCTGAATCTCAAGCCGCAAATCGCCGTCATCCTAAATATCGAGGCCGACCACCTCGACTACTACAAAGACGAAGCCGAAATCGTCGAGGCGTTTCGCGATTTCGCGCTTGGCACAAAAAATTCGGGCGTAATCATCGCCAACGGCGAAGATAAAAACACCAAACAGCTGCTTCTGGATTCCCGCCTGCTCGAAAACAACCGAAAAATCGAGACCTTCGGTTTCGGCAAGGAAAACAATTTTTACGCCGACAATATCGTCGAAAAAGACGGACTTTACTCCTTCGACGTTTATCACAATAAGGAATTGCTCGGCAAAACCCATATCAGCGTGCCTGGCAAACATAACGTCGCCAACGCGCTGGCTGTTATCGCCGCAGCCGTAAACGCAGGTTTAGCCGCAAAAGACATCCTGCGATTATTGCCCGGCTTCACGGGCGTTGACCGCCGGCTGATGCTCAAGGCAAAAATCAATGGCGTAACCATTCTCGACGATTACGCTCATCACCCCACCGAAATCCGAGCATCGCTCAAGGCGATTAAAGAGCATTACCAGCCCAAACGCCTGTGGTGCGTTTTCCAACCTCACCAGTATAGTCGGACGCGATTTTTGCTGGATGACTTCGCCGAAAGCTTCAAACTTGCCGATATAACGATTATGCCGGAAATTTACTTCGTCCGCGACTCGCAGCAGTCAAAAAAAGAGGTGAACGCACAGGTCCTCGTCGATAAAATACGGGCAAAAGGAAGCGAAGCTTTGTTTATTGACGGCTTCGACGCAATTTGCGAATATTTAACCAAACAAGTGTCCGCCGGCGACGTGGTCGTTACCATGGGCGCAGGCGACGTTTGGAAGGTGAGCGATGAATTTCTTAAATGGCTTAGAAAAAATAGTTGAAACGAAACATCCCCTGGCGAAAGAAACGTGGTACGGGCTTGGCGGGCCGGCGGACTACTTTATAAAACCGCAGGATACCGAACAGCTCGCACTGGTCGTAAAACGATGCAACGAGAATAAAGTGCCGATTTACGTGCTGGGA
The DNA here is from genome assembly GCA_003141275.1 of Phycisphaerales bacterium. GTDB lineage: Bacteria > Planctomycetota > Phycisphaerae > Sedimentisphaerales > Anaerobacaceae > Fen-1362. Next base: position 63,221 of record PLLM01000016.1, read on the forward strand.
TACGGCTCGAACCTTTTAGTCAGCGACGAGGGCGTTCGCGGAGCGGTAATACAACTCAAGAGCGACAACTTCTCACAGATTAAGTTCGTCAAAGAACAGGTCATAGCAGGCGCGGGCGTCGAGCTGAGCCGGCTGCTGCTGACCTGCGCCAAGAAAGGCCTTTCGGGCCTCGAACCCCTGACGGGTATTCCGGGTTCAGTGGGCGGAGCGGTCAGGATGAATTCAGGCGGAAACTTCGGCGACATAGGAACCGTCGTCGAAAGCGTTACCCTGATGGACAAGGACGGCAAAATATCCGAAAAGAAAAAACCAGAGCTTCAGTTCGATTATCGCCAGACAAATATCACGGCTAAATTCATCCTCGAAGCGAAAATAAATATGGCCGAAGGCGACCCGGAACAGATTACGAAAACGATTAAGGAAAACTGGGTTTACAAGAAAAATAACCAGCCCCTTAACACCATCAATTCGGGCTGNNCACGCCAACTTTTTCATCGCGCAAAAGGGCTGCACCAGCCGAGACGTTATGCGGCTGATAGAAACAGTGAGAGAAAAGGTCCAAAAGCAGTTCAACGTCGAGCTGGAGCTTGAGATCGAAATCTGGAAATAAACAATGCGGTCTCATCCTTCTCCAAGTCCGGGGTCATCATCGTCGCCTGACCAGCTTAAAGTGGCCGTCCTTATGGGCGGCATAAGCAGGGAACGCGAAGTCAGTATCCAAAGCGGCAAATGCGTCGCCGATGCTTTAAAAAAAGCCGGCGCTAATGTCATCACCTCAGACATAAGGCCCGACGCGCTTGACATACTCGACGACGAAACAATCGACGTGTTTTTCATCGCTCTTCATGGCACGTTCGGCGAAGACGGCCAGATACAAAAAATCCTTGAATCGAAAGGCCTCATCTATACAGGCAGCGGCCCATTAGCGAGCCGGCTGGCGTTCGACAAATGGGAAAGCAAAAAAAGATTTACCGCCGCGGGAGTTACAATGCCTGATTCGATTTTGTTCGAGCCGGATAAAAAAACCGCTGCCGTTGAGGAACAGATTCGCCAACTCGGGTCAAAATACATCGTCAAACCCCTCAGAGAAGGCAGCACAATAGGCATATCAATCGCGAATGACCCTAAGCAAGCGGTTGCGGCAGCGAAAAAATGCGCCGCCCAGTTCGGCGACTGTATGATTGAAGAATTCATAAAGGGCACAGAGATTACCGTGGGCATCCTCGGGAAACTATCCCTGCCCATCCTGGAAATACGCCCGCCCACCGGTTTCTACGATTATCACGCCAAATACATCGGCGATAAAACAGAATATCTCTTCGATTCATTAAATGACCGCGCACTGGTCGATAAAGTACAGGAATCGGCGATTACCTGCTTTAATTCGCTTGGATGCAGGGGCGCCGCGAGAGTTGACTTTATTATCGGCGACGACGGCAAACCTTATGCGCTCGAAATCAACACCATTCCGGGGATGACGAGCCATTCGCTTTTGCCGAAGGCCGCCGCGAAGATTGGGATTTCAATGAGCCGGCTGTGCCTGAAAATAGTGGAGTTGGCCCTTGCTGATTTGAAAAAAGCCCATAAAACTGATGACCGGACCCGCCTTTCGGCGAGGCCTCGCCTTCGGCGGAGAAAATAAAATTGGCTGCGAAAAAAAAAGGCTTTAATATATTCGGACTACGTTCGGGGAGCATTAAGATGTCCGGCAAGTCGAACGTTATAGGTTACGCGAAGGTAGCGTTATTCGTATGCGCCTTTGGCCTGGTATTGGCGGGCTTCGCGTTCTTAGACGGATACGTAAAAACGCAAACCACCGGCTCATCGGGCAACCGAACTATCGAGCTGGTCGGCGAGGTCCCAAACTGGGTGAGCGAAGAGATTAAAAACAGGATTTACGCTGCCGCCACCGCCGAAGCGAACAACAGCACTAACGACGACGAAAAAATCGCCGCCTCCGCCCAGCGTAATATCGCTGCTCTGGTCCCGTGGCTGGCCGACGCGAAGGTGCAGACCACTAACAAAAGCATACTCATCACCGGACACTGGCGAAAACCGATGCTCCTCGTTACCGCCGAAAAAAATAAGTTTTTCATCGACGCCGACCTCGTCGTCCTCGATTATTCACCGCTTGGTAATTTGCCTGTCATAAATATAACGGGCCTGGAACTCAGCAAAATCCCCCCTACCCCGGGTAAGGTCTGGCATGGTGATGACCTCTCCGCGGCTATGGCTGTCCTGAATCGGCTCTCACGCATGGACATCGCCGTAAGCGCCGATAAACCGCTGCTTCGCCAAATAGACAGAATCGACGTTGCCAATTTCGAAGGCCGCAAGAACAAACGCGAACCGCATATCTCCCTTTACACAAAAGACGGCACACAAATTATCTGGGGGGCGGAATTAGGAACATGGCAACGGCACCTCGAAAGCCCAGACGACGATAAGTTAGCCAAACTTTATACCTACTACCAGCAGTACGGGACACTGTCGGGCGTCAAATACATCAATCTGCGCGACCCTCAGCAGAAGATTTATCTGCCGGTTGATAAATACTAAAAAACCACGAAGCCACTAAGACACGAAGAATTTTTTTAGCCACAGATTACACAGTTTTTTCAGACACTGATTTACAAGGATTAACACTGCTTTTAATATTGCCACAAAAGTTTAGATGCTACTCCTCAACAATACTGGATTGCAGCCAGTTCTCGGCAAAAATAGCAAAATCCCGCGAATCAACCACGCCGTCTTTGTTAACGTCGAATTTATTGAAAGGTTTACTTTTGCCGCCAATAAGAACACAGTCGGCTCCCTCAATGGGTCTTTCGCCAATCAGCACGCCGGTAAGCTTCAAAGTCAACGTATCACCATAGTTGACATCGCCTATCGCTTCAACAATATCCCCGGTTTTGAACTTCAGCGTAAGGTCAGTTTGTAGGGTGTGGCTTGCCCCACCAAATTACCTCAAGGATAGGCAGAGGAAACTTATTTACCGACACGCTGATTGTGGGTCAAGGTTGCATTCGAGCCAATGCGATGCCATTATTGCGAAATCCTCATAATCTACCTTGCAATCATGGTTTACATCGCCGGGGATGTCTCTGAGGCAGTAAGGCCCTGTTCCCGGCAGTGGAACAGCGTTTATTATTCCGACAACCATATCATTATAATCCCTGTCACCTAAACCAAGGAAATCCTCAAAGGCAATAACGGTATCGGGGTCGTTTTCAATGACGCCAGCAAAACCCGATGTATTGAAAATCAAACCGTGTTCTGACGAATCCGGATTCCGTGTTAAATCTGTATAATATGTTATTCCGCCATTCTGCGGAGTTGTTAAATAAAAGCCAAAGAATTTCCCAATTTTGGCCGTTTGTCCGGTTTGCAGATTCTCAGCATTGCCATCAGTAGCGTTGAACTGGACGATAGTCGTATCTGTCGGACTATCACTACCGGAGAACAGTTGCAGTTTTTGTTGTGGGTCATAAGCGCTGTAAATGCCGAAAACATTCTCATTTGCAAAGCCAGCAGATTCAAGAAGAATAAAGGCGACTAAATTTGCATCTGGGCTTGTAAGTGTTACAAAATCACGCCCGGATTCTGCAATGGTCGGTGCTGAACCACCCAGAATTTCATACAGAGTCGGGTATTCCGATGGATTTTCTTGGATGATTGTAATAGTTACAGTATCGGTATCCGTTAAGCCGTCATTATCAGTAACGGTAAGAGAAATAATGTGCGTTCCAACAGTCAGGAGTACAGAAGGATTGACTCCGGTAGCGATTTGGTTGCCTTGTTCAGACCATACATAGATAACGATATTGCCATCAGAGTCAGTAGAGCCGGAGCCGTTGAGAGTAACGAGTTCGCTGCCGCTATTATCAGTATCCATCGCGGTTTGGTCGGAACCAGCATTGGCAATTGGGGGTGTGGTGGATTCGGGAACGGGTGGAGAAAGTATAATGATTCCATCATGGTAATGGTCATTATGTCCACTTCCAACTACATTGCTGAACGATTCCCCGCTGGCCAATGTGCCAGTTAAAGCTGGTTCAGTTGTACGTCCGAGGGCAAGCATTCCATAAGGGTAATTGAAATTAGATCCATAGATTGTTAATTGACCTCCAGCACACATTATCCCGCTTGAAAACACTCCACCAGAAATATCCGCTTGGCTTCCAAAAAGGTTGACGAACGGCATCGAGCCGCTTGTAATCTGCAACACACTGTCATTGATAATAAAGTAATGCGAAAATGTCCCCCCAAATACATCGATAGAGCTATTCCATGATTCCAAACCATACATTGTTGCATCAGGCATCACAATAACATGAGTATTATTGCTAACCTCGACATATACCATGTCCCCCCAAGCTTGAGTGAGGATGTGAGTTCCTCCGTCATCAAATTTTATAACTGTTCCACTTACACCATCAATACACGTGAAAACCACCAAAATTGCCAATACAGGAATTGATTGCCTTTTCATCTTCTTCTCCTTCTAAGCCGCTTGTCATCAGCCAAAAAGCGATGCCGCATAATATTCCACTCCTAAATAGGACTAAATGAATTATCGGCTTTTTCGTTATTTGAACCGCAGAGAAAGCGAGAAAATAGGCAATCGAGCCGTTTACCCGATAAACCATCCCTTCTTTTCAGCCGATATAATTTCCTGGCGAGATGCGTATTTCAAAAGGAGAACTGCCATGCATTTCAGATTAGCAACAACGTCGGACTTAAAAATAATTAAATCGTGGTTGAAAGAAGAATTTGACCGTTTTGGGGAAGGAAAGGGCTTTTACAACAATACAACCCTGATAGAGGAGGTGCAGAAAAAAGACGAACTTACTGTAGCAATAGACAACAAAGATAATTTACCTGTGGCCTTTTATCTCGGAAACGGATGCAATTCTGCGATTCTTGAAGTTAGACCGGATTATCGCGGAAAAGGTATTGGGCGTTTACTCGTGGAACATATTATTAAATGTGCGAAAAACAAGGGCTATCCTGGAATATCTGGTTCTTGTTCTCCGGAATCGCTTCCTTTTTGGCTGAAAATGGGCTTTGAGCGAGTGCACAATCCAAATCAAACCTACGAAGTAGCATACCCTATACGTCAAAAACACCAGTTACCTTTAAATTGCGAACGTTATGATATCACATTTAAGCTTTATGAAAATTTCGGCTGTAATAACCCACAAAAGACCAAGGTGATTTCTGCTGCTTTACCCGGTCAATACTATGATCTTGAAGAAGATTTTGTAGAGTATGCCTATAATCATGATACTTTACTTGTTGTAGAATCAGCCGGTCAGAAACTGTTCGGGGATTCAATAAAATATATCGGCGAAATCGGAGGAGATTACGACATGCCGTGGTTACGAGTTAATAAGATCATTAAATAATAACGTTTATGTGTTGTCTCCCACTAAAGGCAAGAGGCAATGTCGGCAAACTGGCTTTAAAGGAGTGAGCAATGAACACTATCTTGCACAAGTTCAAATCCTATGCCGTAGAGGCGTTGCGTTTAGGCGGTAAACAAATGCTCTGTGATATTATCAAGTGGACCGTAATCATCATTGTTGCTGCTATTGTATTTCTAATTGTGCACCATATTCTCTACGGCGAGGACCCGGCTATTGCTGCGTCTCGGTCAATAGTTAGATAGGGGTCAGACGGTAACTGAACCGGTGTCGGCTAACTGGAAATAGAGAGTAACTAATTGCATGAATAACCAATCAAAATTCGATAAAGATAAATTTCACAGACAGAGTTGGTCACAGATTGCCAAAGATCCTAAAGCTTGGCTCTGCTATGCCGAGAACCTGAAACACGCGGCCGATATTCTGCGAGATAATTGTTGGCCTCGACAAAGGAAATCCGATGACCTTATTGCGGCCAGGAACGATCTCTTTTATGGGCCTGTCTATATGCTTCTCAGTGGATTGGCTATAGAAACTCTGATCAAGGGAATAATGGTAGCCATCGATCCTCATCTTATTGAACAACAAAAACAGAATGCAAAAATAACGGGGCATAAATTAGTTGAACTATTTCGGGAAACAGAGATTACAGAATGCAAGAATGATACCGACTTATTGTCGCGATTGCAGAATTACGTAGAGAATTTTGGACGTTATCCTGTGACAATACTTAAACAAAATATGGCAAAAAGAGCCAATACGCGATTTTGCAGAGTCGACTTAGACAAAGTTGACCGACTCTGGAAGCGACTATTGGGAAAGATACAACAATACACCACAGAAGATGAATAGAATGGGGCCACAGTAAAAAGCTGTCAGCCAATCTTCGCCCTGCGAAACTTATAGCGAAGCAGCGTTCTCCGCGGTTAGAGCGATTTTCAACGCCACGGGTAATTCAACATATCGATATGGTATCTGTAATTCAGCGCAAAGGACCTCGTATTTTTTTGTCACGAGGGCTGAAATTCGAGAACAAAGGAATATTATTCGTTGTCTTTGTTTGATTGTGGGGCGCGGATGTTGAGCTTTTCCATAAGGCGGTTGAGCTGACGTCGTTCGATGCCCAGGATTCTTGCGGCGGCGATTCTTCGGCCTTTGGTATATTCCAAGGTCTGCGTGATGACCCTGTGTTTGACCTCATCGAGGGTGGGCAACTGGTCTTTTAGATCTTTTAGATAAGAGGTGGAATCGGCTATTATCAGCTCAAAGGGCAATACCGCGGGCTGAATTTCCTTGTCCGGGGTCAGCACGTATGCGCGCTCAACGGCGTTTGCAAGCTCGCGGACGTTTCCGGGCCAGGCGTAATTAAGAAGGATCTCTTTAACCTGTTTACTGAACGCCTTGGGCGATTCACCGTAAAAGTGGGCCTGGGCGGCTAAGAAATACTCCGCCAAAGGCAATATGTCTTCCCTGCGGTGTCGTAACAGCGGCACTTCAAGGCGGACGACGTTAAGGCGATAATACAGGTCGGAGCGGAAAGTCCCTTTCCTGACCATATCCTGCAGGTCCTTGCAGGTCGCGCACAAGACGCGGACGTCAACCATAAACGATTTGGTCGAGCCGAGCGGGGTAACTCGCCGTTCCTGTAAAACCCGCAGGAGCTTGGCCTGCAATTCGAGGGGGATTTCACTGATTTCATCAAGAAATATAGTGCCTTTATCAGCCGCCCGGAAAAAGCCGAGTGTACTGTCAACAGCGCTGGTGAATGCGCCTCGCACGTGCCCGAACAACTGGCTTTCAAATAATTGGCCGGTAAGGGTCGTGCAGTCAACGGGCACAAAGACGTTGGCCGAGCGATTGCCGGCGGTGTGGATTTGCCTTGCAATCATTTCTTTGCCGACGCCGGTTTCGCCCGTAATAATGACGGGGCACTCTCTTGCGGCAATAGCGCTGATGGTTTCAAGTACCGCATTAAAAGAGGAAGAATTGCCTATCAAATCGTTATGTGTCCGGCTATAAAAAGCAGCCGGCTGCGCATCGCTGTGCGCATATTCCATTCCCTTCTCCTGAAAGCACATCTTAAGCACAACAATTCTACCTAAAAAACAATTAACAATTTACATAAGACAGTCTAACTCAACGAAGCAGAATAGCACAATAAGGGAAATGCTTAATTGATACATTGCAAAAACTTAGTAAATTGAGTAAGTTCACGTTTGTCGAAGAAAAGGGGTCAGGCCCCTTTTTGTGCTTGCGCGACCCTCAGCAGAAGATTTATCTGCCGGTGGATAAATATTAATTGGTAGCAGCGTTCAGCGGACAGTTAACAGTCGTTAGTCGTTAGTCGTTAGTCGTTAGTATGTTGCAATTTGGATGCCGGCTGACACAAATTGAAATAAGATTAACCCCCCGCCTTTGGCTGGTGGCAAAAGGCACAAGGAATAATAACGCTGGTAGTGTTGTGAATAAGAGGCAATGATTATGATTCACATTATTTGGAGCGGTAAGGGATTTCTCGTGGCGGTTTTTACATTTGGCTTTTCGTTGATTGCCAATCTCATTTCCAATTTCGTCACTGGCAATGGGACATATTGGGACACCCATAAGTGGCCGCTTGCAGTATCTCTGCTCGTTTCGGCCGCAGCATGCTGGTTTGTTGGCCGCTTTTTCCATAACCTAAAGGCGCAGGTTTTGATTGACCCGACGACCGGCAAGGAAGTTGTCTTGCAAAAGTCGCATACATTGTTTTTTATTCCGATGATGTGGTGGGGACCGATACTGGCAGTGTTCGGCCTGATTGCACTCGGCATGGAGTTTATTAAATGACGACGGAGCCTAATAAATCGCTGCAGCCAACGCAGATGGCCGAGAAAAAAAAAGGGGCAGGCCCCTTTTTGTGCTTCTGCCTCCTTCAACGCCACGGGTAATTCAACACATCGGTGTGGCATCTGCAATTCAGCACAAATGGCGTCAATTATTGACACCACGTCTTTAATCATACCCCTTAGTTAGCATTGCGGTTTTACGAAGCGGTTTTTCAGGAATTGCCTATTTGCGAGTAACTGCCATCTGTCCGATATTAGCAGTGGTTAATATAAAAACCTGTAACTGCTTCGCCGAGGATAACGTTTCGAATTAGCCGCCTGTGAATCTAACACGGCGGCTTTTTTATGCGCAATAAAAACCTGTTAATGACACTCCTGCGTTTAACCTGTCTTGCCCGCCAGCGGGCGAGGTCTCGCCGGGGGCGGATTTGAATCGTGGGCCTGTTCCTTGTTTTTCTGAAACACCTTGCTTTCGGTACCCGCCAGCAGACGCACAACGTTATCCCTGTGGCGAACAATAACAAGAACAGGAATGACCATAGCCACTATCAGCAAGGGCCACAAATCCGAAAAACGCCAGCCGGGTATCAGGGCTATCGCCGCGACCAGAATCACTGGAAAAGCAAACGCCGCGGCAAGCGAGGCAAGTGATATGTATCGCCAGATAAGAACAAAGACAATCCATACCACCAGGGTAACGCCCGCGCAAATCGTGTAATACGGCCACAAACCAATCGCAACGCCGAAACTCGTCGCGACGCCTTTACCGCCTTTGAACTTCAGATAAACGGGGAATACGTGACCGATTATGGCCGCACAACCCACGGCAAGCCGGGCGAGCAGCCCGTTTGTTCCCGCAATACCATCGAGCCATATTCCCGCCGCCAATGTGGGCAAAAGTCCCTTGGCAAGGTCCAGCACAAAGCATACGTATGCCCAGCGCCTGCCCAATGCGCGGGAAAGGTTCGTCGCGCCGATATTACCGGAGCCGACTTTACGCAGGTCAATCCCGTGAGCAGCGGCTATGAGCACCCCGAAGGGAACCGAGCCAAGCAAATACGCACCAATTAAAAATTCGGCCAATCTCATCGCCGCCCCCGTTTCGCTAATATATCGTCGTAAACCGCTTTCAGTTGTTGCGCGACCCTGGCAACAGAGACATTCTGACGAAGGTTGTCGCTGATGATAGCATTTTCAGCCCGGTGAAGATTATCACGATTAGTGAAGTATCCGATTGCCTCACTTAGAGAAATAATATCTCGCGGGTCATCGATTGCCCTACCGTGCCTGTTATCCACAAACAGGTCGATTGCACCGTTGAATTTCGTGGTTATGACGGGTTTGCCCGCGGCGAGGGCTTCGAGAATGAATCGTGAACAAGGGTCATCAAAAGTAGGTAACACTGCGACATCCGTCGCCGCAATCAATTCCTGAACATTATTGACGGCCCCGAGAAAAATTAGTTTTTCTTCGACTCCCAATTTTGCGGCAAGTCGGCGATATGCCCCCGGATTTGCACGGCCGGCAACAACCAATCTCGCGGGCGTATGATTATCCGTTTTTTGAAGATTGCCAATCGCCTCCGCCAAGCAATCAAGACCTTTACGCTTGAAATCATGACCGACAAAAAGAAACAGNNGAATCGACGCGGGACTTCTCTATCTGTCCGGCCGGCTTGATGCCGTTTGGTATGACCACCATACGATGTTCAGGGATATGGTAGTGAGTCCTGAACTGCTCCGCCACGTAATTTGAAATCGCGATAACCAATGGGCCGGTTTGTCCTTCCGCGAGCCGGCGTTCAGCTCCAAACCAGGCAGTCCTTCGAAAATTCAGAAAAGCGGTCTTTCTTTTCAACGCCTGAAAAACGGGGCAGCGATACGTCGCGGCCTTTCTGATTATCGACTCGGCAAAAGTGCCGCTCCTCGGCTGATAGATATCGGCAAAGTCAAATGGCAGGACGCTGTGAAGAATATCGTAATGGGTCTGTTCCGTGTGTTTTTTCAGAGCACGCGCAAAGACCTGATAGCTCGTCCTCTTGCCGCCTGCGTCTGCGCACAGGATATGCACGTTGGGTGATGTTACCTGACCTTTGGCGGCAAGGATATGAGTATCGTAGCCGATTGCCCCGACGGCCTCAGCCACTTCGCTGACCGAGCGCTCAGCTCCGCCCAGCGCGACATCGGCCCGCTCAATTATAATTGCGACTTTCGTTTTCATCCTGCCGGTATTATACCCGCCTAAGTTATGAAAGGAACTGCCCTGCCGTGCCTGGCGTCGTGTTTCGCCATACGCATTGCCTTACTGTTGATTCGCCTGGCGAAATTCTTGTCACCGGCATTCAGTTTTCTCCGGCCAAGGTACGCCCGAAGAAATCGCAGCCGGTCCGTTTTTGAAAAGCATTTCGCGGGAGCCGAATAATGCAATTGGGCAACGTCCTTGATACGGTACATTTCGCCAAATAACGCCGGCTTAAACACCCTTGCCAAATCTATCAGATAAAATCGACCGTCGGGGACCCTGAATATGTGGCACAGGTAAAGGTCGCGATGACGAAAACCGGTGTCGTGAAATTTCTTCACAAACAACGCTAATTGTTTTATAAACTGTCTGCGCAAAACAAGATTTTCTGCCGTCGCTGGTCCGTTAAAAAAGACAGGCAAATTTTTCTCCAGCGATTGTCCATCCCGTATTTCCTCGATAGCAGCGAAACTTCGTTTCTCGAAAGGACCTCCCCAAACCTGTCCCCATCCAATCATCTTTGCCGTATTTATCCCCATCGCTGCCAGTTTTTGCGCCGCCTCAACCTCCGCCAAAGCGCAACTGACGCGTTTTTTAGCGGACAACCAGTTTTTCAACTGGGTCATTATCGGCGGATTGTCATATCTTTTAAGAAAAACCGTAACGGCAGGCGACTCAATCCGCCCCGGCGGATAAATCTGAAATTCGATTCTGCTTCGATGTGAGGCGAGATTTTCCTTTGTAAGATTTTTCCCCGCCCCAAACGCGAACACCGCTTCGATTGACGCAAGGCCGAGCCGGTCAAAACCGGTTTTGTATGCCGGGTCGATGAAAAAGTCCGTCATATCCCGCCCCGCTTCCCGAAACCGCCCGCATCCAAAGCTTTTGCCGAGGCCTTGCAGACCATTTCGACGGTTATCGCTTCCATACAAAAATGCGACGATTCTCTGCAAACGGGCTTATCGCACGGTGCGCAGGGGGCATCGCCTTTAATAAAGACCTCGTCGGCATAACCAGGGTCCGTCCACGCCGGGTCATTGGGGCCGACCAGCGTGATGACCTTTCGTTTCAACCCGATTGCAATATGTCTCGGCCCCGTGTCATTACAGACGACCAAATCCGCGACAGCGATAAGCGCCTTCAGCTCCCCAAGTCCGACAGGCGTATCACCCAGATTTATCGGCTTATGTTTCGCGGCATCAACGATATGCTCTGCGATATGTTTTTCTTCAGCGTTAGGCGCAACCGACAGCACAATCATCGCGTTATATCTTTCGGCCAGCCAGTCGGCGGTCCGGGCAAACCTCTCCGCAGGCCAGCGTTTGCTTGGGCCCGCCGCGGCGCCGGGGACAAGAATCACTACAGGTCCCTTCGCGTTGAAAACCGCCGGCAATTTCGCTTTCAATTTCTCCGTATCTTTCGGCTCAACCGACAACTCGATACGTCTGTCCCGCACGTCGGCCCCAACTTTCGCCGCGACAGCCAGATAATAATCAACAATCGATATCGGCTCAAAATCACCCGACGGCAACCTGGGCGGATACAATTTCCCGGTCAACAATATCCCGCGCCCGTCCCTGGCATAGCCAATGCGAACGGGTATCCCCGCCAGCCGGCATGCAAGCGCCGAGCCAAAAGAATTTTTGAACATAATCGCGTGCGTAAAATTATGCTTCTTCAACATCCGGGCAGTGGTGAATACGCCGCTTTTATCCTGTTCGAGCCACGCGTCCGTAAAACCACAGGGCGAAAAAACCTGACGCACAACAGGACTGCCAAAAAATGTTATCTTCGCGGAATCGAACCGCTTGCGGATGGCCCGCAAAGCAGGCGTGCATAAAATAGCGTCCCCCATCGGAGAGGGAAGCCAGACCAGAATGTTATCCTTCGCATCAGACATTTTTTTTAATTCTAACGAATCGTCAAAGGGAATGATTTCAGCGCAGCCCCGCTATCGCGGCCCGCGCATCATATAAAAAGTCAGCGCCATCAACTGCAAAAGTACGGCGAACCCTATGGAAATCAACAGCGGGTTCGACTGTTTCGCGGGGGCCATCAAAAACCAGACGCTGACAAGCAAACATAAAAACACCAGCCCCTGTGCGATACCCGCGACAAAACGGGTTATGGAAAATTCCCCGAACATATTGGTTCGCTGCATCAGTTTAAGCTGGTCGAGGATGCTGCGCAGCAGTTGCTCTCTGGTTTGCTGTTCATCCTCTTGCCGCGGGCCGGCCTGCTCCGGTTCGACTTGCTGCGGCGGCGTGGTTATTTGCTGCGGAGCAGCGGGTTGTTGCAGTTCTTCCTGGCGCTGCTGAACCGGCTGCTCAGGAGGCAAAGCATCGGCTGATTCCCGGCCTGAACGGACTCGCATCTTGATAATGTTCACGACCTCTTTGAGATTTACCGCCCTGTAATCCGGGCCCGGCTCGCCCGGCTTAATCTTCTGCTCATGCGTCCGGCCGGCAAGCATTATCGTTCTGCAGCCAGCCCTGGCGCCCGCCTCTATGTCACTGGGACTGTCGCCAACCATCCAGGATTCCGGCAGGTTGATATCCATATCTTTGCTCGCCGCAAGGAGCATCCCAGGATTGGGCTTTCGCCAATCGCTGTCCTTACGGTACTTTGGGATAACCCCGTCGATGTAATACGGGCAATAATATATGCGGTCCAACGACACGCCCTTTTCAGCCAGCAGCTGTTCAAGCCGTTTGTGAATTTGTCCAAGCGCCTCTTCCGTCACAATTCCTCTTGCTACCGCGGACTGGTTCGACACCACAACAAGCTTATAGCCCATCGCTTTAAGCTCGGACAGGGGTTCAGTAACGCCATCAAGAAGTTTCACCTGGTCGGGATTATTTATGTACCCAGGGTCTTCTATAATCGTATTGTCACGGTCTAAGAATATCGCTTTATTGGACATAATCTTCTTCGCCTATGCAAAACTTTGCTCAACGAGTTTACAGATTATGTGATAAGCAAGCTGATGAATTTCCTGGCTTCTCGCCGCGGATTCGCTATCCGCACAAAAACAAATATCGGCCAGTCGTTCAATCCTGCTGTTTTTTCGGCCTGTGAAGGCGACAACCAAAGCGCCCTTGCGCCTGGCGACCTTTACCGCGGCCAGAACATTCGGCGACGAGCCGCTTGTCGATATCGCCCAGAAAACGTCGCCTTTTCTCACAAGCGCCTCCGCCTGCCTGGCAAATATATTCTCATAACAATCGTCATTGGCAATCGAAGTTATTACCGAACTGTCGGTCGTCAGGGCAACCGCGGGTAACGCCTTGCGATTGGACTCGAAGCGGTTTACTAATTCCGCCGCGATGTGCTGGGCGTCGGCAGCGGAACCACCGTTGCCGCAAATATAAACCGTTGCGCCTTTCTTTGTCGCTTTTACTATCGCCCCGGCAATACCGGAAATCGTCTCCAGCCCCGACTCTTCCAGCTCGGCAACCATTTTCCTGTGCGCCCGGATTATTTCGAACACCAGTTTTTTATCGTTTTTGCTCATCGTTTCCCTGATTTTGTTTTTGCCGCCTGTGATTTCATTTTTTTGATTATCAGCGTCGAACTTTTGCCCTTCACGAGAGGGGCCAAAATTAACCTGCCGCCGTACGATTTGACAAACTCTGCGCCGATAACGCCCTTTTTCTCCCAGTCCTGCCCCTTGACCAGAACATCGGGCTTGACCTTTTTAATAAGGTTCAGCGGGGTCGGCTCATTGAATATCGTTATGTAATCCACTGTCTCGAGCGCGGCCAAAACCGCGGCCCTGTCAAGCTGATTGTGAATAGGCCGGTCGGGGCCTTTGATGGCCCGGACGGAACTGTCGCTGTTTAACCCGACGACCACCACGTCGCTATGCTCTTTGCAGAATTTCAGGTATTCGATGTGTCCCCGGTGTATGACGTCGAAACAGCCGTTGGTAAAAACGATTTTCTGGTTTCGCTTGCGGCGCCAGGCCAGCTCCGCCAAAAGCGAATCAACTGAACGGATTTTGCCCTCACCGCCACGGTTAAGATAGGCGATTTCGGTAACCAGCTCATCGATGCTGACCGTCGCTGAGCCGAATTTTTCCACCTCTATCCCGCCCGCGATATTCGACAACTGCACGGCTGTCCTGAAATCACAACCCGCCGCAAGCGTCAACGCCAAAGTCGCCAGCACCGTGTCCCCTGCCCCCGTTACGTCATATACATTACGGGGCCTGGTCGGTATTTGCTCATCGAATCCGGGCGATTTGAGATACGCCCCTTCCTTATCCAGCGTAATGACGATGGCCTCAAGTTTTAGTTTTTGCACCAATCGCCGGGCTGCTCTTGCGGCATCGCCGATGGTCTTGACCTCAAAGCCGACGCCCTTGCTGGTTTCATACCTGTTAGGCGTAATAAGCGATGCGCCCGCGTATTTCGAGTAATCGTTTATCGGCGACGGGTCAACTAAAACCCTTTTGTGCGCCTTCGCCGCAAGCCGTATTACCTTTTTACAGAATAAATCCGCGAGAACGCCCTTGTTATAATCCTGCAAACACACATTATTCGCCTGGCGCAACTTCCCCTCAAAAATCCTCTCCAGCCGGTCATATTGCTTTTCGGTCAACGGCTCGGTCGATTCGTTATCCATCCTGAACAACTGCTGCTGGTGTCGGTGCTGTGCCAGACCTATCAATCGCTGCTTGGTCGTCGTGGGCCTGTCCGGAACGGTCATCAGTCCCGATATATCCGCCCCTTTTTCCTTCAACAGGTCTTTTAGTTTTTTCCCGTTCGCGTCGTCTCCTATGACGCCCACGCATAAAGGGACCGCCCCCAGCGCGCACAAATTCGCCGCCACAAGACCCGCCCCGCCGCAGCCATAATCAGTCCTGGTAACTTTCAACACCGGCACAGGCGCCTCAGGGCTTATCCGCTCGGCATCGCCATAAATATACGCGTCGAGCATAAAATCGCCCACAAGCAGCACTTTCGGCGTGCCGAGTTTCGTTACGGCCTTGAGAAGTTTTTCATACATAGCGGTTTTCTGCGATTAAACGGTTCTTTTCCGTATGATTTTACCCGCAAGCGACCGTTCAATCAACTCTCTTATGCGGTCGGCCCCATCCACAAATTCCAACCTAACCGCCAGATATGCCAATTCCAAAGCCGGGGAACTGCCCGGCAAACCGATTTTGTTATAGTCCTTTTCCGTCGTAAGTATCATTTCAGCCCCTGACTGTGCCGCGTCACGGTAAATCCCCTCTACGTCGCTGGCTGTATAATTGTGATGGTCGTCGTAAACCTTCGACCTCGTTATATTCGCGCCAGCTAAACCGACCGTCGCAAGAAACGCCTCCGGGTTCGCTATCCCGCAAAAAACGTAAATCTTCTTGTTTTTCAATTCTTCAAGCGGAATCTGCCTTTTGCCAGATGTCGCGCAAACAGGACTGTGAATCGTCTGGGCGACAATCATCCTGGGATTTATCCGGCTGATAGTCGCCGTCAACTCCGCCAGATTATTCCTCGAAACAAGGTCGCACCTGGTGATTATTGCCGCCTGCGCCCTTTTCAACGCCGAAACGGGCTCCCGCAGCAAACCGGCAGGCAACAATCTGCCGTAGCCAAACGGCAGCATCGCGTCGATAGTTACAATATCTATGTCCCTGTGAAGCCGACGATGCTGAAACCCGTCGTCCATAATCAAAATCTGTGCCCGGTGTTTTTTTACCGCCTCAATCGCCCCGGCAAGCCGGTCAGGGTTTACCACTACCGCCGTGCCCGGACAATTTTTAGCCAGCATCCCCGGCTCATCGTTCTGGCCCGTCGTCGCCTTGTATCCGCGGGTAAGTATGGCACAATTGACGCTCTCCTCGCGAAACAAATTGCACAACCAAATTACCAAAGGCGTTTTGCCCGTCCCCCCGACAGTGATATTGCCAACGCTTATAACCGGAACCGTAACCTGTGTCCTATCCGATGTTACAAGTCCCGCAGTGGTTACAGAGTAAGATTTGGCCTGCCCCGCGTCAAACAGCCAATTTCGCAATGATACGCCCAGCCCGTAAAACACCGAGACAATACCCAATACTAATCTCGCAGCCGAGGCAAATAGCCCTGAATTCTTACCGCTAATCAATTTTTTATATGTTTCCTGATTCACTTACTTTACGCCTTATTTTGGCTACCATGAGATGATATTACCCAAAACCCTGTTTTTTGCCACAAAAAACCCGTAGGACTATACTTTTATATTAAATCTGTGGTATAATTTACTAATCATGCAATATTTAGCCGATTCAATACGTATATCTATGTGTATGGATGAGAATGAATGCCCAATTCATGTGTATCTTAAACTCACACCGCCCGTCTAACCATTCAAACAAAGGAAAATAATGAAAAGCAGTTTTTATACCCCTGCAGAATTAAAAAAGTCAGAGGTAGCAGCAACGGCAAAATTAAAACCAATTCCTCGCAAGCATCTATCGGTACTTTTTACCACCATCGGCAGGCGTGTATCGCTTCTGAATAGCTTCCGAAGGGCGGCAAAGCAGTTGGGGTTGAATGTAACTTTTTTCGGCACCGATGCCAACAACTTGAGCAGCGCTTTGCATTTGTGCGACAGGAAATATACGGTTAAACCGATAACCCACCCGGGTTATCTCAAAGAATTACTGGCATTTGTGCGAAAAAACAGAATTGATTTGCTTATACCAACCATAGATTCAAACCTGCTTCTATTTGCGAAAAACGGGAAGAAATTCGCCCGGCTTGGCTGCCAAGTGCTGATATCCTCACCCGGTGTTATTGACATCTGCAGAGATAAAAGAGAGACATACCGGTTTCTAACTAAAAATGGTTTTGATACCCCTGAAGTTATAACGCCGCGTGCGGCGCTGGCAAAAAAATCACTGAAATACCCCCGCTTTCTGAAACCCTGGGACGGTTCTGCCAGCCGCCACACCACAATGGTGCGCAACCATAGTGAGCTGGCTTTTTACTCAAAAAGAGTACCCAATTGCATCGTTCAGGAATTCATCAGAGGCACTGAATACACCTGCGATGTTTTTGTAGGCGCCGACATGAAAGTCCATTGTGTTGTGCCGAGAAAACGCATCGAAGTAAGAGCGGGCGAGGTCTCAAAGAGTCAGATCGTCAAGAACAAATACATTATGAAGCGTACAGCCGAGCTTGTCGAGACCCTCGGCGCCGGTCCTGGCGTTATCACTATTCAACTGATTTTGGACCTCGATAAAAAAATACATTTCATCGAAATAAACCCGCGGTTTGGCGGCGGCGCCCCTCTTTCAATAAAAGCCGGTGCGAACTTTCCGAAATGGATTCTTCAGGAACTCGTCGGCCAAAAGCCGGATATCAAATTAGACGGCTTCGAGGATAATCTCATAATGCTCCGCTACGATGCCGAAGTATGGCTGAAAAATTCTCAGGGCGGAAAAGTAAAGCATATTTAGAGGTATTAGGTATCCCGACGGTAACATCAGAATATCAAACGCACGTTTATAGAAACTATCATCCTTAAATACCCTTTCTACGACTTCCGGCTTCCACTTTCTCACATTTCCTTCAACAGTTTCGGTAATTCATCGAGAGATTTGATTACATATTTCGGTTTTGCGTCTTCATCGGGCGCTTTGCCGTGATGTATGCCGTTCGGGCGAATCAGTTGAATCGTCCCGAACCCAAGTTTGTTCGGAGCAATAAAATCCTTTGTCAGGTCGTCAGCCGCATATACGCAATTTTTACCTTTTATTTTCAGCGTCTCCAGAATTTTTTCAAAGCCAGCTGTCGATGGTTTCCAGTATTTCCTGCCGAGCTCTTCGGTATAAATTATGCACCGGAAATACTTTTCTATTTCCAGTGCCTGAACCTTAAGCCGCTGTGCAGGCAGGTATCCGTCCGTCAGCAGCGCCAGTGTGTATTTTTCATATAAGGTTTTCAGAACATTTTCGGTTCCGGCGGGCAGCGCCATTAATGGACGATGCAGACGAAATGATTGCACCGCACTTCCGATAAATTTGTCATCACAGGCAAGACCGAGTTGCTCAAAAGCCATATTAAAGGTTGTGGTATGATTTCCTTTGCTGAACAAACTCCACAGAACATCATAAAGTTTCTTCTCATCGCCCAAACCCTGCGTTTCAGCGACAATCCGGGCTACTGCACGAAAACCGCTTTTGTAATACTCGATTTCATCGTAGAGCGTATCGTCCAAATCAAAAACGACACAGGTCACCATAACGCTGCCTTTCAGTATTTACGTTCACCCGAAGTGCTTCGTAGAAATAAATGCTAAAATCATAGCAAGGTGATAAAATGCACGGCTTCGCGACAAATTTCCCCTGCTTTATTGCTTTTGCCTCGATTAGGGTGTTGCCGCCTGTCTTTTTTTACTGCGTTTTCGTCACTATCGAACCTTCAAAGCGGCTTCAATCAAAAAGCCCCTTAAAGGGACTCCTTATACCATTCAGGAACAACTATTTCAAGGGGGCAAAGAACCTTTCCAGCCGGGGTTGATACTTGTCGGTCTTGTCAAATGAAACAATCACTGCCTTTGCTTTTCCAATTATTGCCCTTCCTTCCATAAAACCGAAATATCGCGAATCCCTGCTGTTGTCCCGGTTGTCGCCCATCACGAAGTAGTCGCCCTGCGGCACCGTAACAGGCCCGAAGTTACGCATCGCCGGCAACGATGGGACACTCATAACCGTATGTTCATACCCGTCGAGGTTTTCTGTTGCAAACACGGCATGGTTTTTCAACCCAGGCGCAAGCCCTTCAGCGCACCTGACGTCATTTGGGGTATAACTGAGAGGGCGGCCATTGATGAAAATCACGTCTGACCTCGATTCAATAGTGTCCCCCGGCAGCCCAATGACCCTCTTGACCAATCGTGTCCGGTCTTCAGGAGAGAAGCAAACCACGATATCCCCCCTTTGCGGTTTGGACCATTCCGCAAGCCGATTGAACGTAAGAGAAAATCTTAAATCGTATGCGAGCTTATCCACGTATATCAAATCGCCTTCAAGTATCGTGGGGTTCATCGAGCCGCTCGGCACCCAGTTCCAGTCGGCGATGCTCGATTTTAACGGTATTATCACGAAAACGATGATAGCGGCGGTCTTCCACCACTCCTTCCAGATTCTGTAGATGAATTGAAGGGCTTTGTGTCTCTTCATTTATTGTCTCCCAAGGCCGATAATCGGCTAAAAAATTTCGGTTTTATACGTTCGGATTTGGAAGATGTTCGCCCGTTTTTACAGCCGAAAGGTTTTCGGGAAGGTATGCGATACTCAACCTGTGATTTTCTTTATTATCGCGTCGGCCATTTCCTGTGTGCCTACAGCCGTCGGGTCGTTGCGGTCTGCCTTCATATCGTAGGTAACGTCTTTGCCTTCGGCTATTACCTCCGCCACCGCATTCTCAAGTTTATATGCCTCGGCTGTATTGCCGATGTGCCGTAGCAGCAGAACGCCGCTGAGTATCAAAGCCACAGGATTGACCTTGTTAAGCCCCTTGTATTTCGGCGCGCTGCCGTGAGTGGCCTCAAAAATAGCTGTTTTCTCGCCTATATTCGCCCCCGGCGCGACACCCAGCCCACCTACCAGACCTGCGCATAAATCGCTGAGGATGTCACCATAAAGATTGGGCAGCACCAGAACATCATACAAGCTCCGGTTTCTGCACTAACTGCATACACATATTATCAACAATGCGGTCCTCGAACTCGATATCCGAATTTTTCGCCGCCACCTGCCTGCTTACCTCCAGCCAAAGCCCGTCGGTGAACTTCATAATGTTGGCCTTGTGGACGCTGGTTACCTTCATCCGTCCCATCTTGCGGGCGTAATCAAAAGCATACTGCACTATCCGTTCCGTGCCCGCGACTGAAATTGGCTTAATGCTTATCCCGGAGTCGGGCCTGATTTGCTTTTTGTTGTGTTTATTCAGCCAGTTGATAAGCTCCGCCGTATCGTCTTTGCCCTTCTCGAATTCGATTCCCGCGTAAAGGTCCTCAGTATTCTCCCGGACTAAAACAAGGTCGATATTCGAGTATTTACTGCGAACGCCTTTGTAACTCTTGCAGGGTCTCACGCAGGCGTAAAGGTCGAATAGCTGCCGCAGGTGAACGTTTATGCTGCGAAATCCCGTGCCGACTGGCGTCGTTATCGGCGCCTTCAGAGCAATAGCGTTCTTCTTTATCGATTCGAGCGTCGAATCAGGCAAAGGAGTCCCGGCTTTTGCCATCACATCCACACCCGCCTCGCGGATTTCCCAGTTGATTTTGGCGCCCGTAGCGTCAATACACCTTTGGGCGGCATTGGCTATCTCAGGCCCGATGCCGTCGCCTGTTATCAGCGTAACATTAGTCATAATTTTCTGCTCCAGAATTAAATATGAGCGGATGATGGTATCGCTCAAAAGGGCTGATGTCAATAACGACCATTGACAAGGTATGGGCAAAACTGTTATCCTGCCTGCCTGTTAAATTACCGGGAGCGTAGCTCAGTAGGTAGAGCACCGCACTTTTAATGCGTAGGTCCTGGGTTCGAATCCCAGCACTCCCATTTGGAAAATCGGAGGACCCCGCTTCGCCCAAGGGGCTACGCAGGGCAGGCAGAGGACAAAAAGCGGTTAAGCCATCGCGGGTTCAAGAACTTCTTCTTCATTCGACTGGGAATTCGCCAGTTCGCCGGGCTTGAACGGAAGCGGGTCAAAAAACTTTATTGCCACACGTCGCAGGCCGCTGTGAATATGTTCCACCCGGCAAACCTGGCCGGAACGAACGAAGTCGCTGATATCAAAACTTTCATTCGCCCGGTAGTATGGCACGCTAAAGCGGGTCGTTATGTTTTGGCCCGGATAAGGGCAGCCCTTCTCTGCATAACAGGTAAAGGCCGCCCCTCCGCTGCAAACGTCGACCATTTGTCCTTGAGAGAGTAAACCGGCAAAATCTTCGGCGAACCAGACGGGCCAGTGATATCTTAATCTCTGTTCTCTTCTTCGCTCGGATGTGTTTTCCATCGCCTGTTTCCTCAAAAAAGGACGTTAATGTGTTTGCACTGCGCGAATCGTCAACTTATGGAGACAGCTTAAGGGGGGCAATTGATGATTGACGATTGATTATATAAAGCCCCGTTCTGCTCTAAATAATCAATAACCAATTATCAATAAAATTAAGGGCGGAGAGGAATGTTCCGATAATCAGCGAATGACCTTATTCACCAGGTCGATAAACTGCTGCCCCCGCTGCTCGTAATTCTCGAACATATCGTAGCTGGCACAGGCAGGACTCAGCAAAACCGCGTCCCCTTCAACCGCAAGGATATTGGCCGTTTGAACCGCCTCGGCAAGCGTCTTGGCATACTCGACCTGGGCGCGATTTTGCGGATGGTTCTGAATGATTTTCCCTATCGCCCCAGCCGTCTGGCCTATTAGAATGGCCGACTTGGCCTTTTGGGCAATTTTCGCGCCGAATTCATCGAACGGAATATGCTTATCATAGCCGCCCGCTATGATAATGGGGCTGTCGAACGCCTCAAGGGCTACAATCGAGCTGTCGGGCGTGGTCGCCTTTGAATCGTTATACCAGCGAACCCCCCTCGTCTCGCCCACAAGTTGCAACCTATGAGGCAGCGCCTTAAACGCGGGCAGACATCCGATTATCTGCTCATCAGTTACATCAAAATGCTTTGCTACCGCAACCGCGCCGGCCAGATTGGCAAGATACGCCCTGCCCGGCAACCCATACACACTGCGAATCTCCGCAGGCACATCATCAGCGGAAAATTTTACGCAAACCCGCCCGGCGTCCTTCTCGTATTTCGCAAACCACTTGCTGCCGACCTCATCGTCACCATTGAAAATCGAAACCGCGGGCTGATTCGCATCGGGCTTTTGATGCTGAAAAATCAGCTCCTTGGCCTTACAGTAATTCTCGAATGTCTTATAGCGGTCAAGATGATTCGGCGTAAGGTTCGTCAGCAACGCTACCTGCGGCGCCTTATCGCTCTGGGCCAACTGCTCAATCTGAAAACTCGACAGCTCCAGTACAACCAAATCATCGGGTTTTATCTGCCCAACAATCATCAGCATCGGCTCATTGCCTATATTGCCGCCTAACCAGACCTTCTCGTATTGCGTCGTGCGTATTGCGTCGTGCCTCTTCCGTCTTCTGTCCTCTGTCTTCCGTCCTCCGCTTCTCAACAGATGCGCCGTTAAAGCCGTTGTTGTACTCTTCCCATTAGCGCCGGTTATGCCGATGATTTTCGCAGGACAAAGTTTGAAGAATAATTCGATTTGCGATGTAACTTTTTTTCCTGCCTTGCGGGCAACCTGCAAAAACTTGTTATCCAAAGGCACAGCGGGATTGGCCACAACCATATCCGCCTGCTCAAAATCCGCAGGCTCGTGCGAGCCGAGGTGATATGTTATATCCAGCCCTTTAAGTTGGGCGATTGATTCCGCGAGCGCATCCTGTTTTGCCAAATCGGTAACGATTACCCTCGCCCCCTGTTCGAAGGCGAATTTCACAACATCAACGCCTCCCCCGAAGCGTCCCAGCCCCATCACAAGTATTGTTTTTTCTTTGAGAAAATTATTTCTATCGTTTTTAGTTGATGCCAAAGCGTCTTATTCCCTGCAAATTTAGATTGATGCAAATAAGATATTAAATTGTAATTCCGAAATCACTGCTGAATTCCGCCGAATTTGGGAACCTTCACACTATAATCAGCCAAGGGCACCCGTAATCTCGCAATGTAATCCTCAATTCTTCGCAAACTATCCTTCACATCCCGTTGGTCGAAATGAATCAGATGAAACTTGCTGAGAGGCGTCGGCAGTTTGTCATACCCGAAACTCGACACGTTTATAATGGGTGATGTCTTCGGTTTTTGACCGTCGCGGATTAGCGTCAGGAAATACCACCACTCATAGATAACACCTTCTCTTATCATGTGCTCGGGACGGGTCGCTAAAATAATCATTCCCATTGAGTTCCGGATCTCATCATGTATCGCGGCAGAAAAATCTGTTATCGCCACAGGTGCTTCTTCGCTGAAATACACAGACATTCCCATGCCATGAAGTTTCGTATAAATTTCTCTTGCGTATTTCTCATCCGGCCTTGCCCAGCTCAGGAAGAAATGACGAGGCCCGTATTTCGGTATTTCCTGACTTCTCTGAAATTTTTCCTGCCCGATATGTCTTCGCACCAAAGTCCGCGTCACGGGGCAAAGATCATACGCGAGATTATTTTTGTTAACCTTCTCCCACCCCTTTTTAATTTCAGTTTTTGTCAGTATTTTTTTTCGAATCAGGCGGGGAATATAAACATCTTCGATTGTTTTTTGTAGCCCTTTTGTGCCGTCCTTTCGAAGCTTTGCGTCATAAAAGAAAATCTCAGGATAAAAGTCAGTGCTGCCCTCATTGACCTTTGCGTTAAACTCATCCACAGGAAATAAACCTATCGGAGCGCCGACAGAGGAATTACCGCTCACTTCTCCGTCAAAAATCACCGCCTCTTTGTCGATTGATATGCGGGCTATCCTGTCAATTTCAATACCGAAATCCGTAGCGTTTATATTAACAAAACAACCCATCTCAAGATGCGGCTCCTCGTCCTTACAACTGACCCAAATGGTGTCGGGTCCTTCCGACCATTCTACTTTGGTTTTAAGCTCTTCGCACGCCGCCAGGTTCAAATCAGGGTACTCTTTGTGGAATAATTTCCGAACCACCGAGAAGCCGGGCCAGTCCACAAGCTCTCCGGTATCCCATTCAAACACGTATCGCTGCCGTTTCTTCGGATTCGGATTCACTATTAAAAGTTCTTCGCCAAGCTCACGCCTTACCACATCCATCGGATGTAAAAGTTCGTGAAACGTGTCTGCGCCGCCATTCGCAATGTTCCATCCAATTGGAAAAATCTCGCGATAGAAAAGACAATAATATGACCTGCCGCCTATTTTCAATATGGGTAAAGTGCCCCCGCTTATATAACGGAAAGGAAAATCGCGATTATCGGAAAACTTGTATGGCTTATCCGGTTTCCCGAAAACGAATTTTTCAATCTCCTCTTGATACTTCTTTGCCCGCTTGTCAAAATCGGGAATACAATTTTTAATCTCGCCTTTGGTAATGTTACTCCAGATGGCTAACGTGTTACGGTTGAATTCGACCTCAAGCATTAACCCGGGATTCTGCGTTGAGCGTGTTAAGCGAAAACGCCGTATCAGCACCTGCAAAAAATAGTTCTCGGCGCGACTAAGAGGTCGAACCGAATCCAGCTTCCGCCATGATTGGTTCATACGTGTCTCCCTAATTCGAATTCATGACAAACACAGCCAACGGCATATCTATCGCACCGAAGCAAACCCTGGCCATCAACGCCGCAGTAAGACAAAATATGTCTATGTCAAAAAACAGGACTATAGCGCGTCCTGGACGGCCTTCGCAATATCCAGCTTGGCATCGATAACAGCCTGCTCGATGCACTTCTTCCAGTTATCGCCGAACTGTTCCTTGTATTTAGGATTTTCGTACGCGTAGATAATCGAGCGAGACGCGTTAATCAGGGCGCCGTTGCCGTCGTGTTTACAGAACCTGACACAATCCGCAGCCGAGGCCCCTTGTGAGCCGTAGCCGGGGATCAGGAACCACATATTGTCATATTTTTTCCGCAAAGCCGTCGTCTCTTCGGGACTCGTCCCGCCCACGACCATCCCGATATTGCTGTAGCCGGCCTTACCGATTCTGCCGGGCTTGTTCGCTATTTCGCCTACTACCGCGGCAAGTTTCTCATACATTTTCTGCCCGTCGCTGCACGTACAATCCTGTATCACAGCCGCACTGGGGTTGCTCGCGCGAACCCATACAAACACGCCTTTACCCTGTTTCGTGGCGACATCCGCGAATGGCTCTATACCCTCCGCCCCCGCGAAACCATTGACCGTTATCGCGTCCGGTGCAAGCGTATCCTCAAGGCCCGTCAGCTCAGGGTTTTCCAGATGTGCCGACGCGTATGCCTCAGCAGTGTGGCCTATATCACCTCGCTTGACGTCTCCGATTACCTCAACGCCAAGCTCATTTGCCTCGGAAATGAGGGAATAATAGCTTTCGACTCCCTGCCAGAGATATTTTTCAAAAAACGCTATGTTGATTTTTACTGCCGGCACCATCGGCGCGACAATCCGCAGCACCTGCGTGCAGTAATCGAATATCGCATCGACCGCCGAGTCCACGTCGAACTCGTCATTCATATCCTGCCTGTTTGTTATCGCGGCGGGCAGCCGGCTATAAACCGGGTCTAAGCCCACAATCAATGGTGTTCGCTTGCTCTTTATCGCTTCAACCAGCCGGTCGCCAAAATGATTAGCCATACTATTATAAATCCTTTCTTATTCAATTTTCATTTTTCACTTTAAGCTGCCTGTATTTTGCCTTACTATAACCGCCCGATTGATTTCTAACAAGCTTTCAGTGGCAATAAGATGAAAAAAGATTCAGAGAAAATGAAAAAAACAAAAGTCAAAGCATACTTCTGGATTGCAATCCCTCTTGTGCTCGTTTTATTGGCGTTTGTCCTGGTAACGCACAGACCAAAAAACTACGTCCCGCTTCGAATTGCCGACCAAAACCAAATCAGCATATATCTGAGTAACTATCTGATGCCGACAATTTACAACAACTCGCAACTCGATGAACCTTTTGAAGTCATAATCACGGAGGAAGGGTTAAACGATATAATCGCACGCTGGCGCCAACCGGTGAAATTCAATAACATCACATTCTCAGACCCGCAGGCAATTTTAACGCAAAAGCAAATTATACTTATGGCAACAGCCAAAACGCGTTTTGCCAATCTTGTTTTGACTATCCGGATAACTCCCGCGATAGATTATTTCGGCCAGTTAAATATCCACGTTGACAGCGTATCGCTCGGAGCGGCCGGCGTTACAACTCTCGTAAAATCGGCGGGCAACAAAGCTTTTGCCGACTGGCTTTCGTTCACAGGCACCGAGCCGAACAACATCGCCGCCCAGGCATGCCGGTCGCTGCTGAATGATGAATCGTTTGAGCCGGTCTTCAAAATCGGCGACAAATCTGTGCGCATTTGCAAAATCAAGCTCGAAACAAAGAAAATAACCGCCCTGCTGCTTCCACTTTCCGACACACCACGCCCTGCTTCTAAAACAAAACCCGAGTAAATATCCGGTCGCATTATCGGACCATAGCAAAACCACCCGTATGAAGGTCTGCGATTCCCCCATTTGGGCGGTGGAAATACCGCACTATCCTCGAAAAGGCCGTCTAAATGCTTAATCTGTCGCAGTTTAACAACGATATAGAGAGCATAATTTGGGTTTCAATGCTTGGGGCGTTTTCTATTAATTGAGGACGACGTATGAGTACTTTATTGACAGAAAAACCGAACGTCACGAATGTTAACGAACGCGAAAATCTGCTCAAACAGATTGAAAGCATCAACAAGGAATTTCAGGACTTCGTGTATATCATATCCCATGACCTGAAGGCGCCCTTGCGAGCTATAAATGCGCTGACTGAATGGATTGCCACAGATTACGCCGACAAGTTCGACGACGACGGCAAAGAACAGCTCAAGATGCTCACTACCCGCGTAAACAGGATGCAAAATCTCCTCGACGGCGTCCTGCAATACTCAAGAATCGGGCGAATTAAAGAAGAGCCGACCCAAATCGACCTCAACCAGCTTTTGCCCGAAATCATCAAGCTGCTTGACGCGCCGGCGAAGATTCATATCACCGTCGAAGGCCGGTTGCCCGTTATTACCTCGGAACCAGCCCGCATACAGCAGGTCTTTCAGCATCTGCTCAGCAACGCCGCAAGATTTATGGATAAACCCGAAGGTACAGTAAAAGTCGCCTGCGCTGAGGAAGACGGTTTCTGGAAATTCAGCGTCACGGACAACGGCCCAGGCATCCCCGAACAGCACTTCGAGAAAATTTTCCGGCTGTTTCAGACCCTTCAGGCCAAAGACCAGTTCGAAAGCACAGGCGTCGGCCTGACACTCGCCAAAAAAATCGTCGAACTATACGGCGGCAAAATATGGCTAACATCCACCGTCGGCCAAGGTTCAACGTTCTTCTTCACGCTGCCAAAAACAGATAACTAAACTAAAACCAATTAAACGAGAACAACTATATGAAAACCGAACAAAATATCTGGACGCAAAAAGCCGGTTGGCAGCCATCTGCACCCGGAACACTGGGAAAATCCGCTCAATTAGTCCTGGTTTTCGGGGCGAAAGACATCCTCAAACAATCGCCCCTGCCAAAAGAACTGACTAGCGCATATCCAGATGCGCATTTCGTCGGCTGCTCCACGGCAGGAGAAATTTGCGGAACAACCGTATATGACGACTCCCTGACAACCGTGGCGGTACATTTCGAGAAAACCACTGTCAGAGCGTATGAGGTGGAAGCCAACTCCGCTGAGGATAGCTTCCTGGCCGGCGAACGCCTCGCCGCACTTGTGAGTCCGGCAAATCTGTGCCATCTCTTTGTCCTTTCAAAAGGGGTTAATGTAAATGGAAGCGAACTCGTCAAAGGACTTAAAAAAAATCTCCCTGATAACGTAATTATAACCGGAGGCATGGCAGGAGGCGACGCGAAGTTCCAGGAAACATTAACCTTCTCCGACGGCGTCCCCAAAAATAACGTCATATCGGCAATCGCCTTCTACGGCCATAAAATAAAAATCGGCTATGGCTCCATCGGCGGATGGGACCCGTTCGGCCCGGAAAGAATTATCACCCGCTCAAAAGGCAACGTCCTCTATGAGCTTGACGGGAAAAACGCCCTGGAAATCTACAAACAATACCTCGGTGAACAGGCAAAAGGCCTGCCCGCCACCGGCCTGCTGTTTCCACTGGGTATTCGAGGCCAGGAAGCAACGACCAGTTTGGTCCGCACTATTTTTGCCACCAACGACAAGGAACAGAGTATAACATTTGCAGGCGACGTCCCCGAGGGCTACCACGCGCGCCTGATGAAAGTGAATTACGAGAGAATGATTGATGCTGCCGCCCAGGCCGCTAAAAACTGCCAAGACACAATCGACTGTCCTAAAGTTGAGTTGGCAATTATCATTAGTTGTTGTGCAAGAAAGTGGATTCTTAAACAGCGAGTCGAAGAAGAAATCGAAGCGGTTCGCGAAGTATTCGGCAAAGACACTGTCCTTACCGGCTTCTACTCATACGGAGAAATCGCGCCCGTCGCAGGCGGTAAAAAATACGCCTATCATAACGAGACAATGACAATAACCGCGTTTTCCGAGGCCTGACAATGGATAAAATGCACAGCTTACTTAGACGTCAGCTTAAAAAAATATTCGGCTCCCCCGAAAAAATACCAAAAGATTTTGATGAAATAGCCAAAGTCGTTAACGACGCATACTTCAATTTTGACGCCGACCGGCTGATGCTCGAACGCTCCATCGAAATCAGCTCAACTGAATTGGTCGAGGCCAACTCCAAAATGCGGTCTATCTTTCAGACCATACCCGATATGTTCCTCAGAATAGACACCGACGGGAAAATCCTTGAATGCAAACTGCCGGTAAATAACACTTTCGGCCCTATCAAAGCCAATGACCTCGTTAGAAAAAGTATATATACGAGCTTCGGTACCCTGGCCGCACGCCGACTCGAATGGGCTGTCAGAAGAGTTGTGAAAAACAAAACCGTAGAAATCGCGGAGTATTCAGTCCAGAACCAGACAGAACAATTCCGTGAAGCGCGCGTGGTCTGGCTGGACGATGAACAGCTTATAGTGATTGTCCGCGATATAACAGAAAGAAAACTCGCCGAAGAAGGCCTGCTTGAGAGCCGGCGAACGCTTCAAACGCTGATGAGCAACCTCCCTGGAATGGCATATCGCTGCCGGAATGACCGCGACTGGACTATGGAATTTGTCAGTGAAGGAAGCTTCAATCTCACCGGCTATCGGCCCGCCGAACTCATCAACAACAATAAAATAGCATATAACCATTTAATTCATCCGGATGAGGACGAAAAGGTATGGGATAACATCCAGGCCGCACTGAAAGAACACAAACCATTCCAGTTAACCTACAGAATAAAAACCGCTGACGGTGAACAAAAATGGGTATTGGAGCAGGGACAGGGCATATTCACCCCCAAAGGCGAACTGCTGGCCATCGAAGGATTTATTTCAGATACCACCGAAAAAGTGCAAATGCAGGAATCTATAAAAGAAAGCGAATGCTTCCTTTCCGAAGTATTTGCCAGTATCCAGGACGGCATCAGCGTGCTTGATGCCAACCTCAACATTGTCAGGACAAATGCGGCTATGGAAAAGTGGTATGCACACGCTATGCCTTTGATAGGAAAGAAATGTTACGAAGCTTACCACGGACGCAAAATACGCTGCGACGCCTGCCCTACCTGTCGAACCCTTGAAACCGGCAAAGCTGACTACGAGCGGGTCCCCAAAACAGGGCCGGGCGGGAAAGTTGTGGGCTGGATTGACCTCTACAGCTTCCCCCTGATTGATGATACAACAGGCAAACTAAAAGGCGTTATTGAATATGTCCGTGAAATCACCGATGCCAACGCACGCAGGGCCGCCGAAAAAAATCACGCAGAATCGCCAAAAGCATCTGCCGACAACGAAACCCCTGCTGTGGTAACAACATCAGCAACCAAAATATAATATGCAAAGCACAAATCCAATAACAACCAGTTCAGTGAAAAAGGATGGCGAAGCAATCAAATTGCCCATCCTTGTACCACTCTTTGTCGCGATAACGGTGCTGCTGATAATTTTTACCCTGGCTATCTATCGTCTCCAGCACAAACACATCAACGATGACGTCCAGACCCGGGTTGATAGTACCTCTCGCTATTTTAACCAGTTCCTCACCTCGGATGCCCGTCTCATCGGCGAAACAACTCATTTCGTAAAGGATAACCCCTACATTCAAAACGCCTGGCTCGCAAAAGACCGAAACGCCCTGCTGACGCTTACCGCCCCCATATTTGAAAAACTCAACAATGATTACAGGGTAACACACCTGTACTTCATCGATGTCAATCAGACCTGCTTTCTGCGAGTCCATAACCCGCCGCGATTCGGCGACCGCATAAACCGTTTTACGCTCAAATCTGCAGCCGACACCGTAAAACCATACTGGGGCATTGAACTGGGACAATACGGAACCTTTACCCTCAGGGTGGTTCAGCCATGGTTTGTAAACAATACCCTTACCGGATTCATCGAATTTGGCGAGGAAATCGAACACATCACTCCCCAGCTAAAAGAAACACTCAATGTTGACCTGGTCTTCCTGATAGACAAAACATTTCTCACCCGCGATAACTGGCAGGAAGGCCTGAAGATGATGGGACGCAGCAGCAATTGGGACTTGATTCCAAATTGCGTCATAGCCAACTCCACCATACCTTCCGTTCCGCCTGAATTCATAAAACTCGCAGGATTACCACACAGCGAACACCGGGACCAAATCTTCTCCGCCAAATTGGACGGCTCAACCTATCGCGCGGGTTTCATCAAACTTTCCGACGCCGCAGGGCGCGAAGTAGGCGACATCCTCGTTATCAAAAACGTCTCAAAAGAACTGGCATCGCTCCGCGCACTGCTGTTGGTCATCGCAACCTTATGTTTCCTGATAGCGTCCGCACTGGTTTCATTTTTCTATATTCACATAGCCGGCATAGAAAAACGCCTCATTAACGCACGTGCCTCACTCGCAACTGAAATTGAAAAACGAAAAGAGACAGAAGCCGAACTGCGTAAACACCGCGACCACCTCGAAGAACTTGTCAATACGCGAACCACAGAACTACAGGAAACCAACGCCCAGCTCCAGCGGGAAGTCGCACAACGCACCGAAGCGGAAAAATCCCTGGCAAAAGTTAACGATGACCTCCAATTTACCGTCGCCCAGTTAAGCAGCTCCAACAAACACCTCCGAGAATTCGACCACCTCGCCGCTCACGACCTCAAAACTCCCCTGCGGGGAATAGGCACGCTGGCGCAATGGCTGCTCAAGGACTATTACGACAAATTCGACAACTATGGACACGAACAAATCAACCTGCTGGTCAGACGAGTCAAGCGAATGGATAACCTCATTAACGCAATCCTGCAATACTCCACAATCGCAAGGAACAAACGAAACGAATGTCAGGTCGATATTAACCCACTGATTAAGTCCATCATTGCCGATTTCGAGCCGACCACAAACATTACAATAACCGTCAATAAAAACCTGCCTGTCCTGACGTGCGAAGAAGAGCAGATAAGGCAGGTCTTCCATAATCTCATCGGCAACGCCGTAAAATTTACGGACAAACCCGACGGCCACATCACAATTGACTGCGAAGACGAAAAATACTTCTGGAAATTCAGCGTCGCGGACAACGGCCCGGGCATCGAACCTCAACACTTCGAGAGGATATTCCGGCTGTTCCAGACGCTCAGCGACCGCGAGGAGACCGAAAACACTGGTATTGGGCTGACGATAGCAAAAAAAATAGTAGAGTTATACGGCGGCAAAATCTGGCTCACCTCCAAACCAGGCGTCGGCTCAACCTTCTTTTTCACACTCCCAAAACAACCGACAGCCGTCCCCCCGCCAATCGACCCAGCAGGCCAAAACCTGACCGCAGCAATACCACCAAACACATCCCCAAATACACTATAATTCCATAACCCCCTTAAAAAAACATCTTACAACCATTATCAACCGGCTATCCCCCCGCCGGCAATGCCAAAAAAACCACAGAATTGCAAAAAAAATGATTGTTATTACCCGCTTTGACGATTAATATATGCTCCAGTATGCGAAAAATTACGGCTGCCCCGAGTTCTCGTGGGAATATAGTTAGGTGCGTTAATGATTTTTGCAGGGTCTGCTTACAGTGCGTATTAGCCGAACAATTGCTCGGTTCGGCGAAGATTTCGCGCCGATTGTGGCCGGTAGGCAAGGGTTTTTGCTCCAGCGGCGGCTTATGAGTCGGGTTGTTATNNTATGGTTTCCATTTTTTTTCGTTGGAAGGAAGCAAAGGCAAATGAATCAGGAATTACTGAGAATAATTGAGAACGTAGCCAGAGACAAGAATATCGACAAGGAGTCCATCTTTGCCGACCTTGAAGAATCTATGGTCTCTGCCATAAGAAAGCATTTCGGAACCCCTGAAAGCGAAATCACCGTCCAAATCGACCGGGCCAGCGGGCAGGTCGCCGCCTTTATTGATAAGCAGCCGATTGATATGAAACAGCTCGGTCGAATACCAGCCCAGACCGCCAAGCAGGTTATGATTCAACGACTAAAGGCAGACGAAAGAGACAGCATCTATTCAGAATTCGCCCAGCGAAAAGGCGATATCGTCAACGGTGCAGTAGTTCGATACGAAGGCGGCTCCCTTGTCGTCGGGCTGGACCACCGCACTGAAGCTTTTATGCCAAAGGGCGAGCAGATAGTCGGACAAACCAGCAGGCCGGGCGAAAGAATCAGATGCCTCATCCTCGAAGTCAAGGAGGTCTCGAATCAAATTAAAATCATCCTTTCAAGGACCCACCCGGATTTCATTCGCCGGCTCTTTGAACAGGAGGTCCCGGAAATAGCCGAAGAAATTATTGAGATTAGGGCGCTGGCCCGCGAGGCAGGATACCGCACAAAGGTCGCCGTCGCTTCGCTTGACGAAAAAGTTGACCCCGTCGGCGCCTGCGTCGGCGTCCGCGGCAGCCGCATAAAAAGTATCGTCGATGAGCTTGGCGGTGAAAAAATTGACATCGTCCGATGGAGCGATTCATCACAGGTGTTCATTACAAACGCGCTTATGCCCGCCAAGGCCAGCGAAATAGCCCTGTGCTTTGAACTGGGAAGAGCAACGGTCGTCGTGGAAGAAGACCAGCTCAGTTTGGCAATAGGCAGGCACGGCCAGAACGTCCGGCTCGCCGCCCGTCTCACCGGCTGGGACATCGATATCCTCACGCC
>PLLM01000054.1 GCA_003141275.1 Phycisphaerales bacterium
GACAAATTCAAGGTATCGACTCTGAAAGGATTAAGAGGCGTGGCAGTCAAGGTAATAATTTCACGGGATGGGCCGGACACACTGCCTTTTCTAAAAGAAACCGCACTTCAGCAGGAAGTCGAGTTCGCCCTGCAAAGTGCCGGCCTTGAGATTGCCAGGCCTACGCCTGACGTGGGGCTTTACGTCGTGCTGGTCAAAATAACTGCCGCGACCAATGACAATCTGAACTTCGCGATGCACATCCAGTCGTCCCTTTTACAGATTGTTAATTTGTCGCGGGACACAACTATAAAAACAGAAGCACAGACCTGGCCATCGTTCGGCCAGAGCAGGTTCGGCGCCATATCCATCGCAATCGCCAAAAGTACCATCGAAAAAGCCGTCAAAGACCAGGCAAAGGATTTCACCGATGACTGGAAGGCAGCAAACCCGAAACCTTCAACCGCTGAGAACGCAGAGAAAAAAGAATGAACGAAACATCTGTTAATCAAAAGCACAAAAGACCTGTTTCTAAACTGGCAAAAATATCCCTTGTCTTTTCCCTCGCAGGATTTGCGTGTTCATTGCCTGGGGTATATCTTTTTTATTTAGAATTGGACGCTGACGCTGCTGCCGCCATCTTTCTTACATTGGCCTTACTATTCATTGGGTTAGGATTTGTCTTCGGTATAGCAGCATTCTTGATGATTTTAATTAAAAAGCAGGCCGGTTTTTTAGTTTTAGTGACCAGCTTCTTTATATTTGTTACATCAGGTGTTTTAATGCCTGCCATGGGTCTAATAAGACCTATTAAAAAATGCGAATATAACTGTAAACACATCCGATACGATATTATGCGCTATGCAGAAGACCACAATGGTAAGCCCCCGCGTCTGCAAAACTGGTGCGATGCCTTGACTTCTGAGGGACATATCAATAAGCGGGACCTCATTTGTCCTGGCGTCCGTCGTAAAAGCAACAACGGCCTGTGTAATTATGCAATAAATCCTGACTGTAAGCCTGATTCGCCGAACGACGTTGTCTTTTTGTTTGAAACCAAAGGCGGATGGAACCAATACGGCGGCCCCGAATTGATTTCATTCGATAACCACGTTCGCAAAGGAGCCAATGTCATGTTCAATGATGGCCACGTGGAATTCATAAAACCCAAAGATGCAACCAAATTGAAATGGAAAGCGGAGGCGAATGAGATGAAGCAGCCGGCTTCACGCTGAATGTCGAATTTGTATTGTAATCCGGTCGTTAGTCAATTAAACTTTGGCCGCGATAGAAAATGTTTTACCGCGGTGAACAGGTAGCCAAAGGAATGGCAAGAAGAAGACAAAGAGCTTCATCGAATCAATGGTTCAACTTTACTCGCGACTCGTATCTGGAGCGGACGAGCCGGCCCGTCTATGCAATCGTTTATCTGCTGCCCTTCATAATCTTTTATGAGCTGGGGACGATATTCATCAATACCGACGTCCTGAGCCAGACCCAGATTCGCGTGGTAGCGTTCGTCTGGCTGCAGGAATTACTGCGATACCTGAGCTTCGGCGGCAAATTCCTCTGGGCGGCGCCGGCATTACTCGTTGTTGTCATACTGTTAGCTTATCAGCTTGTCTCGAAAAAACTGTGGTGGGTTTCGTTGGGCGATATGCTGCCTATGACGATTGAGTGCGTGCTGTTGGCCATACCGCTTATCGTGCTGAGCTTATTTTTGAATAGCACGACCGTGCCTAAACACAACGGCACTGCCGATATCGCACCAGCCGCCATCGTGCAGTGCGCGGCTGTGCAAAAAACCGCGCCCGCAAAAACGCAGCGTCCTCAATCGCAGCCTCAACCTAAACCGCAGACTACAACCATCGCTAAAGAAAAACCGAAACAATCTCTGCTTGCCGATATCGTTACAGGCATCGGCGCTGGGATTTACGAGGAATTGCTGTTCCGGCTGATTCTGATATGCGCCATGATGGTGTTGCTGCAAGACGTAATGGGGGTAAATCAGCACAGCGCCGTCATCATCGCGGTGCTTGTTTCCGCCGGTCTTTTCGGCGCACATCATCACATAGATTTCCTGACCGGGCGGGCAAACCAGGGCGATTTATTCGACTGGTCCAAGTTCGCATTCCGAACAACGGCAGGCGTGTATTTCGCCGCACTATTTGCCATACGCGGCTTCGGAATCACGGCGGGAACACACGCGTTTTACGACATAATCGCAACTTTGATTAACGCCCTGATGTTCCAGCGATAAAAATTACAATATCTCAGCCCGACCATAAAATTTTTTTGTCAAAACCCCCTTCTGTTAACCGTTTAGGAATCGTGGTTTGCGTAATAATCGTCCTATAAGTATCGGAAACGCCCTTATCAATACTGATAATTGGCTTGAATTTTGTGCCCATTTTTTTGTATAATGGGGTCATGGAACGAGATTACAACAATAGATTTTAAGGCCTGAGGAACTATGGAATCACCGCAAGTCAATGTAGCCATCGAGGAATTATCTTTCAGTTTATTCCAGAGACCATTACATCCGGAACTGTTCAACATTTACGCCAGCAGACGGTTAAAAAGCGATAAGTACGAGGCGCTTATCTGGGTCACGGGCTGCACCCATGTTGTGAGCGTTTTCGCGGGCGACGTATGCCTGGCCGAGGTCATCAGCACGCCAACCCAGATGCTGCCTGAGAGAGGACTGATTGAGCGTTTCCAGTTCCACGGCCCCCGCTCTCACAAATGCACGCTCAGCAAAAACGTCAGCTATATGACCGACTTCCAGGTTGAGCGTCTCAGCGCAAATATGTATCGGCAGAGCTTCGCCGACCTTGAGCGATTCGGCCGCGACCGCGGCGTATTCGTCAGGTTCCCCGAGCTTGAGATCGACGGCCTGCAGCCATTCTGCTACGTCGATTTCGAGGCGAGAAAAACTGAGCTTCACATTCACACTTTCGCCGCGTATCCCGACCAGATAGCGATTGTAAAAACGCAGTCGCTGTTCAACTTCCAGTAATAGCCGGTTTGACAACCCTTTTGTTTCTACGGGAATTTGACTCGGTCTAATTCCGTTTTCTAAGCAGCAAGCCGCCGATTGAGGCGAGGTGCTGATTTTTTTCTGTCGCAGTCATTTGCTGACTGTTTGCTTTTGGTGCAAATTTTATGAGCAGTTAGCCTTCCTTGTAAGGCAAATCGGAGCCGGCGAAACAGTTAGAAATAAACGCAAAACAAACGATGGCAATATAAAAATAAGCGATTTTCTTAGACATGGAATATCTCTCCTTAGATTAAGGTTAATTTTATCTTGGTTTTGCCTGATTGCCTAAACTCTTAGATTATTCTTTTCGAGAAGTATCTAAAGATTGGCAAAGCAAAACCAAAAACGGCGAGAGTGCTCGGTTCCGGAGCTACGGTAAAACAAACAGTGGGATAGGTGCCCAGAAGTGTGCCGTGATAATAATCGAATGTTCTTACAGTGAGGTCATAATATCCCTGCGGCAATGTACCAATGACTTCAGAATGCGACCAAGGAGTCACAACAGTATAAGGCCCAACGCTGAGAGAAATATCAAGTGATAATGAGTTATCATTGATAGCGAAATCCGTGCTTGTGATTTGTACCCTGCCGCTTCCTTCAATACCATTAACCGAGATTATGATCGAATCTGTTAAAATCGGCTGTTCTGGAATAATTTGAACGTTGGTGATCGTAGCTTGCGCTAGTCCTGTACTGCATAACAAAACCCCTATTACTCCAATAATAATTTTGTCTCTCATTTTTAACCTACTTTACGAATAACGATTCGTTCTCCTCTTCTTATGGTTATCTTTTTATCGCCTCCGCACTGATTACTGGTGCGTCGTGCTTTATTATACCATATTACCCCCCTGCCATCGCCGGATAGTCGAGAGAAAAAAATAGGAAAATTAACAGAAAATTCCCGACGTGGACATTTCGGCCCTTGTGGTGAGGATTAACGGTAGAACTGCCTTCACTTACGCCTGTTGTCCGGCGTTGGTTTTGAGGGCTTCGAGCTTTTCGCGGATTTCCTCGGCCATCCGGCTGTTCGGGAAATCCCGCATGATTTCCTCGCCCGTAGCAACCGCTTTTGCCCATTGTTTGCCGGATATGGCCAGTGAGAACTGGACGCCGAGATTGTGCAGTTTGGTGCGGAAAACGTCCCTTGCTCCTTCCTGCAGGGCGAGTCCCTCGTTGGGCGTAAGATACTGGTCAAGCTCCCGCAGAATTTCGATGCTCCGGTCAGTGGCCTGTCTTTTTACGGCGTCGTCCCAGGCATTGAGCAGCATCTTCTTGCGTTCCTCTTTCTTTTCAACCAGACGCTGCCTCATCGCCAGGGCTTTTTCGTTGGTTGGGTATTCTTTTATCAGCCGTTCAATCTGCACGCTGGCATTGGCCCACTGATGGTCTTCCAAATGCTTCTCAATATGCGTTATCATCTGGCTCATTCTTTCGACGTCGGTGGCGTCGCGGTATTTGTCGGCCTGGACCTTAAGCTGGTCAGCGAGTTTCTTGTAGCCGGTGTTGTGAGCAATATCGTCGATGATTTCGTAAGCCGATTCAAAATCCTTTTGCTGCAGCCTGTCAAAAACGGCATCCCTGAGGGTCTGGGTGTCGCTGTCGCGAAAAGCGATTGTCTTGGCCATTTCGCTGACGTGAGTGCTGATATTGACCTGATTGACAACCTGCCGGAGTTTTTCCAGCTCGTCGGCGACCTTGTCCGTTTTTGCGTTGGTGTCATCAATAAGGTCGAGCATTTTGAGGGACGACATGAAGATGACTACCAGCGTTATCAGTGAGAATAACGCCACAAGCAGCCCCAATGCGCTGGTAATGCCGGCTGAGTCCTTCCCAAAAGCCCCCGCGGCAAGTGCCCCAAGCACAACAACGGCAATTACACCGCAAACGATGAACAGGTTCTTGAAATCCGCCAGCGGGTTCTTCTTTCCGAGCTCCATAGCCGCTCCTTCTTATCCGCCTGAGGCGGAAACGGAAAAATAATTGCTGCCATGAAATTACAGTGCTATTATAACCCTTGTTTGGCGGTCTTGTCAACAGCGCCGAAAACAGGCGCAAGGCAGATATACAAGTTTAAAGGGAGGTATTGAAAATGGAAACTATCAAACAGTTGACTTTAATCACAGTACTGTTGGCCGGTATAACCTGCTCAGTCAAAGCGGCTATTGACCCAAACCAGCAAACCGTAGTAGCGGGTAATAACAAATTCGCCCTTGAACTTTATCAGAATCTGCAAAGCCGGGAAGGCAACCTGTTCCTGTCGCCTTACAGCATATCGACGGCTTTGACTATGACTTATGCCGGGGCAAAAAGCGAGACAGAAAAGCAAATGGCGCAGACCCTTTGTTTGCCGCCGATAGAGCAATTTCACAAGTCATTCGGCGAAATCATCAAACAATTGAACGCTTCATGCAAAAAAGGCGGCTATGAGCTGGTAGTAGCAAACGCGTTATGGGGACAAAAGGATTATAAATTCCTGCCGGAGTTTTTGACGCTCGTCAAAACAAATTACGACGGCAATTTAGAACAGGTTGATTTCAAAACGCAGGCCGAGGCCGCCCGAAAGACAATTAACACCTGGGTCGAAAGCAAGACCAAAGACAAGATAAAAGAGCTTATCAAGCCGGGCTTGCTCGATTCGATGACCCGCCTTGTCCTGACAAACGCCATTTATTTCAAAGGCAAATGGGCAAGCCAGTTCAAACCCGAACAAACGCAGGAGGCCCCTTTCACTCTGCTGAGCGGCCAAAAAGTAAATGTTCCTATGATGCATCAGGCAGATAACTTTCGTTACGCAGAAACCAATACGGTACAGATACTGGATATGCCTTATGTCAACAAAGACCTGTCAATGGTCATACTGCTGCCCAAAAAAAATGACGGCGTCAAAGATCTCGAAAAAGAGCTTTCATCCGAAAACTCACCGATGGGCCTGCCGCAGCGCAGCCGTGAGGTGCAGGTTTATGTGCCGCGGTTCAAAATAACAAGCGAGTTTTCGCTGGCAGAAACACTCAGCGCAATGGGAATGCCTGATGCCTTCTCAAGTAAAGCGGATTTCTCCGGGATGACAGGCAACAGAGACCTTTTCATATCGGCCGTCGTCCACAAGGCATACGTGGAGGTTAACGAGGAAGGCACAGAGGCGGCAGCAGCCACGGGCGTGCAGATGGCACTGACCTCTGTCGCCCCCCCGCCGCCGGTCTTCAGGGCCGACCACCCGTTTATCTTTCTGATTCGCGACAATAAGTCAGGCAGCATCTTATTCCTGGGCCGGCTGGAAAACCCTGAGGGCTGAACTGCCCCTGTTTTTGCTACTGAAACGCAGGATGCGTTGCTTTTTGTAAACATTGGGGTTGGCATATTGCAACATAAGGCGGGAAATAGCCACAACAGGTTATAAACTGAAAATGGCAGGGTAACCGTGAATTGAGAACGGCAGCCAACTGTTGCTTTTTGGCAACGACCGGCCATAGTCGGCAAATCGCCTGTACTCGTGCATATTCAAACAAAACTCAAGGTCAATACAACAAACGGGGCTTGCGAACCGTTATCGCAACCGGACAAATCATCGAAACAAATATTGATTAAACTTGCAGCCGAGTATGCGTTTTGCACGTATAAAGTTAAGACAGTGCCGATGATGGAATCGCCGGCAATGCCAATCGAGATTTTGCGAGATACTGAGATGGATGAAGCACGGCTGGCAGATGAGTTAAACGAACTGGTTAAGCAATTCGGAGGCGCTTCAGACCCCACATCGAAACGCCTCGAAGTCCTTGCCAAAAAGGCGGAAGTAAACCAGAAAGAACTCCAGGCAAGCGTCGATTGCCTGCGGGAATCGCTCGATTACCTGCGGGTTTGTATAAAATACCTTCTTCTGGATATTGAAGCCACCCGCCGGGAAAACGACTACCTGCAAAAGCTGCTCCATGATAAAGACCGGGAAGAGTAAACCCGCCGGCCACACAATCATCCTTTGTAGGCAACTTCCTGTTTTTTCCTTTACCGCAATCTATCTATTTGCCCGCTGGCGACACAGGCACCGGTTGACCTGGTTTCGTTTGCATTTGCTGCTGCATTATCATCTGAAACGCCATCATCATCTCGGAGAGATGCTCCTTGGGCAAAGCGAAATCGAGGGCAAATGAGCCGTTATCGACTTTGGCCGCGAAGACAAGATTGCTCTTGCTGGGCACATCAGGCATTGTAAACGGCATCGTACCCATAGCAGACATCATTTTCATCAGTCGCAGATAATTGTAGGTAACTATGGCATCTTTGCTGTCGGCGTCCGGGATAACGGCAATCGCCTTTTGCATTTCCGAACAAACCTGCGAGGGCGTGCCTGCCTTTACCTGGTCGATGAGCTTGTAAATGGCGTTGGGGTCGCTCGATATCCTGCATACCCACAGGCCATTGACGACTGCCCAGCGATACTCAAAACCGCTGCCGTACATCGCTTCGAGCATTTTAGCTTGGGGCGAATTGATATCAGTAAATTTCATAGACAATTTCGCGACGTCTATTGAAACGCCTTTGTAATTTTCCGCGCCGGGTTTTACGGTAAAGCCGGTTTCCATGCCCATCTTTTTGTAGAGGTCGCCGAATGCGCCGCCGGCCCAGGTCTGGACAAATTCATTAGTCACTTTGTTAAACGCGTTGGCATCTTTGACTTCGAGGACGTATTTTGCGTCGAACATCGGCTTTGCGCCGGGGTTAATCTTAAATGAGCAAACAATAAAATCGCCCATCGCGTTGACATAATCATCGCAGAGCTTTTTGGCTTTGACGATGTTGGGGTCATTGGCGTCTTTTCCGGTCATCAGCATTATCAGGTCAACGGCCTTGGCATTGAGTTTCTTATACGCGGGATGATTTATCCGCCCGACCAAATTCATAGCCGCGCCATCTTCGGTGTAGCCGACAAACGGGTTATTTTTCGCTGCGCCTTCGGCGACAAGCATCCCGGCCATTTCCGTCCCGGGAAGGGCATCCAAACCAACCCTGAAATTGAGCACAGCCGGTTTTGGATTACAAGAAAGCGTTATTGACTTTGACTGATGTACAAAATCTTTGGCGTAACCCACAAAGGCGTTCGCAAGGCCGGCCATAAACGCCGGATTTTTTTGTGCCTGTGCCTTCTGGGTTTTCAGGGACTCAATCTGGGCATTGAAGCTGGCAATCATCGGACTGTTGGGGTCTTTGACAGTCATCTGTTTTTTGGTCTTTTCGAGATTATCTATTTGGGACTGGACTGTCATTCCAGGGTCGGCTAAGTGCTTTCTCATTTCCTCTAAGCCGTCGGAGATTTGTGTTTTGTAAACCGACGAGATTTTTACCATATTCGCATAGGCCCATATCGGCTCATTTGATGACTGTTTGGCCTGCGCGGTATCGAGAGACGAAGCCAGGTTTGTGAATTTTGCGCCTGACATTAAACCAGCCATAGAACTGAGTTTTCGATAATCCTTCGACATCATCGCAAACGAACGGACCTTGCTGATGAAGAATTGCCCCGATGGCCCCATTCCAACGGCTGATATGCCATTGGTATCGGGCGGGCTTACGCGGAAATTGGGGTCGGTAAGCTGGGAGTAATCGGTAACGGGAAGCAGAATATATATATCCGGCTCCGTCTGGCCTGATTCGGCTGTTGCGAACGCCGCGAAGGAACCATTGACATCAAAACCCTTAAGTTCGAAGTTACCAAACATCATGCCGAGCTGGCCTTTAATCAGACCTGCTGTTGACACAGGCATCGGCGAGACGCCTATAATATACTGGTCAAGATTGCCGGTGGCCTGATTGAGATTGTTAATCCGGACACAGAAAATGGAGTCCGCGGGAATTATACTGAGCACCGCGTCACCCTTGTCCGCCCCCTGCACAAACGAGGGAACACACAGAGCTAATATGATTGCGGCGAGTGTTGTTGAAATCGCACGTCTGAACATTGTATTGCCTCCCTAATAATTGTTTTATTTTTTACATGGACAAATTCAACTTCGCAGTATTTATACACACAAAACGTATGTCCCGCAAGAAAATAGCGGACGAGTGAATTTTTAGGACCTCGGGCACCTCTTTTATATGCCTTTCTTGCGCAAAAAGAAGGGGTTTTGTGTTCTTTTGTGAACAAGTCGCTACTGGTTTTGGCCGATACAAAAACAGGATGCCGAGCAAATAGTCCGGCAAATGAACATCGAAACCGATTCGGCAATAGAATATAGAAGGAAAGTCCTGTGTAACGGGCGGCAATCGTTGACAGGACGAGCCAACAGGGTAGAATAGCACCTGCGGAGAACACAAGGGTTAAGGCGTTTAACAAACTTTGAATACTGCTATCTGAGGTAAAAAATGTTCGAGCGATTTACAGACAGGGCACGCAAGGTGATGGCGCTGGCCAACCAGGAAGCGCAGCGTTTCAACCACGAATACATCGGGACCGAGCACATCCTTCTGGGTTTGGTCAAGGAAGGAAGCGGCGTCGGCGCAACCGTTCTTAAAAATCTCGACGTAGATATAAAGAAGCTGCGCCTGGAAGTTGAGAAGCTCGTCAAGAGCGGCCCTGATATGGTCACGATGGGCAAACTCCCTCATACGCCACGCGCCAAAAAGGTAATCGAATTCGCAATCGAAGAAGCACGGTCGCTGAATCATAATTATGTCGGGACGGAACACCTGTTGTTGGGCCTGTTGCGCGAGACCGAAGGCATCGCGGCACAGGTAATGATGAATCTTGGTCTTCGGCTGGAGGACGTTCGCCAGGAAGTGCTGAATCTGCTTGGCGCCGGGGTCGATACGAATGAGCCGACGGGGCTTGATATGAAAATGGGCGGCCCCGCGACAATGGGGGGAAAACCCAAGAGCAAGACGCCGGCACTCGATAGTTTCGGCAGGGACCTGACGCAATTAGCCATCGACGGCGAACTTGACCCGGTCATCGGCAGAAAACGCGAGATAGAGCGCCTGATTCAGATACTGTGCAGACGCACAAAGAACAACCCTGTGCTGCTGGGCGAGGCGGGCGTGGGCAAAACCGCAATCGTCGAAGGACTGGCCCAGCAGATAATCAACAAGCAGGTGCCGGAGATTTTGAAAGACAAACGCATCGTCGTGCTCGACCTTGCGATGATGGTCGCGGGAACAAAATACCGTGGACAATTCGAGGAACGAATAAAGGCAGTAATCAACGAGGTCCGAAGGGCCAAAAGCGTAATATTATTTATCGATGAGTTACATACGCTGGTCGGCGCGGGCGGCGCGGAAGGCGCAATAGACGCATCGAACGTTCTTAAGCCCGCTTTAGCCCGCGGCGAGGTGCAGTGCATAGGCGCAACCACCCTCGATGAATTCAGAAAGCACATCGAGAAGGACGGCGCACTTGAGCGAAGATTCCAGACCATTATCGTCGAGCCGCCCTCAAAAGAAGAGACGGTCGATATACTCAGGGGACTTCAGGACCGCTACGAGGCGCATCACAGGGTCAAGTTCACCGATGAGGCGCTGTTCCAGGCGGTAGAGCTATCGACGCGGTATATCACCGGCAGATGCCTGCCCGACAAGGCGATTGACGTTGTCGATGAGGCAGGCGCGAGAGTCCGGCTGAAAAATATGGCCCCCCCGCCAAATCTGGCGGAGCTTGAGAAGAAAATCGAGAATCTCCAGCGTGAAAAAGACGAGGCGGTCCGCAACGCCGACTATGAACGCGCGGCGTCGCTGAGAGACGAAGCCCAGCAAATGCTCAACGAAAAGACACAA
Source organism: Phycisphaerales bacterium (assembly GCA_003141275.1). Classification (GTDB taxonomy): domain Bacteria; phylum Planctomycetota; class Phycisphaerae; order Sedimentisphaerales; family Anaerobacaceae; genus Fen-1362. The sequence continues at coordinate 10,781 of PLLM01000054.1, forward strand.
ATGCAGAAGAACTGGTACGAGGAAAACAAGGAGACAACAGGCGTAGTTGACCCGGAGATAATCGCCGAGGTCGTAAGCAATATGACGGGCGTGCCTTTGACGCGGCTGGAGAAAAAAGAGACGCAGCGACTTCTCGAGTTTGAGGCGGAGATACACAAGCAGGTCGTTTCGCAGGATGACGCGGTGGCCGCAATCGCCAGGGCAGTTCGTCGCAGCAGAAGCGGAATGAAAGACCCCAACCGCCCGATGGGCTGCTTTATCTTCTTAGGCCCCAGCGGCGTGGGCAAAACGCTGCTGGCGCAGGCGCTGGCGGAATTTATGTTCAGCGACAGAAACTCCCTTGTCCGGCTGGATATGAGCGAGTTTATGGAAAAGCACAACGTCAGCCGGCTCGTGGGCGCTCCTCCGGGATACGTCGGCTACGAAGAAGGGGGACAACTCACCGAGAGAATCAGACGCAGACCGTATTCAGTGCTGCTGCTCGATGAAATCGAAAAAGCGCACCCTGACGTTTACAACATCCTGCTGCAGATAATGGATGAGGGCCGGCTGACCGACAGCTTCGGCAGAATCATCGACTTCAAGAACGTTGTCGTCATTATGACAAGCAACATCGGCGCCGAGTTGATTAAGAACAACAGCGGGTTTGGCTTCGGCAAAAAGACCCCCGAGGCAAACTATGAGAAGATGAGGGATATGCTCCACAAAGAGGTCGAGCGTCACTTCAGGCCTGAGTTCCTCAACCGCGTCGACGACATAATTGTTTTCAAACCGCTCTCAAGGGAAAACCTGCGAACAATAGTCGATTACGAACTTGCCAAGGTATTCAAACGGCTGACCGAGCACGGTCTCAAGCTCGAACTGACCGAGGGGGCCAAGGAATTCGTCATCGAGAAGGGCTACAACCCCGAATTCGGCGCGCGGCCGCTGCGAAGAGCCATCGAGCACTACATAGAAGACCCGCTGGCAGAAGCGGTGCTGCGAGGCGAATTCAAGGGCAAGAACGTCGTCAGAATCGACGTGCAGGACGAGGAGCACCTCAAACTCGAAGGATTCGAAATACCTCAGCCGGCCAAAAACGAAAAGGCGGTTGTCTAAACCGAAGCCCGAAAACCCTAAACCCTTGCCACAACAGGCACTTACAGCAAACAGCCAAAACGACTTGGCGCGTTTCTTGGCGTTTTTATCCCAAAAAGACCCCGATTTGGCCCAAGTTGTTGAACGCTGGCCAGACCTGCCGGAGTATATCAAAACAACTATCAAAACACTGGTCGAGACAGCCGGAAAGTAAGGTTGTAAATGGAACAGCTTAGCAGACGTTTGAAAAAAATGGAGCGTCTGCTTTGCAGTATGTATAAATCAATCGCGGATATTCTCAGGCCGCTCGACTCCGCATTATATCAAAACCCGCACTTTGCCGATAATACCGAAAAGGCAAAGGAAACACTGAAAAATGAATAACCCGTTGTCAACACAAGAGATAGAAGCGATGTTTTTGGCTTACTGTGAACGGCAAAGTGCCAACTATGTATCGGCAAAGTGCGGGGTTAATTATTTAACAGCTAAGCGTTATCGAGACAAGCACGGCTGGGACGGACGGACCGACGGAACGTCCTGAGAGCACAGACGAAACTCCGAAACTGATAAAGCTCGCCCTGCCAGTGCCGGAGAATTTACTACGTGAGCCGGAGATATAACGTGTTTAGGCGGGATGAAATCACGTAAACTAACGAATCGGCGTTTCAATTGTCTTTCCTCCACGCTCAACGTAGTTGACCAACTCAAAGCCGCTACTGATTGCCTCTGCAAACTGCGCTCTTGTAAGCGGTTTTGGTTGCCATATCTTGAAGCTTTGAACAGTTTTTTGAGCTTTCAGAACCGTAGTGTATTTGTATGTCCCGACACAAATGAGCTTGTTTTTTATATTCAACCTCTGTCCATCAATTAAAGGACGGTCATACCCGCACAGGTGATAGAGAACGCCAGGCGAAGAATATGACCACAAGTATTCAATCATCGCTTCCCCATTTCCAATCACCGAAATGACCATATTTTGACCGTCTGTATAAAGTATAGTGCCTACTTCTACAAAGTTCGCACTGACCTCATTTGGCTTAAACGTTCTAAGGTCAACAAACTTGTCACCAGCCAAAGCGATTTTGTCGGAGAACCGCTCATACATTTTCTCAAACCACTCTTTTGTTCGCTCCTGCCCTCGATAGATGATAGGGCCGGTGGTTTGGGAATTTAGATGTTCTGTGTTTGGTTCTTCGTGTGAATCGGTATACGCCGAACCGACCGATACATTTATGTTGTTTTTGCGGCAGAGCGATTTGAGCCGTTCGATTTCTTTGTCCTTATCCGCCAACTGTTGTTTGAGTTGTTGGTTTTCTGTTGTAAGATTTTCAACCTGTTTTTGGAGAGACCTAACTATATATGGCCCAGATTGATTGACTTCGGCATAGCACGTTGAGGCCAAGAATAGAAAAACCCATAGATACCGTTTCATAATTTTTCCCTCACCAACAAAAGTATTACCTTTAATCCTGAACGATGTTGATTCTCCTGCAAAGGCGAATGTAATCATACTCTTTTGCTTGGGATACAACAAGGGGTATTGATTTTATTCGCGGGTATGGCACAATAGGGGAAATATGAATCGGGACGACCGGCCAGCTACCGGTCAAGCGGTCTGAGCAGCAGTAAGGTTTTTAATCACCTGTCTAACCTGCCGCTGCTCAAACCGACCCGAAAAAGATAAGATAGGTGAAAAATGAGTAAAAAGCAAACTGAAGATAATCCCGATTTAATCAAAAAGCAGGATATTCCCGTCATTATTACCCCCCTCTATCCATTTCGACAGGGACAGAAGGATGCACGCAACGGCATAGCGGTCAATCGACGGGAATGGGACGAATATCAGGGTCTAATTATTTCAACAAAGCGTCTAACCCAAAAAGAGCAAGAGAGATTTAATCAGCTTAACGAAAAGTGGGCTTACAAAAGAGACCCATTGACGGGACAGGAAATTCACCTTATAGAGCAGACCGTTGGGTCTGTTAGTATGTATGAGGTTAGAGCGTTTTTAATAGAGTATTATCACTCAACGCGAGATGAATTGAATAACTTAACTTGGTATGTGATACTCAACATCTTGAATGGTGTTAGGGCGTTGCGGCGTATGAAAGAACGACGGCCTGACCTTGCCGGTGAGCCGAAAAAAGATGGGGGCGTATGGTCAAAGCCGATGTCTAAAAGCTTAATGAGAAGCACTCTTGGCATAGAGAACGAACATAAATTTAACGCCTATGCTAAAAGTGTTGGCATAAAACCGGCAGGCAATCGTCAAACTTGGCAATTACGTTTGGATACGCTAAGTCCAAAAGACCGTTCTAAAATGGAGAACGTCGAAGTTTAACTCCATCTAAGTCCCCCTAACTCACGCTAACTCACCCTGACTCCCTAACTGCCCCCTATTAGTGGATAACTGCATTGCCGAAGATGCAGTTATGGATTATGAATTATTAAAACCAAGTGAGGTTAGCTTACTGCTACGCTGGCAGGAGCGGCGATTGCTTCGGCTTGCCAAGTTAGGGCAAATCCCTCATATAGTCTTGCCGGACGGTGAAATCCGCTTTGAAAAGTCCGCAATAGACCGGCTTATCGAGCAGGGCAGGCGCAGGGGGACAGCCGATGACCGCTGACCTTCAAACCATAGAACCGCTTTTGATTGAAATTTCAGCCGCGGCGTCTCTTTTGGGAATTTCCCGCGCCACTTTTTACGCTTGGCTGTCGGCTGGCAAAATCGGCCCGGTCGAAATTCGACTTGGCGACGGCACTCACGCTAAACCACTTTTTTCTTTGGTCGAGTTACGGGCTTGGGTATCCGTCGGCTGTCCGAGCCGCGAACAATGGCAGGCAATGAAGGGGGCAAGATGAGCGAATCCAGCGTGATTGTGCTTGATAAAATGATGATAAAATTCCCCGTTTGGCTTTCACTATCAGGAACAGCCGTTAAGGTTTATTGTCTTTTCCGCTGTAAGTGTCAAATCGAGAAGAAGGATAAAAGATTTAACAAGCGCAGCAAAACACTTATTGAGCGGATTCTTAACAACGGCGAAATCGAATTTTGTTATATCGAGGCGCGGGACAAATACGGTATCACGGCAAGCCGATTCTCTCGCGCTATTGATGAGCTTATCCGTAAAGGTTTTCTCTATATTGAACAGGTGGGCGGCGGCGTTCATAAACTTAAAACACTTTATGGGATAGATGAACGATGGAAGGATTACGGAACGCCTGCCTTCAAAGAGGTACAAAGACCCGAAAGACGGTTTAAGTGTGGTTTTCGTAAGGGTAACAGATTATGGCAAAAGAAAAAGTCAACTGTCATTTTCGCGCACGGCAAACCTAAAGTTATGCGCAATAATGCGCACGGCAGTATTTTAGCTATGCACAATAATGCGCACGGGGAAAAGGTCAAAAATCAATATAACTTTAATAATGGACGGTATTTATGCTCACAAATTGCCTAAATTACCCGCTATGCGCAATAACGACATATCTCTATGGTTACCAGAGCGCAGCGCAGTTTGAATCTTTGTGTGGTCGTGCAGTTGGCTTGGAGAAAATGGTAATGAAAGCAGCGAAGTCGAAAAACCGTGTCTTACTGACAAGGCCAGCCGCCGAAGCCCGCCCTTCAAAGCGGGCAAGGGCAACGCGGCGATAGAGTTTTCAAAAATAAGGCGAAAATATTTTTATTTAGTGCTTGACAGATTGCAAGTAGGAGTGTAAATTGCACAGTATGTTAATCGAACTGATACGAAAGCAGATACGAACGTGCGGGAAAAGCAGATACCGAATCAGCCAAGACACGGGTATTGAGGAGGCCGCTCTTTGTCGGATTATGCAGGGCAAGACCTGCACAATTGAAACGGCTGATATTCTGCTCAAATACTTCGGGTTTAAACTTATGCCGAAAGAACCAAAGAAAAAAGCGAAAAGAGGATAAAAATGGGAACTTCTCCGGAACAGTGGGAGCCAGTTATATTTTTGCTGGCATTATTAGTCGGTGTTATCATTTTTGTTTTGTGTATTCTTTTTGTTCGCTGGGTTTTTCGTATAAACGAAATGGCCGATTGTCTCAAACGAATAGCGGATAAGGTATCACCGCTTCCTGCTCCCTCGTCAAATCCTTCTCCGCAAGAAAATAAATTCTCTACTCAAAAATGCGATGGTTGCAATAAAGAGTTCTATGCTGTTTGGATTTCCAAAATCGAATCAGGCCAAATGCTTTGCAGTGAATGTCGTAAGATGTTTGAGAATAAAAAGGGAGAAAAGGTATGAGAGTTTTCAGAACATCATACAAAGACAAAGACGGACAATCCCACGAGGTCAAAAACTACTACGTCGAACTGCGCGACCATATTGGGGCTGTTCGTCGTTTTCCCGGCTATATCGACAAGGGGCAACGGAATCACTTGGCAAGCAGATTAAGACCCTTATTGATTGCCGGGCGTCTGGCGATTCAATAGACCCGGCGTTAAGCCGTTGGCTGGAGCGGATACCGGGCAAGCTGCGAACAAGGTTTGCGGCAATAGGATTACTTGACCCCGAACGCGCTGGCGGCGGTAAGCCATTATCCGCACACCTAATCGACTTTGAGGCGGCTTTACAGGCCCGTGGTATCACCGACAAACAAGTGGCACAGGTTACATCGAGGGCAAAAAAGATAATCGACGGCTGCAAGTTTATCGTCTGGTCTGATATATCCGCAAGCAAGGCGCAAAAATGCCTTGCCGACTTGC
>PLLM01000099.1 GCA_003141275.1 Phycisphaerales bacterium
GTAGGGGCAACTAAAAAATTCCTTATAATAGTATTAACATATCTTGTGCCTTCCCCCACCAACAAAAAAAGCGGGCCGTTTTAACACGGCCCGCCTTTATAAGTGCCTTCAATAGCTGTATTTGCGACTATTTACCCAGCAGCTTTTTTGCCGCTGCGATGACTGCATCGGTTGTTATCCCGAATTTCTCGTAGCAGGTCTTGAAGGGGGCTGATGCGCCGAATGAGGACATTCCGATAAAGATTCCCTTGTCCCCAATCCACTTGTGCCAGCCAAGCTCAATACCCGCTTCAACCGCAACCCTTGCCTTAACATCGGGCAATATTACTGAATCGCGATATTCTTTGCTTTGCTTCTCAAACAATTCCCAGCAGGGCATACTGACCACTCTCGCTTTAATTCCTTCTGCTGAAAGTTTGTTATATGCTTCGACTGCAAGAGAAACCTCCGAGCCGGTCGCCAAAAGTAAAACTTCCGGCTTGCCTGCCTCGGCTCGCCCGCTTGTCGGGCGAGACGGGTCTGCATCAATTAAAACGTAAGCGCCCTTAGCGAGATTGGCCGCCGGCGCATATTTGGTCTGGTCGATAACGGGCAGATTCTGACGAGTAAGAAGCAACGCCACCGGCCCGCCGCGGTATTGCAAGATGAATTTCCACGCTGCCGCTGTCTCGTATGCGTCCGCGGGCCTGATAGTCAGCAGATTCGGTATCGCGCGCAATGCAGCGAAATGCTCCACCGGCTGATGCGTCGGCCCATCTTCGCCCACGCCGATACTGTCGTGTGTCCAGACGAAAATCGTCGGGTAATGCGATATCGCCGCCACCCGCACCGCGCCTCGCATATAATCGCTGAATACCAAAAACGTCCCGCCAAACGCCCGCGTCAGCCCGCTTACCGAGACGCCGTTGAGTATCGCGCCCATACCATGCTCGCGAACGCCGAAGCGGATATATCTGCCGTCTCTGGAAGCCGGCTGAAAATCCTTCACGTCTTTCCATCGCGTATTATTCGATGGCGTCAGGTCCGCGCTGCCGCCCAGAATAAACGGCATTTGCGGCATAAGCGCATCCAGCGTTTTGCCCGACGCAGAACGGGTCGCAATCGCATTTGGCTTGCCGTCCTTTACGATGTCAAATTTCGGGAGCAGCGAATCGATATCGACCGTGTTTTTGCTCTCGAGGGCGTCCTGAAATTGTTTTGCAAGTTCAGGATATGCCGCTTCATATTTTTTGAACAACCGGTTCCACGACGCCTCCGCGCGTTTACCCTTGTCTATCGCTTTGCGGGTATACGGCAGAACCTGTTCAGGGACATTAAACGTTTTTTCCGGGTCCCATCCGAATTGCCGCTTTGTCGCTTTAATCTCATCTTCACCGAGCGGCGAGCCGTGCGCCTCTGATGTATCGTGTTTTGTCGGAGCGCCGAATGCGATGTGCGTGCGCAATTTTATCAATGTGGGCTTGTCTTTCGCGCGTTTCGCTTTTTTCAGCGCCTTATCGAACGTAACCATATCGTTCCCGTCGCCCGGCACATCAATCACGTTCCACCCGTATGCCTTATATCGTTTCGCTGTGTCCTCGGTGAACGACAATCCCGTAACGCCATCGATTGAAATGTGATTGTCGTCGTAAATGACAATAAGATTATCCAGCGCAAGGTGCCCCGCCAATGAGCTTGTTTCGCTTGATATGCCTTCTTCGAGGTCGCCGTCGCCACAGGTAACGTAAATCTTGTAATCGACAACGGGAAATCCCTCGCGGTTGAAATAATTAGCCGTGTATTTCTGCGCAATTGCCATACCGACCGCGTTCGATATCCCCTGGCCCAGCGGCCCCGTCGTCGCTTCGATACCCAAATCGGGTTTGTATTCCGGATGTCCCGGCGTCTTGCTTCCCCATTGCCTGAAATTTTTCAGGTCATCGATCGTCAAATCAATAGCCCGTCAGATACAGCAGCGAATAAAGCAGCATACAACCGTGCCCGCCCGAAAGAATGAACCGGTCTCGGTTTAGCCACTTCGGATTCGCCGGATTGAATTTCAGATGCCGCATCCATAAAGTGTATGCCGCCGGCGCCAAACCCATCGGCATACCGGGGTGCCCCGACTTGGCCTTCTGCACCGCGTCCGCAGCCAGAAACCTTATCGTATCAATGCAAAGCTCATCGAGCTCGCTCACGCCTTTCACTCTTACGCCTTCACCCATCACAATTTTCCTGAAAATAATGATTAACTCTTAAATTTTTACTGCAAAAACAAACCTCAGACGATAACCAAACAAGCCCGTTTTCGCAAGGTTTTTATAGGCAGGTTCAACGAGGCGGTAAATATCGAATTGCTTGCTGGGAAAATCGTGATTTTTATTTACTTAGCGTAACATTCCGGATTGTTCGGGTCGGTGTCGCAATTTATCAGCCAGTTTGAAGCCATCTGCGCAAAGTCGTAAAGATCGACTTTACAGTCGCCATTCAAGTCGCCTGCAAGCGAATATTGACATGGGCTGGTGCCTGGTACCGTATTGTGTTCGTAAGCCATGGCAATTTCACTTGCTATCCAGGGACTTCCAACTTCATTAGGGTGTGGGCCTGAACCCTGCAACATAGTATTTGGGTCGAAACCGTAAAACGTCCGAGCCAATGGTATATTGTTGGAATAAGCCAAAAAGCTGATCATCTCATTGTATTTTTTAATCATTTCGGTTTTGGCTGGAGTGCTATAAGTGCCGTTGTCGTAGTAGTTTATCATTTCACTCATAATGACATCGTTAGTCCCGCCATAAATGTCTCTTCGGTCTATTGCTTCTCCGACCATTTTCGTCAATACACTAAACATCATAGTTCTATAACTTACAAAGTCGCTCCCTGACATTGTAACTGACGCAAAATCGTTTAACCCGGGCCCATTGAGAAAGACAATAACAGCATCTCGAAAAGTACAACCTTGTCCTGTCCCATTCCACCGATTTGGGATACTGGACCAAAGCAATCCGCCGCCGGATATGCCACAGGGGATAACATATCTTGGCTGCGTGAAAGCTGTACCAAGATATGGACCAACGTAAATAAGTTCGTATACCGAACCACTTCCACTCGCACCAAACGAATCACTGACTACAACAATGGGTTTGCGGCAAACCGAAACAGAATCGACGTGGGCAGTTGTTCCCGCCGTCTGCGTTAAGGTTAGTCGTCTTATATTACAATCGGCTATTGACGCAGGAACACCAGCCGAAATCGACTTGTTGTAAGAATATGCGGCGTCATAAATATCGCAGAACACAACGTGAATCTTTTTAGGTGCTTGGCTTGTCCAGATAAATACATCCCAGTTATGTCCGTTGGCAGAACCAAGTGCAGCAGAATTACCATTAGCTGTATCACTAATTGTATTGGTTGACAAATTCAATACGATGGAATCGACATTTACATTTTGGGCACTTGCGTCGGAATAATACAAATTGATACTTAGGTTTTCGTTTGCCCCAATACCATGAACGTTTTTCAATACAATATACTGGTTTTGGTCAGCAAAGTAGGGCAAGGATATAATGGTTCCGTTTGCAGTGAAACCATTCCCTCTATTTGTGTTGGTAATAGTGTATTGGTTCGCATTTATGGGAACTACCGTGTAGTCAATCATAAGATAGGTTGTAGTATATATATCGAATGTCCCTGTCGTTGACGGTGGCATTTCGTCTATATTTCCCAAATGGCCACCGTTTCGCCCATACTTTCCGTCTGTTGTACCCGTTTTACTTGCCAGATATAAACCGTCAGGCAGATACATTCCAACATAATCGCCAACTGCAATACTGAGATTATAGGAAGTCATATCTATCGTAACAGTAAAGTAGCCAGCTTGTTTTATAGCGTTTACTTGCTGGGTTATATTTGCATCAGAAACGACCGTATAAGGTGAAGAAGAACCTCTCATAACCTTGAATTTTACACTGCTTGCCGGAGTTGAGCCAGTATTACTCCACATACTAAGACGAACTGTCTTAATCATTCCTGCCACTGTGCACGGGTAAGCAGCGTCAAAAACAGTTCCAGTAGGTCCTGTCGGATCCGCTCCGCCCCTACCGCCATAACCACCGGACATTACTTCCACTGGCGTTGAATTATAAGAACCCTGCGCCACGATACTAAAAACCAAAACCAGCGTAATGATAAGCTTTTTCGTTTTTATCTCTCTTTCACTTCCAGCCAAGAACCTTTTTTGTTGCTTTAAGGGTGAGCACTACGCACCCTCTCGTGTCCACCCTTCTCCTGAAACCCAACCCCAACGGCATAAATTAATATATCAAAATAGTGAGCTAAAATCAAGAAAGATACGGTTGGTTTTCCGTTTGGTGGGGTTTTATGGGGTCCGTTTCTGCGCCTGCATTTGACAAATCGACCGCTTATTGGGATAATCAATATCACTTACGCGATAAGGATGCGGTAAATGACCGGCGAAAACAAGCCAAAATATGATGTATCCATAATCCGCCCGCAAATGCAGGCCGGGGATGTTCGCCTTAGGAGCAAGCCCGTTGGCCCCGACAAATTAAAATCCCTCAAAAAAGCCCTTCAGGCCTTTCACACCCTCGAAACGATGGCCGCCAATATCTACAAATTCCAGCTCACTAAAAAACCCTCCGAATTGAACCGCCAGCTTATCGCCGCGATGTGCAACGAGATGACCCACCTTCAGGATTTCCAGGTCAAACTTTACGAATACGGCTTAAGGCCGGGCATTCTCAGGCCCGCCTTCTGGATGGTCGGTTTCGTCTTTGGCTTCGTCTCACGTCTCCTCGGACCAAAATTCATATTAAAAACTGGTATATGGGTTGAAACCAAGGCCGTAAAACATTATGCTGAACTCCTCAAAACCGTCGATTGGGACGAACAAACAAGAAAGATGATTGAAAAGGACCAGGCCGACGAAGATGGGCATATCAACCGATGGCGAAACATGCTCGGCCAAATCCGTTAGGGGTGTCATAAAAAAACCAAAATCCGCAAGTCATAATTTCAGGAGTGTGAAAAATGAAACGCATTGGACGTCGTGAATTTCTTGCTGGCTCACTCGCCGGCGCATCAGGACTGCTTCTCGGCTCGGCATTGACAGGATGCGCATCAAAAACTGTAACATCGGCGAAGAGCAAAACATTCGACCCGTGGGAAATCGTTCCCCTCGGCAATACCGGCATCAAAGTCACACGCGTCGGCTTTGGCACAGGTATGAGCGGCGGCCGCCACTCATCGAATCAGGTTCGCCTTGGCAAGGAAAAATTCGAGGGTTTATTGAAAGAAGCGTATGACCGCGGCTGCCGGCTCTTCGATTGTGCCGATATGTATGGCTCGCATCCATATATCATCCCCGCACTCAAAGGCGTCCCCCGCGACAAATTCACCATTGTCTCCAAGCTGATGATTTGGGACCCGCCAGCCGAAGAAAAAGAAAAGCCGCTTGTTACAATCGACCGCTTCCTCAAAGAATTGAACACCGACTACATCGACCTTCTCTTGCTCCACTGTATGATGGCTCCCGACTGGAACAAAACCCTCAAACCCTATATGGACGGGATGAGCGAAGCCAAGGCAAAAGGCAAAGTCCGCGCACTCGGCGTCTCCTGTCACTCGATGGATGCCCTCAAAGTTGCTGCCGAAGAACCCTGGGTTGAATCCGTCCACACAAGAATCAACGCCACTGGCGTTGATATGGATGGCACGCCCGAAGAAGTTGTCCCCATCATCCGTAAAATCCACGATGCCGGCAAAGGCGTCGTCGGTATGAAGCAAATCGGCGAGGGGCACTACCGCAACGACCGCAAGCTTCGCGAGCAAACCGCCGACTTCGTCTTTAACCTCGGCTGTGTTAACGCTGTCGTCGTCGGCTTTGAAACCCTCGACGAAATAAAGGATTACGAATCCATCGTCCGCAAAACCCGGCGCAAAAACGCTTAATACGTTTTCCTCAAAATATTTAACCCCGTCATCATCACCGAGGGAATAATGGGGACGGGGGAATAATGGGGACAGTGGGGCCAAAACCAATTTACAGCAGCCCTAATCGTTCGGCTTCTGCGTAGAGGCCGTAGCGTTTCATTTTCTTAAACAGCGTCGTGCGGTTTATGCCAAGTGCCTGCGACGTCTCTTGGCGGTTCCACTTGTGCGCCTCAAGCGCCTGGCGGATGATATTCTTTTCCGGTTCGGCAACCGCCTCTTTCAAATTCACCGCCTTGTACTCCCCGCCCCGGCTGACCTGCTCCTGCTTTACCGACGCCGGCAAATCATCGGGCGTTATAAAGCTGTTCTTGCCGAGCAGCACCGCCCGCTCAATCACGTTCTCAAGCTCCCGGACGTTACCCGGCCACGGATACCTCTCAAGATGCCCCAGTGCCTCTTCGGTTATTCCCAGCTTCTTTTTGTTGTGCTGGTCGCTGTATCTCTTCAAAAAATGCTTCGCCAGTAAAGGTATGTCCCCGACCCTTTCCGATAATGCCGGCAGATTTATCGTCACCACGTTTATCCGGTAATACAAATCTTCCCGGAACCTGCCCTGCTTTACCTCCTCAATCAGGTTTCTGTTTGTTGCCAGTATAATCCGGGCATCGACTGTAATTGTCTTGTTACTGCCCACTGGCTCAAACTGCCTGTTTTCAAGCACTCGCAGTAATTTGACCTGCAGCGCGGGCGAGGCGTTCCCGATTTCATCCAGAAAAATAGTTCCGCCGTCCGCCGCTAAGAATTTCCCCTTCTTGTTCGCTACCGCGCCGGTAAAACTGCCTTTGATATGGCCGAAGAGTTCGCTTTCCAGAAGCGTTTCAGGCAGGGCGCCGCAGCTCACCTCCACAAACGCCTCCTTGCGCCTCCCTGAGCGGTGGTGAATCGCGCGGGCCAGCATCGTCTTGCCCGTCCCCGATGGCCCCGTCATCATAATTGTAGCTTTACTGTCGGCGACTGCTTCCACAAGCTCGAATATCCTCGCCATTTTGTAATCGTGACTGAGAATGTTATCCAGGGAGTATCGCTGTTCGAGTTGGGAACGTAAGCTGACGTTTTCACTGATAAGCGACTGTTGTTTTATCGCGCGGGTGACCGCCAGGCGCAGTTCGTCGTCGTTAATCGGCTTGGTTAAATAATCGTAGGCCCCGGTCTTTATCGCCCTCACCGCGCTTTCGATGGTGCCATAGCCGGTGATCACGACGACAACTGTTTGAGGGTAATTATGCCGTACTATATCCAATAACTGAAAGCCGTCGCCGTCGGGCAGGTTGATTTCGGTAATGACTAATGCGTAGTCCTGCTTTTCCAGTTCGGCAGCAGCGTCTTTGACCGTCGCGGCGACGCCCGTTTTGAAACCCTCGGCCTTCAAAAACTCCGTGAGGCAGTCGCGAATTATCTTGTCGTCATCGACCACGAGAATTGCCTTTTCAGCCATCGCTTTGCCCGGCTCCATTTTGGGGCATTCCCTGCCCGTGAATTGTTTTGAAGTTTGAGATGATTTACAACATCAATAATAATGATTGTGTTGATTTTGTCAAGCATTGATGTTGACAAAAAGCAACATGTCGGCTTTTTGGGGGTAAAAGGCGGGTTTTACACGCTAAAATTATGGCCAAACGCCTTCAAAAACCTCGACCGCCGGGCCTGTCATATACACGCAGTTGTCCTCCGTCGCCCAGTTCAATTGCAGTTGGCCGCCGGGCAGATGCGCCGTGGATACCCGGTTACATCGGCCTGTAATTGCCGCCGCGACAGCGCACGCGCACGCCCCCGTTCCGCAGGCAAGCGTTATCCCGCTGCCTCGCTCCCACGTTCGCATCGTAAACTCATTTCGATTCCTGACCTGCACGAAATGCACGTTCGTGCGTTTTGGAAACAACTCGTGATTTTCAATCGCTGGCCCGATTCGCTCGAGCTGCACCGCCGTGACGTCATCGCAGAAAAATACCGCGTGAGGGTTGCCCATCGATATGCACGTCATAAGCAACCTTTCTCCCGCTACTCCGATTGGATGCTCAATTACTCTTTCGCCGGCTAATTTCACAGGTATCTCTTTGGGCCTGAATCTCGGCTCGCCCATATTGACACAGACCTTCTGCGCGATTTTGTCGCGCAGGACCAGGCCGACAGTGATAATGCCGGCGCCGGTTTCGATTTTGAGCGACGCCGGGTATTTCGTCCCATTGCCCATTAAAAAAACAGCCGAACCTGCTTTTGCCAATCTGTGTTCATAAACGTATTTCGCCACGCATCGAATCCCGTTNNCCGCACATCTCCGCTTCGGAACCGTCCGCGTTGAATATCCGCATCCGCGCATCTGCTTTCCTCGATGGGCATATTAGAATCAGGCCATCAGACCCGATGCCAAAATGCCTGTCGCTTATCGCCCGCGCGACCTTCGCGGGATTTGCCACTCGCTCGTGGAAACAATCCACGAACACATAGTCATTGCCGATTCCCTGCATTTTCGTAAATTTCATTTGCTGTCTCCTAACGCCGGTAATTATACATTGGCCGACGGCTTTGGGAAATACGGTTCTGGACCGCGCTGAGTTCTGCGTCCCTTCGATTATGTTCCCCGGCCTACGGATTGCCGGGGCAGGCAGGGCAGACGGCGTGCGTATTTTGTAGCAGGGGATTACGCCGAGAATTCACGTTTACGGGTATTAAGCTGGGCTTTCAGGCGGAGAAGTATTGAAGAGTGCATTTGCGAAACCCGTGACTCCGACAAATCCAGCGTCGCGCCGATTTCCTTCATTGTCATTTCTTCGTAATAATACAAAACCACAATCAGCCGTTCGGCCCGTGTCAGACCCTTCGTCAGGAGTTCCTTCAAGTCGCGCTTTTGTGCCTCGATAGGGGGGTCTTCGCTTTTACGGTCCCTGATTATGTCGATTTCGCGAATGTCCTTCTCGCCTTCATCGTCGCCGTACTGGCTGTCGAGCGATAC
>PLLM01000009.1 GCA_003141275.1 Phycisphaerales bacterium
GGGGAACGTTTCCCCTCACACTACCCACATAGGAGTCGAGAAAAATGACTAAGACAAAGACCACCCAGCAGACCAAAGGCGCAGTTGAACCATTAAGACCACAGCAGGCAGCCGGTGAGAAATCCGGCGCCGAGTCCGCCCTGCAAAGGGTCATCGCTCAAATCGAAAAGCAATATGGCCGTGGCTCGATTATGCAGATGGATGAGCACAAATATGCCAAGATAGAAAGCATCTCGACCGGCGCGTTGTCGCTGGATATTGCCCTGGGCGGCGCGGGCATACCGCGAGGCAGAATAACCGAGCTTTTCGGCCCCGAATCATCAGGCAAAACCACGCTGGCCCTGCACATCATCGCCAACGCCCAGAAGGCCGGCGGCGTCGCGGCGTTCATCGATGCCGAGCACGCCCTTGATACCACCTGGGCAAAGCGTCTCGGCGTTGACGTTAGCTCGCTTCTCGTCAGCCAGCCCGATACGGGCGAACAGGCCCTCGACATCGTGGAAATGCTGATTGCCTCCAACTCTGTTGATGTTGTAGTCGTTGATTCGGTCGCCGCGTTGACCCCCAAGGCCGAAATCGAAGGCGAAATGGGCGCCAGTCACATGGGGCTTCAGGCACGACTGATGAGCCAGGCGATGAGGAAACTCACTGCCATAATAGCCAAAAGCAAAACCTCGCTGATATTCATAAATCAGATTCGCATGAAAATCGGCGTGATGTTCGGCAACCCCGAAACCACCACGGGCGGCAACGCCCTCAAGTTCTACTGCTCGATTCGTGTTGACCTGCGAAGAGTAACAACTATTAAGGAAGATACCGGCGCAGTCGGCAACAGGGCCCGCGCCAGGGTCGTGAAAAACAAAATCGCCCCGCCTTTCCGCGAAGCCGAATTCGATATTATGTTCGACCACGGCATCAGCTACGAAGCCGACCTGATTGACCTCGGCATTGCCTGCAACGTAATCGAAAAATCCGGCACACATCTTGGTTTCGGCCAAATACGCTTGGGCCAGGGCAGGGAAAAGGCACGCCAGTTTCTTATCGACAACAAGGACCTCTGCGAACAGATAAAACACAAAATCCTCGTCGCTAAAGGATTGTTGGTCGAGGATTTATCCGCCGGGGCAAAAAAATAAACACTGTGTCACGGATTTCAAAAAACAAATTACAATCAGTGTAATCTGTGGAATCTGTGGTTAAGAACTAATTCAGAAAGGATAACGCTATGAATTTACTTGCAGCGGCAACAGCGCCGGCTCAAACAGCGCCAGCTTATAACCCGGCTTATCAAAACCAGGCTTACCAGAACACAACGGTGCAGCCCGACAGGCCCGCTCCAAAGTCGTCCTGGGTTGGAAAGACCATTGTTATTGGTAATTTGATGTTCAATTACGTCGTCGTTATTGTCATCGTCGTGCTGATTTTCAGGTTCATCAGGGCCTTCGAAAAGATAGCGAGCAGTTTGGACAAAGGCATCGTTATCAAAAAAGACGATACGACAACCTAATTTCGCAGACCAGATATGACATTGACCGCAAAGCAAATAAGAGCCGGCTTCATCGACTTTTTCAAAGGCAAAGACCACAAGTTTGTCCCCAGCTCGCCCATTGTTCCCATCGGCGACCAGACGCTGCTTTTCGCCAACGCCGGGATGAACCAGTTTAAGGACATATTTCTCGGTCTGAGCGCACCATCCTGCCGTCGCGCGGTCAACAGCCAGAAGTGCCTCCGCGTCAGCGGCAAGCACAACGACCTCGAAGAAGTAGGCCACGACAACTATCATCACACCTTCTTTGAAATGTTAGGCAACTGGTCATTCGACGATTATTTCAAGGCCGAGACAATCGAATGGGCTTGGCAATTGCTCACTGACGTTTGGGGCATCAACCCGAAAAACTTGTACGCAACCGTATTTGCCGGCGACGCCCACGATAATCTCCCCGAAGATAGCGTTGCCGCGAACCTCTGGACAAAGGTTACGTCACTGCCGGCAGACCGCGTCCTCAAATTCGGCAGAAAAGACAACTTCTGGGAAATGGGCGAAACGGGTCCCTGCGGCCCCTGCAGCGAAATCCACATCGACCTCGGCCCCGACCGCTGCGACAAAAAGAACGTTCCCGGCCACAAGTGCGCCGTAAACGCCGGCTGCGCAAGATTCATCGAATTGTGGAACCTCGTCTTCATTCAATTCAATCGAGCCGAAGACGGCAAGCTGACGCCGCTTAACGCCAAATATGTCGATACCGGCGCAGGATTGGAAAGAGTTACGGCCGTCCTGCAAAATAAACGCAGCAATTACGATACCGACCTGTTTATGCCCGTAATCGACCGGCTCGCCCAGATGACCGGCAAAAAATTCACCTCGCAACTGAACAATAAAACCGATAACGCCTTCCGCGTCATCGCCGACCATATCCGCGCTCTCTCAATGGCTATAACTGACGGCGCAACACCGTCCAATGAGGGTCGGGGCTACGTCATTCGCAGAATTCTCCGCCGCGCCTTCCGTTTCGGCAGAGAGCTTGGCCTTCACGACCCGTTCCTCTTCAAACTTGTCCCTGCCGTCGATGATTGCCTCGGCGAGGCATTCCCGGAAATAAAAGCACGCAAGGATTACGTCTCCACTGTCATCGAATCCGAAGAAGTAAGTTTCGGCAGAACACTCGACAGGGGACTTGAGATTTTCACCGCCGCCGCCGATAAAGCTAAAAACAAAACAATCTCCGGCGACGACGCCTTCCAGCTTTACGACACCTACGGCTTCCCTGTTGACCTTACTCAATTGATGGCGCAGGAGCGGGGCCTCAAAGTCGATACAGCCGGTTTTAATGCGTTGATGGAGCAGCAGCGAAGCCGCGCAAGGGCCGCACAAAAAGGCACGCAGCTTTTAGTTGCCTCGCCCGATATGGAATTGCCTGTAACAGAGGACCTGCACAAATACAAAATGGACCGCTGTGAGGCGACAATCGTCGGTTTTATCGACCAGGGTGTCTTCAAAACAAAAGGCAAGTTCGAGGCGGGCGAAGAAGCTGGCATCGTCCTCGACAAAACCTGCTTCTACGCCGAAATGGGAGGTCAGGTAGGCGACTGCGGAACAATAGAGTCCGCCAGGGGCAAATTCGCCGTCGATATCACGACCAAAGTAGCTGAATGCGTCATACACCGCGGCCGGTTCATCGAAGGAACGTTTGCCGTCGGCGATAAAGTTACCGCTATCATCGGCCCCGACAGGGACGCCACAAAGAAAAACCACACCGCCACACATCTTTTACAATGGGCTTTGCGGCAAACGCTCGGCAATTCGGTCGCTCAGCAGGGCAGTTTGGTCTGTCCCGATTACCTGCGTTTCGATTTCACTTATCCAAAGTCACTGACGCCTGAGCAGATAAAACAGGTTGAGTCAATGGTTAGAGATAAAATCGCCGCCGATTTGCCCGTTACCTGCGCTGTTCTGCCTCGAAACCAGGCCGACAAGCTTGGCGCAATGGCACTATTCGGCGAAAAATACGGCGACGATGTCCGCGTAATCGCCGTTGGTGCCGAAAATCAGGATGCCCTCAACCAGGCATTCAGCAAAGAATTTTGCGGCGGCACACACGTTGACCGAACAGGCGTTATAGGCGGATTCAAAATAATCAAAGAAGAAAGCATCTCCGCGGGTGTTCGCAGAATCACCGCCTACACGGGCCGCGGCCTTGCCAGATACCTCGAACAAAGAAGCGACATAGTCGACGAGCTTTCCGCAGCACTCAAAATCCCCGCTACGGGCATCGTCGAAAAAGTCGCTAATCTGCTCGCTGAAAATAAACGACTCGCCAAAGAGCTTAAATCCCCCTCGCGTCAGGCCGCGTCCGATTCGCTCACTGAAGCGAAACAGCTTCTCGAAAAATGCGAAAAAGTCGGTGACGTCTCGATAGTTGTCGGCAAGCTTTCGCCCGCGACCGCCGAACAGGCACGCGCCGCGATTGATATGCTTAAAAAGAAAGCCCCTTCCTCGGTCATCGTTCTCGGCTTCGCCGAAGGCGACAAGGCGACACTGTTCGCTGCCGTAACCGATGACCTCGTAAGTAAAATCGGCGCAGCCGACCTCCTCAAGCAAATATCGCCCATTATCGACGGCGGAGGCGGCGGAAGACCGAATATGGCGCAGGCGGGCGGCAAAAAACCCGACAAACTCGACGACGCACTCGCTAAAGCCGCTGAAATTATAAAAACAAAACTGTAAAACCCGGCTCGTTTGAAAGAAAGGTCGGCAATGGAGGGTAATTCGCCGAACCAAAATCCGTCCGAATCGGCAATCCGATTCATCTGCTCCTTTTGCGGCAGACAGGTTCGCGTGCCCTCTATACTCGCCGGCAAAAAAGGTAAATGTCCCCAGTGCAAAAACGTCGTCTTGGTTCCATGTTCAACACCTTTGTCCCCGCGGGAAAATACGTCGATTGATCCTAAACCGGATTTAGACATGCTTCTTCAGCCGGGTCCTCCTCGCGAACGTACCGCTGCCGACCAGCCAAAAGACCAGCAGTATGAAGCGCTGCGGGAAAGCGCAGGATTGCCCTCCCTTCAGCCCCCGCCTCCGCTAAAACGAAAATTCCCTTGGCTTATCGATATATTGTTCTATCCTGCGAGCACGCCAAGTCTTATATCCATTGGAATTATTATCGTCCTGCCTTTTCTAGTTAATGTTGTTGCATGGTCACTTGGCCCGTTCGGTTTTTTCGTATCGATTCCAGGATTTTTATTAATAAAAATTCCCATTGCACTGTTTCTGTTCTGGTACTTTTGTGAATGTATAGGTGATAGTGCCCAGGGCGGATTCCGGGCCCCTGAAACAATAACCACGATCGCTGAATTAGGGCAAATATTCCGCTTAGTGATTACCTGGCTGGTGTTCTGGCTTCCGCCTATTTTGTATTCAATACGCAAATACCCGCCGAATAGAATGTTCGCGGCCTTGTTTACCTTGCCTGAAGGCGAATCAGCAAAAGATGTACTGGTTTATATAATTCAAAATGACATAACATTTTGTCTGTTGTGGTTTTATGCGATTTACTTTTTCCCCATGGGCTTGTTGAGCGTTATTTTATCTGACTCGCTGACCGGTCTCAATCCTTTGCTTATCATCCGCTCTATATTCAGCACTTTTTTTCGATACTTTTTGGTCGTAGTGGTTTTCCACATACCCGCTATGGTCTTGTTCGGAATGTTTGGGTATTTTCCGAATCTAATGTTTGGACTGCCGGGCTTGCCTTTACGTTTTGCTTGGGTCTGGCTATTGCTAACCGTTGGCCATCTAACAGGAAGATATTATTATCGCAATGAACAAAAACTCAACTGGGATGTTTAGCTTCGATTTTCCTGGCGTATCCGAACGCTTCTCGCGTGTGCGTCTAATCCCTCCGCCTCCGCTAATCGGATTATGTCATCCGCGCTCGCCGCTAATTTCTTCTTGTCGTATTCGATGATGCTCGTGGATTTTATGAAGTCGTTTGCGTTCAACGCGCTGAAAAATCTCGCGCTTGTCCCCGTAGGCAACGTATGGCTTGGCCCCGCCCAGTAATCGCCAACCGCTACAGGTGAATAATCACCGATAAATATCGCGCCGGCATTTTGTATCTTACCGGCAATCTGTCTGCTCTGTTTTCCACACTGAATCTGCAAATGCTCGGCTGCAAAACCGTTCGCATGAATTATTGCATCCGCCATATTTTTTAAGACCACTATGGCGCCGAACCCCAGCAGGCAATCGATGGTTTCTTTCGACCTACCTAACTCTGCAACTTGCCTTTTTAGTTCAGATAGGACATCAAGGCCAAGTTTCTCGGAATCCGTGAATAAAGCCGCCGAACCCGGATTATGTTCCGCCTGGCTTAACATATCTGCCGCTACCCAGGCAGGATTGGCTGATTTGTTCGCTATTATTAGAACTTCACTTGGTCCTGCAATCGAATCGATATCGACAGCCCCAAAGACCTTTCTCTTTGCGTTCTGAACCCATTGATTCCCCGGCCCGACAATCTTGTCAACATAATTTATGGTCTTTGTTCCTTGGGCCATCGCAAATACGGCCTGTGCGCCGCCAATCCTGTAAACTTCTTTAATTTTCAATTCCCAACAGGTGGCTAATATTACCGGATGAATGCTCCCGTTATATCTCGGTGGCGATACCACAACGATTTCCTTCACACCCGCAACCTGTGCGGGAACGGCGGTCATAATGACCGTCGAAGGCAAAGGCGCGGATGCGCCGGGAACACATATTCCCACTCGTCTTATCGGGGTATATTTTATACCCGTCGATTTGAAATTTTTGTCCTTGCCGACGAAAATTTTTGACTGATACTCCCTGACGTTTTTAATCGCCTGTCTAATCGATTTCGAAAGTTTTTTGTCGATTGTCTTATGGGCGGCAATCAATTCCGCCTCCGATATCCTGAACTGCTTAGGAGTAAGTTCAATGCCGTCAAATTTCTCTGTGAAATAGGATATCGCTTCGTCGTCGCGGTCGATTACTTCTTTAAGAATAGTATCTAATTGTTTATCTTTATCGCTATCGTAGCCGAAATAGGTGGCTCCGAAAGTAGCATCTCGAATTTCAGAGAGCTTCTCTATGAAATCCGGCTGGTCGTATTTAATCAGAATTTTATCAAGCTCATTCACTGTTTTTTCTTCCGCCTTTTTACTTTTTGCTTTTTTATTTTTATTCTCTGTGTCCTCTGTGCTCTCTGTGGCTAAAAAACCTCTGTGGCAAATCTATCTCCCGAAATTACCGTAACTATACATTCTTGTCGCTTTTTGCAGCAGCAGGTATTGTTCGCCCTTATATTTCGTTAAAATGCCCGCTACGTTAAACCGCACAGGGTTTGACTCGCTTCGCACTTGGGCAATCGCCTCTTCGAGTTTCTCGCAGGGCAATAATTTAATTGTAAACTTTTCGACTCCGCGTCCCAGCGCATCCGCCTCGAATATGTAACCACCGTTTTTAATTTCCACTCGACCTGTTTTGTTGGCGAAAATCGTATCCTGTTTCAGCTGCAGCTCTTCGGCCCGGGTTGCCTGCGCCTCAGTCGTCGGCAAAACTTCCGATTGTCTAAGCAACGCCACTATCTCCGCGGGTATATTTACCACGTCATTCGGGGCATTCACCGCCTGGGTAGCGCTGTTCGGCTCATTTTTAGCCGCCCCTCCCGTCGGCTGGTCAATTTTGCGAAGCGGCAGATAATATATCGCGAACAAATAATTCTTCCCCTCGAATTTCGTTACCTTCGCCCACAGCCGGACCATCGCTTCGGTTCGTTCCTTCGCGTCCGCGGCCATTTTCTCCAGCGTCGCCGAACCCAGCATCTCTAACATTTGCCCTGCTTTTATCTCCACCCCGCCGATGTTTGCCGCTGATTCAAATTCAAACGCCCATTTGTCGGGGGCCGTCTGAATCAGTTTGCCGTCCACCCCCGCGAAAACATAATCATCAGGCAATAATTTATCGCCGTTCGTTTTTGCTGCCGCCTGCGACGTCCATACTCCTGCTGCAATCGTCAGGGCCAATATGAATCTCGCTGTCCTCATCGTTTGTCTTTCCCGGCTTTTTTGTTCGCCCGTTCAAGCGTATATTTCAGCAGGCCGCCCGAAAGCAGAATCTCCCTGTCCCTGCCCGACAGGTTTAGTTTGCCCGTAATCTCATATCTGTTTTTTTCTTCGATAATCTTCACTTCGTCTTTGCCTTTTATCGCATCAACTAAGCCGTCTATCCGCAGGGTATCGCCTTGGCTGATTTTTTCGTAATCATCCTGGTTCGCCAGTTCAATCGGCACAACGCAGAAGTTTATCAGGTTCGCCTTGTGAATCCGCTCGATACTCTTGGCCAAAACCATCCGCACGCCGAGATACATCGGGCATAGCGCCGCGTGCTCCCTCGACGACCCCTGCCCGTAGCTCGCACCGGCAACAATAATACCACCTCGGCCTTCGCCTTTCACCTTCATCGCCCGTTCAGCGAAACTGGGCTTACCTTTTTCGTTGAAGCAGTGGAACACAACCTTCGCGTATTCGGGCACGTTGCTGCGAAGCTTCAAAAATGCCCCCGCGGGCATTATATGGTCCGTCGTAACCTTATCGCCGCACTTTATCAGCACTTCCGCCTTCAAATCCGCAGGCAATTGCTTGGGTTGTTCGGGCACAACTATCGTCGTCCCGCGAATAACCTCTTGCTTGGCCGCCTCTTTCTCGCTCAAAGGCGCCTCAATCATATTATCATTGATAATAAATTCCGCCGGCTGCTCAATCTTCGGATGCTTTATCCCGAACAATTTTCCAATTTCTCGCGGGTCGGTAATCTTTCCCGTCAAAGCCGACGCGACCGCCGTCTCAGGGCTTACGAGAAATACCTTGTCGTCTTTCGTTCCGCTCCTGCCCGCGAAATTCCGGTTAAACGTCCGCAAGCTAATGGCCTCGTCGGCGGGCGAAAAACCAAGCCCTATACAAGGCCCGCACCCGCTCTCAAGAATCCTCGCCCCCGCCGAGATGATGTCCCTCAGTGCGCCGTTGGCCGCCAGCATATTCAAAACTTCCCTGCTGCCCGGCGCAACCGCGAACTCCACCGTCGGGTCAATCTTCCTGCCCTTTAACGTCTTCGCAACCATCATCAAATCTGTGTAGCTCGAATTTGTGCAGCTTCCTATCGCTATTTGTTTTGATGGTGCTCCGGCGATTTCTGTGATTGTTTTCACATTATCAGGCGACGATGGACACGCCGCCATTGGCTCTAAATTAGACAAGTCAATCTCAATCAGCCGGTCGTAAATCGCACCAGCATCCGCCGCCATTGGCTTGTAATCATTCTCCCGTTTCTGTGCCGCCAGGAATTTCTTTGTTTGCTCATCGCTGGGGAAAACGCTCGTCGTTACCCCTAATTCCGCGCCCATATTCGTAATCGTCGCCCGTTGGGGCACAGTCAGCGTCGCAACCCCAGGCCCGAAATATTCAACTCCCCAGCCGACGTTGCCCTTCGTAGTCAGTATGCTCAACAGTTTCAGGATTACGTCTTTCGCCGCCACCCAGTCGGGCAGTTGCCTAGTCAATTTAACGCCTATGACTTTTGGGCAAGTCAGATAAAATGGTCCCCCGCCCATGGCAACTGCCACGTCTAATCCGCCCGCGCCTATCGCTATCGCCCCGATTCCTCCCGCGGTAGGCGTATGCGAATCACTCCCCAATAGTGTCGCGCCAGGTTTTGCGAACCGTTCCAACTGCACCTGATGACAAATCCCGTTGCCTGCCCGCGAATGGTAAACCCCGCTTTTGGCCGCTATCGTCTGCAAATACAAATGGTCGTTATGATTCTCCGGCCCAAACTGCGACATATTATGGTCAATATAACTGACCGATAAATCCGTCCGGACCCTGCCCGCCCCCATCGATTCGAACAATAAGAACGCCGTTGTTCCCGTCGCGTCCTGTGTCAGCGTCTGGTCTATCCGTATCCCAATCTGCTCGCCTGCCGCGAGTTTTCCTTCAACAATATGTGCTCCAAGTATCTTGTAAAAAAGCGTCTCAGCCAACTTATAACTCCAATCATTATCGTTTAGCCCCACCACCTGTGGGCGGGGTCAAGCCAATTTAACACAAAGCTTCGGCAAACACAAACCCCTCTATCTTCTCCGCTTTTTTCCTTTTACTTTTTGCTTTTTGCCTTAGTTTTAGAAGTAGTATCTGCCCAGATAGCCAATTATTACCTTTTTCACTTCCAAGGGGTCTATCGGGCCGGTATGTCGATAAATTATCTCTCCGCCCGGCTTAATAATAATCGTGTAAGGGATGCCGCCTTCCCAGCCCTTGTCCAGTGCCTCACTTAATTCGGTTCTGTCCTCCGAGTTGAACTGGTAATTAGTACAGGAAACCTGCTTATCCTTCAGGAATTTTATAACAGCGTCTTTTTTGCTCGGCATATCCCCGCTGATTGTTACCATTTCGAACGGTCTGCTGCTGCGGTACATCCGGTTTATATTGACTAATTCCGGCATTTCAATCACGCAGGGTCCGCACCACGTCGCCCATATATTGACCAGCCGCAGTTTACCAGAATTATTTTTCATAATCTCGCGTACGCCGTTGGCGTCAATCAGATTCACCTCAACCGCTTCTTTTGCCCATTCCGCAAGCGCCTTTTGTGCCAGGTTTTGTTTGTCCGCCCATTTTATCGAACAGCCGAACGGCTTCATTTTCTTTATCGCGACCTCTCGCCCCTCAAGTAATGCCTCAATCGCGTCTCGCGCGAAACTCTTTTTGATTTTGCTCGGGTCTTCGGAGTTATCTACCGCGCCGCAGTATGCCAGTTTGCGTTCCTTGTCGAACACAAAAACATGAGGTGTGCTCATCGGCCCATAAGCACGCGATACCTCCTGTGTTTTGCCGTCATAAAGATACGGGAAATTAAACTTCCTTTCAGCCGCGCGAATCTTCATCTCCTCGAAAGAATCGCCCATGTCGGTATATCCCAGTTCATCCAGCCGGATTGCCAGCGGGTCATTAGGCGATATCGCCACAACCGCCACCCCCTTACTCTTATAGTCCGTTACCAATTGCATTATCCGGCTTTCGTATGCCTGCGCCGTCGGGCAGTGATTGGCCATAAATACAACCACGAGGATATTCGCCTTGGCAAAATCCGCTATACCGTAGGTTTTACCATCCACGCCCGGCAAACTGAAATCCGGTGCAGCAGACCCGATTTCCAATGGCACAACCTTACTCGCTTCCGCCATAACGGGTCCCGTCATTAATATCGCGATGAGAATCGCCGACCAAAATATGTTCCGTCCGTTCATATTCGTTACACCTCCATATAATTATCTTTGCTCAAATGATACGCCATCGGCAATCGATAATCAACCCGGCAAATCTGCGCATAAAAAAACCGGCCCACCCCGTTAATTCGGAGCAGGCCGGCGTTACATTCGGTTATTCCGCCGGCTAAATTGGCGCCGGTTTATTCACTTCTGTGTATGTGTAGTGCTTTTCTGCCAGTATCCCTTTTAACTCATCAATTATTGTATCCTGCGTCCATGCAGCGGCAGGGTCATTGAACAGTTTGGTCTTGGTGGTGTAAAGAGACGCCGAAATATTTCCCACTGCCGCAAGGTCATGCTCTAAATCAAAAAATATGCCGTTTTCTTGCCTGATATAGCCCTTCAGCGTCGTGGCGATATTTTTTCTGTTTGCGGGGCCGATAGTTGTTCTGTGGACGTTGCCCATAATAAGCGACCTGAAGCCGAAGGGCGGTTCGCCGTTGAGCGAGTAGAAATTCCTCACATCCCGCGTCAATATATGCGCATCGAGGAACTCGTTTGCGTCGCTTGAGTTAAGCTGTATGAAAACCTTATTCCTGTTGGGGTCTCTGCCGTAAATAATCATATTCGAGTCAACAAGCGAATTAGTGTCGTTATCAAAGTTCATTACCAGGTAGCCCCTGAAGGAAATCGTTACCTTATTCGCATCTTCCACGCCCCTGACGGTTCCCGACAGGTTATAAACAAGGAAATAACCATAAGATGAGGTGCTTGTCCCCAAAATCACCAATGCCGCAAATATCGCCGACAGCAGTTTCATTTTCCGTTTCCCCTGATTAAACATTCATTCATTTTCTCTTACTTTACTATCGATTGATAAATACCTGGCCATACTATTTCAGTGCCGGGATGCTCACTGCCTTGCAGTGTTTTTCCGCCACCATTATTTTCAGCGTATCAATAATTCCTTCCTGCGTATGCGGGGCAACATAATTACGAGGGTTGTTGACCCCTCTTGTAGCAACGCCGTAAAGCGACGCTGATATCCTTCCTACCCCCGCAACATCCTCGTCTAAAGCAAAGAATATGCCTTCTTCCTGCGTAATAACGCCGCTCAAATCTGGAGCGATATCTTTTCTAAGTGCATGCCCGACGATATCTCTCCCGATAGTTCTTCTGTGAACGTTACCCATAATAAGCGAGCCGAAACCGAAAGGTGATTCGCCGTTGAGCGAGTAAAAATTCCTCACGTCCTGTTTCAATACGGCGGTATCGAGGAACTCGTTGCTGTCGTGGGCGTTGAGCTGGACATAAACCTTATGCCTGTTTTGATTTTTGCCGTAAATAATCATGTTCGCGTCAACGAGCGAATTGGTGTCATCGTCAAAGTTCATCACCAGAAAACCCTTGAAGGGAATCGTCACCTTTTTTACATCAACCGTCCCGTCCGTCCCTTTAATTCTGCCCGACAGGTTATAAATAAGGAAATAACCGTAAGATGATGTGCACATCCCCAGCATTACCAATACCACTAATACCGCCGACAACCTTTTCATTTGCCGTTTCCTCTTATAAGCATTCAGTTCTGCCATACGGGTGAAGATATTTATGATTGTGCATATTATCCCCTGTGCTGGCCTGTTTGCAATCGAAATCCGCACCTTTTACTCTTCACGTTTATATAGTTGCATATTATTATCTTATCAGAATAATGGATAGTGCTGCCGGTAAGTTCGAACAATTAAAACATGGTTTCGCAGTAATGGATTAAGCTAATGAGGATTAAAGTTTGCATTGCTTTGGTTTTGGAGGTTCTTTTTGGTGCAGACAACGCTTTTTCGCAGGAATTTTTGGGTTATCGCGACAGCTTCAATATCACCAGCTGGAAGTTTTATAAAGGCGATATACACTCTGCTGAAAGCGGCGACAAAATCTCAGAACAAGGTTGGGAAGATGTAACTATACCTCATACCTGGAATGCCAAAGACGTTCTGACTGAGGGAGACCATTGTTATCAGGGGGTTGGATGGTATCGCGGCAGTTTTGATTTGCCAAAGGAGCAAAATAGCAGGCGGTACTTTATTCGTTTTGAAGGCGTATGCCTGGTGTCCGATGTATATGTCAATGGCGTTTTCATTGGCCGGCACAAAGGAGGGTTTTCCGCTTTTTGCTACGAAATCACCCGGCGGGTCAAGCCGGGCCGCAAAAACAGCATTTCCGTCAAAGTGGATAATTCGATGCAGCCGGACGTGGCGCCTTCCGGGACTTACCTTTATCCTTTGTTCGGGGGCATTTACCGTCCTGTTACAGTATTCAGCACGGACGATTTATGTATATCACCGCTCGATTACGCTTCGACCGGCGTATATATCCGTCCCGTGAATGTTTCACATAAACAAGCGGATATTGAAGTGGTGACGCTCTTGAATTCAAAAGACCCAAACGACGCCAAAGTAGTGCTGAAGACGACCGTGATGGACAATAATAATGTGATTGCTCAAAATCGCCAGAAAGTCATTGTAAAGAACAATCAGCAGGCCAGAACCGTTTCGAAAATTCACATAGATAATCCCCATCTCTGGAACGCTAAAAAAGACCCGTATTTATACAAGCTGAATGTCCGTGTGGAAGACACGCGGGGAGTAAAAATAGACGAAATAGACCAGCCGCTTGGGCTGCGTTTCTTTGAGGTTAACAGGGACAATGGGCTTATACTGAACGGCACACCATATCATTTATACGGTGTCTGTAGGCATCAGGAATGGGAAGGATTTGGTTCCGCTCTTACCGATGAGCAGCACAAAAAAGACATCGAGTTGATACTCGAACTCGGTGCCACCGGCGTCCGCCTGGCGCATTATCAGCAGGCGGATAAGATGTACAGTTTGTGCGACGAGAGCGGCCTTGTTGTCTGGGCGGAAATCCCGAATACTCCCGCGTATCGGGCAGAGAATCCGGCGTATCTTCAGAACTGTAAAGAGCAGCTGACGGAACTTGTCAAACAAAACTACAATCACCCCTCGATTTTCTTCTGGGGAATGTACAACGAGATTCCAATCTCCGCCGAAGATGTAAAATCGCTGCATCAGACCGCCAAGCAGCTCGACCCTTATCGCTTAACTACCCAGGCGGACTTCACGCAGCCCGCAGCCAGACATTCTGTGACGGATGTCGTCGCCTGGAACTGGTATTTCGGCTGGTACTATGACAAGGTTGACAAATACATTACATGGTATGACAAACTTCACAAAGAACACCCCCAAATAAAAGGCGGCCTGAGCGAATACGGCGCCGAAGGTTGTATCAGCCAGCAGCAGGAAGACCCGAAACGGCTGAATCCCCTCGGCAGGTTTTTCCCCGAGCAATACCAGCGTCTTTACCACGAGGAGGCCTGGAGAACTATAAAAGACAGGGACGACATCTGGTGCAAATTTATATGGAACATGTTCGACTTCAGCTGGACGTTTGCCAAACGCGGTGACCGTGATTTTATAAATCACAAAGGGCTTGTTACGCACGACCGCCAGGTGAAAAAAGACGCCTTCTATTTCTACAAGGCGAACTGGTCCGATGAACCGGTCCTGTATATCCTCAGCAGACGCAATACGCAGCGCACCCAAAGCGATGCGCAGGTCTCGGTTTATACAAATCTCGACGAAGTCGAGCTGTACATCAACAGCAAACTGCTCTCGAAGAAAAAAATGGATTCAGACATCCACAAGATTACCTGGGAAAACGTCGGTCTTGTGCCGGGGAATAACCAGCTAAATGTAATTGGCTACAGAGGCGACCAAAAATATACCGACGTCTGTGAATGGACGCTGGTCACAAAATCCGACAGCAATTCCCCATAGAATACAAACTTTGCTCGACTCTACATACCTGCCGGGTTTTGGTGATAGAAATTGCTTAACTCTTGATACAACTCCGGATATGTCTTTTGCAAATCCTTTGGCCGTTCGAAAAAACATTCGGTCGCGACTGCGAAAAACTCCGCCGGATTCTGCCCCGCGTAAGAACCCAATAGCGTAGGCCTGTTGTTCGATAAATCCTGCTGCAGCTTCAGGTAGTTTTTATGCAGCACCCTCGCCCAGGCGATAAATGTGGACTGGCGCTGAAGGACCGCGCTATTGTCTCCCTGCCCCGCGGAGGCGTCCAATTGATGCGCAAATTCGTGCAGCGCGACGTTGTGCCCCGCGCGTATGTCCGCCGAGTCACGCCGAACATCATCCCACGAAAGCACCACCGACCCGTGATGCCACGATTCGCCTAATCGCACGTCGAATCCTTCCTCCACAATCCCGCCCGCCAGGTGCCTCGTCGCTTTAGCCACGTATGCCGCGGGATAGACAAGTATGGAATGCAATCCGGGGTAATAATCGGTTTGGCGGTGAAGCAGTAATACGCATGCCTGTGCCGCTATCGTTACCCTGATTTCGTCGGTAATCTCCAATCCGCCGCAGCCGACGAAATGCTTCTCCGCGAGGAATATCAGGATGTGCCGTTGCAGTTCCTCTTTGTCGGCTCTTGTTAGCTTGCGATATATTGAGACATTGGCCTCAATAATGCCCAGCCACCCCGCCGGAAAAGGCCCGCCGGCTATTTTCTTTCTACGCCATTTCTTAAAAAACCACATACCCCGGATTATAAACGCAAACTATTATCTTTCCCAAAATATTAATCTGTCCGCCGAAAGCGAGACCGGATGTCCTCTCGGAGCGTAGCGTAGACCCCAGACTACGATCTGGGATCCAGCATCCTTAAAAAATTTAGCCCCTCAATTTACCTGTCCTCGAATGTCTTTGTCGGGGATTGAGGGGTTACGTAAGCGTAACTATAGTCTTATACTGTACTTATAAATCAGTGTCCATCTGTGGAATCTGTGGCTAAACCTCCTTTTTTGCCCATTTTTAGCATGGTTTTTGACATGTTTTTAACGCAGACCTTTTGCTGTAACATCTTGTGTAATAAGGACATAAAACAGGATTAAAAAAGTCGTATAAAACGCTTGTATAAAACGTTTGTATGATACAGTTGTTCGCCGATTTCGCGCAAGTGTTTTTTGGCTAATCCGGGAATTTTTGAAATTTTTTTTATTCCTTATACCATAACAACTTAAGTGCATTTCGAGGCATCCCCAAAATCGGAATTTTCGTCAAAAGCGCGCAAGTTCGCGCCATATACAGAGGGCCGCATTGGCGGCCCGAAGACGGATAACCGAGGTCGGAGGACGGCCAATCTGTCTTCTGTCATCAGTCCTCCGTCATCTGCTAAAAGGGAGAAGATTATGACAATGATTCACATAAGTATTCCGAATTGGCTGGACCGTTTTTTTACCTTTCCGCTGCTCGTCTTTCGCCTTCTCCGCTATGGCTACACCTTCCGCAGGATTTACCTCAGCGAGGACGCATGGACCGTTCTCGACCAGCAGGATTACTATCGCTTTGGCAGATTCAAATGGGAAATCAGCGGAGACGATAACATATTCTATGCTGTTCGGAATACAATAGTCGATTCATCCCGGACGACCACTATCCGTTTGCACAGGGAAATTATGAATGCCCCTAAGGGCCTTGTGGTTGACCATATAA
Organism: Phycisphaerales bacterium; assembly: GCA_003141275.1. Classification (GTDB taxonomy): domain Bacteria; phylum Planctomycetota; class Phycisphaerae; order Sedimentisphaerales; family Anaerobacaceae; genus Fen-1362. The sequence continues at coordinate 16,376 of PLLM01000009.1, forward strand.
ACGGCGATTCGCTCGATAATCGCAGGGCAAATCTGCGTTTGGCAACACACTCGCAGAATTCCTGCAACAAGCGAAAAAGAAAAAATACCACGTCACAGTTCAGAGGGGTCTGTTTTTGCAAGGCAAAAGGGAAGTGGGATGCTAACATTAACCTGGCGGGAAAAAGAATATGGCTCGGAAGCTTTGATTCGGAAATTGAGGCCGGTAAGGCGTATGATGTCGCAGCCAAAAAGTATCATGGGGAATTCGCCCGCCTCAACTTCCCTGAAGTCGCTACTCCGTCCTGAGCGCAGTCGAAAGGCGAGTTGATTATCAAATGGTCTATTGTTGTTCTGCTCATCGGTTGTTCTTCTGGGGCAATGCCTTTCTGTCCGGAGGTCCTCCCAGATAATTCTTACGGGATACTACTCTCCTACCTGTCCGCGACTCTAAGTCCTTTCTGGCCTTGCCCGCCACCTCGCCTCCTTCGCGGGCTGTCTCCTTGTTCTCCAAAAATCCACGCGAGTCTTTATTCTTTGTTATCTCCGTTGTCGCCGCCTCGCCTAACATATTGAATATCAGTTCGAGGTCGTTGAAATGGTCCCGCAGATTTTCACGCTTCAATCCCTTAAGCCGTTTATATTGTGAGGGCGTCAGTCCGAACGTCGCCTTCGAGATTTCGGCTGTCAGTATCGAGTATTCGGCGTCTTCTTTCACGCCCCTATTTCTCCATTCGTCTGTCAATTCCTCGCGTATCGCGATACCCCGCATACGCTTTTCTATCCAGCCGTCGGGATACCCTTTGGCTTTGTATAGTGCGCGGGTCCTTTTGGTTCCGAGTTCAGGGTCTTCAATTTCCTGGATGCGTTCATAGCCGACCTTGGCTAACCAGCGTTTGAAGGGTTCGGCCTTGGGGCTGGGGATTGACTGGATAATGCGGAATATGCCTTCGGTATTGGCACAGTTTGACTTTCTTATCTTGCCGTCAGGAGCAGGCAAATCAAGGGGGGTACAAATTGTACCCCAGTAGGAGTTCAACTGCGGGTCGCGTTGCCTCATTTTCTTGATATACTGCTTTGTGTCGGCACTGTCCGTTAGAGCCGCAACAACATCAGTTATCGAAAACCACCATTCCTTGTTATGAATGGTCTTTCTAACCTCGCTGCCTTTGAATACCGCGATTTTCGTCGTTTCCATACGGTTCATCCCTCTTAACTGCCACCTTTATTTTCAGTTGTCGATAAAGTGTCGACAACTCAATGCCGGACGATTCTTTTTGCTGCCTTTCTGCTCTGGCCCCCGTTGGTCTCGACCACAAGGGGGGTGGCAATTTGCCCCCACCCTTTTCCAAGCTCCGGGTCTCGCTAAACGTCTGCCTGCAATTTCAACTGTCCGATTTTTCCGGACAGTTCAGATTCCGATGTTTTTTCTTTGCCACAGATTACACGGTATTTGCTCGGCTTGCGTTCTTCGGCAAGGCCTTTTCTCAAAGCGAGCTTTTGTGAAAGGCCGTTGCCTTGCCCGCCCAAGTCCTTCGGCCTTCCTTTTTAAGTCGAGCAAATAACACGGATTAAACAATTACCCACGCCTTCTTCACCCTATTAGCTCTTCGATAATCTGCTGCACGCTGTCCGCTATATGCTGTACGCTACTTATTGCCTTCAACTATCGCGATTTCCTCTTCCGTCAGGCCATACAGGTCATAAACAAGCGTATCTATCTGCTTATCAGTTGCGTTTATCTCTCGCTGCAAACGCTCCTTCTCCGTAGGAACCTTGACTGCTCCTATTTTCTTATTCAAATCCAGCATCCGCTCCACCAACTTGACCATTTTGTCGTGCTGACGCTTATCGGCAGGGTTACCAAAATCAATTGTGCGAATAGGAAGTTCCTTTATCACACTGGGCTTAATTTCAGCAAAAATTTTGCCAGTTTGCGGATTACCAAGTTTATAGACAAAGGTTAATAATTTAGAGTTCAACAATCCTAATAGGAACTTTAAATTGATATCAGTTGAGTGAACGATAAACAAGGAATTTTGACAATAATATCCGTTCTCATCGTAACACGCCCGTATGATATCGCTTGTTTGACGCATCAGTATCTTAGGATTTAACATCAATGATTCATTCGACTGATACATCAGCCACTTTCCATATTTGATAAATCTATCACCTGGGAAAGATACATGGTAGCGGTTTACATCTTCACCGACAACGAGCGGTTTCCAGTCCTTTCCTTTCTGAACCATGCTATGATAAACACGATTCGTCATTATTTCTTTGGTTTGTGGAGGAACTCCATACCCAATCTGATAAGGTTTAATACCCCAAATAATCGAACAATTCTTGTTGAACGGAGAACTTTTCGTATAAAGCTTTTCTTGTAATCGCTTCTTATTTTCATCCAAGTCAATAATGATGCGGCAATACTCATCAGCCAGCCAAATATTCTTATCAACCACGTGATCAGAAACTTTTGATCCTTTTCTAAAACGTACTGCCCGACATTTACTTGTTGTCTCTTTTGATTTAACAAGAAGTAATACGGAACTCTCAACTACACATTGCTTAAACACGCCATCACCATAATCAATCACTTCTTTTATATCGAATGACAAAAGATATTGTCGGTATTCCTTTGTGTTGTTGATCAGTAACCATGTGTTTGGGATGATTAATCCCAACGAACCTTCTCTTCGTAGTATCTCAAGTTCCATCAAGACAAAATACAAATAGCTATCTTTTGTTTTGGTGGGTATGAGCGGGAACTTTTTTACAAGATATTCTTTTTCTATCTTCGTTATTTCTGCGCCCCATGGTGGATTGCCTATCACTGCGTCAAACCCGCCTTGTTTGAAAACATCCGGAAACCCATCTTCCCAATCAAAAGCATTTATTCGTTTTCGTTCATCTTCAGTTAGTTTCTCCCCTTCTTCTGTTTGATAAACATCATTTCCAATAAGCGAATTGCCGCACTTTATATTGTCCCCTAAATCCGGCAATGCCCGCTCGTGATGTATTTTGAACTCCGACCCTACCGTCTCCTGATTCTCGCCCTCAAGAACCTTCAAAAGCAAACTCAATTTTGTAACCTCGACCGCCTGAAAATCGATATCCACCCCGTAAATGTTATTAAGTAGTATCTGTTTTTTCTCTTTGATTGTCAGATACCATTGTCCGCCCCTGCCCTGATAAATATGCTTTGTGTGTTTCTCTGGCCCGTCGTTAACGTACCAGTCCCGGTGACAATTCAAAAGATACGTATATGCCCCAAGTAGAAACGAACCAGAACCGCACGCAGGGTCAAGAATCTTTAATTTGCTTATTTCCTTCGGTGTCTTGCCTTTACAAAGTTTCCCCACCGTGTTTTGCACAATGTAATTTACGATATACTCCGGTGTATAATAAACCCCACCCGCCTTTTTTACCTCCGGCTTGTCATCGATTTTGACCATTCGGCCCGGCGTAATTCGAATGACCTTACCTAAAAATTGTTCATATACGTTGCCAAGTATCTCCGCCGGAAAAACTCTAAAATCGTATGGTTGCGGATAATATAAATTATTCAGAATCCAGCTTATCGGCTCATCGGGGACATCAAGCCCAAGCGTCAGTTCATCAGGTGGCTCATTTCTACCCTTCTCCGGCTTGAAATAAAATAATCCCGAGTTATACTTCGTGTCCGCCTTTTCAAACAATTCCCCAAGTCGGCGGTATATATTATCGCCGTTCTTTAACGCCATTAATTGCCCGTATGACTCAATCCCCCAGTCCTCGCACATCCGCAAAAACAATATCCGGTCTATTATTCGCTGAACCGCAAAACTTACCTCCGCTGTCCCAAGGTTTCTGTTTTGCCAAGCAATACGAGTCGCGAGGGTTTTTCGCCAGCTCTCTATTTCCTTCAAAAACTCTTTATCAACCGTGCTTGTCCCGCGTTTTCCCTCTGCCTTCGCCGCGTATTTGTCAAATGACCCCTTCAACACCGCGTCTTTTGAAAATATCGCCGCAATCTCATCCCATCGCTCCGCGTAATCCTTGTACGTCATATAAATTGTTCGTGCTGTGTTCGCTCGCTCGGTGTGTTGAGGTCTGACTAAGCAATCATAAACCGCGAATTTCTCAAAATTCGTCAAAATAGATAATGGCAGTTTCGCGCTCCACGCATACCGTCGCAATTGATATGCCGATTCCTCACTGTCTCCGATATCTATTGCCGGCTTCTTTGCCTCTAAGAAAAATTTCCGTGTACCGCCTATCCGGAAACAATAATCCGGCGCCTTTGTCTCCCCGCCTATCTTTATCGCGTCCTCATTTATGACGTATTTATATGCCTCGGCTATTCCCCCTTTATTCGCCACATCCCATCCCAGCGCGTCAAAAAACGGGTCGATGAATTCCTTCCGCACCTGTGCCTCGTTGTATCCCTGTCCCTTGTACGATTCGATATTCCGCTCGAATCGCTCAATAAGATCTATTACTTCCTTCGGTGCTCCGCCCATATCGCAAAACTCCATCCAATGCTTTAATTTCCCTTTCGCCACAATACCGCAGTTTTTATCTTTCGTCAACCCCCGCAGTTTTGCTTCTCCCCGCAAGGCGGGACATCGCATAACTAAGCGCGGGGGCAGGTAATCGCTTTTTCTCGCCTCCGGCGGACGACCCGCGTAAAAAAGGCAGAGACGGCACAGAATGCCCAGAAAATAGTTGCGGTATTATGCCAGCTTTGAGACAATGTTAGTCGGCATCATGTCTGTGAAACATGCGTTCGAAACTAATACTTGTTCAGGTAAAGGAGTAGAACAATGGTCGCGCACACGAATCTGCTGTTAGTGGCCCTGCCTGAGAGCTTTCAATTTCTTCACGGCGGATGGTTTGTCGTTCATATTATTGGTATATGTCTGGTCGGCTATTTGGGTTACAAACTCGGCCGGATGAAAGAAAGTTAGCACTTAACCCCGTATTCGGGACTCCTCCGTCCGCCGCGCCGAAGGCGGGCAAACCCCGGCATAAACAACATTTTGCGCCCGGTGATGTAAATACTTGCGCCATAAAGAGTTCGCCTCCATAATATAAGGCGCCAATGAAAACCTTTTGAAAGGACATGATTATGGAAGACGAACTGTACAAGGAAATATACCGAATGTTAAGACAAACCGGCAACAACAAAGTGCCACAAAGAGGTACCTACACAGACGAGGATGTCGTGTTGACTTATCTATGGGCGGTGCTTCACGACAGACCAACTTACTGGGCCTGTCAAAAGACCAACTGGCCGATTTGGTATCGAAGAAAACCCTTGCCGACTGCATCGACAATGTCACGCAGGTTACGCACGGAATCAGTACAAGGACTTATGCTGCAACTTGAGCGACAGTTGCATAACAGATTCCCTGCCAATTTATGTCGATGGATAGACGCGAAACCATTGCCGATAAGCCACTGTAGTAAAGACAAGCAAGCCGGTTTCGGCCCTGGTGCCGGCTGTATGACGAAGGGTTATAAACTTTATACAATAGCCGATAAGATGCAAGGATTCGTGATTTGGACAGTCAGACCCATTAACAATCCGGAGTGGGTTGTTGCCCATGAATTGATTAACAAGCTCAATAGTGAGGGGTATCTGGTCGGAGACAGGGCATACGATACAAATCGGCTGTATGATTCAGCACATGCAAAGGATGTTCAGCTTGTTACACCACACAGATGGAAAACTGCAAAAGGACTTGGTCACAGGAAAAGTAGCCCTCATCGTCTAAGAGCGATGTCGTTTAAGGATAGTCTCATGGGACAGGCCTTACTTGCAAGCCGAGACAACATAGACAGGATGTATGGCCAGTTGACAAATCTGGGTTTCGGCCTGAGCCCTTTGCCGAATTGGGTTCGCACGCAGTTTAGGGTGGAGATGTGGGTTCGCGGCAAACTTATTTTCTATCATCTTTGGCGTTGCAGACAACACGCTAAAACAGGGTAGATGCAAAATGTTGTAAATGCCGGGGCTAAATATTTGAGGAAGGGGAAATCCGTGTAATCCGCACCCCCGCCGTTTTGCTTGGCCCCTCTGCTTCTTGCACCCCACTGCTTCGCTTTGCGAAGCAAAGCGTGGGGGCGTGTGAAGCAAATTGAGGGGCTTCGCAAAAGCGAAGCCGCGGGGGGCTGCGCAAAAATATGGCCGGCGACCTCCCTATTCGTCGCCGGCCAATAGCTTCTTCATTCCCCTGCTTGCCCTCGACTGTTGTTATCGAGGGAATGCTGTCAGAAAATGCCACTCGGCATTTCTTATTTCGATCAGAAAACCCTAACCACTAAGACACCAAGACACTAATTTTTAAATAATCTGTGTAAATCCGTGTCAATCCGTGGTTACGATTCGATGCTTTCGAAGACGATGCCGATGCCTATTGAGCCGTCGTCAAGCAATTCGCCTCGTTCGATTCGCACCACTCTTCCGCTCTTAATCCGCGCGAAGCTGCCTTTTCTCTTGGCCAGCGCCATTGTGCGCGGGAAATTCAGCTCGACAACGTGCCCGGTCCGCAAAGGCGTAGTCGCCGGTATGCGCACCAGCACGCCGCTGCTGCTGATATTGGAGCTTCTGCCGTTGAAGAACCTGTTTGCTTCCGGTAGCCAGACGCTTACGGGCCAGGCGACCTGTGTTCGTGTGGTTTTCCTGTTTTCAACCGCTACTGTCGCTTCATTCATAGTCTAATCTCCATATTAGAGTAATTTAACTTCGATACCTACTCTATCGGCAGTGTTAAATTGGGTAGATTAGGGTATTTGGGTGATTTGCAGGTTTTACTCGAAAAAATTTGTTTTTCCGGCGAAAGGAATACCGTGGCGACATATTATAAGACCTTTGATGTTAAATTAGGCAATTTTCTTTTTGAAAAATTGAAGAATCGCCCGGAATTTAGTATTATACGGCCTAATCATTTGAGCTCTTGGTGGACCTGAATTGAAGAAGTATGCCCAAAAGGGTTCCTGCGATAAGCAACAGGGGCAGGAACCAGCCATTGCCGTAATATAAATCATTGAGGTGCGTTGTCGGCGGGTCGCAGGCAAAGGTTTCATAGCGGTACATAAGGGCGAAGACACCGACTATGATAAGTGAGGTCCCGCTCAAACTTGTGAATAACATAACGGACAGCTTGAAGACGACGAAGGAAATCATAAAGCCGGCGACGATGCCGGTCAGCGCCCCCGCCCAGACAAACTGCTGCGGCAGATTACACGAATGCCATATCCCAGCGGAGAGTATTCCGCCCGCCACCGCGCCGAGGACCGCGACGGCCCATCGCATAAGCGGGATGGCCAATATGACCAGAAGGGCGCCGCCGATGATTGCGCCTGGGAGGGCCTTTTGGAACTGTTCGCCAATCCACAAGCCGGCATAGAGACCGATAAGGCCAAATCCGATAACTGTGAGTGCCTTGTAGATTCGCCAGCCATACATAAGGATGATAACGCCGAATGAAATACCGATAACGGCCTGGAGCCAGGTGAGAATGGTGGCCTGCTGCCAGATGAAATCGAGGGCGCGCAGGACGTATTTAGTGCCGTACTCAACGGTAGCGTTGTCAAAATGATGTGACGTTTTTGCCAAAAGTAACGAAAAACTCATTTATACTTCTCCTTCTTCTTCAACATTCAAGCCCGACAAGTCGGGAGATTAAGAGGTACGCCAGGTTACGGATTTTGCTGCCGGTTCGGTATTGCCGCTCCTGATTTTGATTTTTTTAACTTTGGCCTTGGCGGCGACAAATTGCTTGCTAATCTTCGGCAACAGCCACAATTGGGTGATAGTGCCGAGGATTGTTGCCAGGGCGATTCCCGCGATGTAAATATCCTGTTTGGTGGTCATATAGCCGATGGCGGGATAGTCGAAATTCAACAGAGCCATAATCGTTCCCGCCAGGATAAGTATTGTTCCCGCGGCTGAACTGAAAAGAGCTGAGGCGCCCGCCCAGGATATAACAGTGAATGGCAAAGCGGTTATCGCCAGCAGCATGGGCCAGTTGTAGTATGGGACGCCGATAGCCAACTGCCTGATTACCGCCATAATGTCACTGGAGGGACGGAAATAAGGCCGGACCAGCATAGAATAGCCGATTGCGGCGGCTATGGCCGAGGCGACCAGTATAAAGAATGTATCCTGCAATTTAAGCGCAAGCAACGCAAAGATGCCTATCATGGCTGCGGCGAGATACCAGTTTGTGCCGGAAGAGAATAATGTGCAGAATGCGCCGAAAAAGACGCCTACCGCAGCAAACATAATTTTTTTGTAGCCGAGTCCGCCGAGCCAGACAAACAGGCCCGCCGCGATAGTAATGGCCGCGAGCGCCAAAAGCAGCGGGGGCTGCAAATGCGTTACGCGGTTTTGAAATGTCCATAGTAAGCTTGCCATAAGTTTTTAGCGCCTCGAAAAAGGCGTCCTGAGAATGCAAGTTTAGCCCACGTATTTATCGGCCTAATAAGGCCCTTTCGTTAAGTCCGGAGTTAATGCGGGGAACCCGCACGAATAATGGCGAGGTAATGCGGATGAGAGGAGTTGAACCTCCAAGGGCCTAAGCCCGCAGGCACCTGAAGCCTGTGCGTCTGCCAGTTCCGCCACATCCGCTTACTGAGCCGATAATAACGGTTTTTGGTCGGCTCGTCAATATATAAGGCGGAATCGGGCGGGGATAATAAACGGGCAACGCGTGATGTTTCGCCAATTTGAAGAATTTCAATATTCATACGGCCACTACGAGTGGTCGGCGGGTTTGCAACGTTATCAGACGTTGCGCAGAACGCTACGCGGGAAAGTAGAGAGTGGAGCAGGTGAGCAGGAGATGGAAACCCCGGCTCACTACAGGCAAAATCCTCACGGTTTACGCAAATTATCCGGTTTGTGCGCATACGTAAAGTATAGGAAAAAAGGCGGGGGAGAAGAAATTGCGGATTTAAGAACTTCGTTAAACGGTTGCGGTTACGCGGCCCATTTCCGAAGCGGGCTCGTCGCTTCGCTCCGTGTCGTCATGCGTCCGCCGTGATGGGCTTGGCCATCCTTTTCGGGAGGCGTCCATTTCGGGAGTGCGTACTGCGGTTAAAAAATAGAGAAACACACGCAATTTTTATGACCCGCAGGCGGGCCTGCGGGCTAACCGATAAGGAAAAGCCCTGTCGCATGCCAAGGACGATGCTGACGGAGCTAAATATTTTAAGGAAAATAAAGTAATCTCCTGGCAGATTACCTCAGGTCAATGGTCTCCAAGCCATCAAGGTTTACGCCGAAGCAGTCGATGCCGAAACCCTCGACGCTGGATTGTGTAATAGACGCATATTTGACGGATATGGCAAAGGTGCATTTGACATAATCCAGCTTTGCAGTTACACGAACAAGAGGCCCTTCATTCGAAAGGGCGTTCTTGCAGCTTACTACGCCTTTCTTGCTCAGGAATTGATTTCCCGTCACCGTAAACGTCTGGCTTCCCACGGTTATCACCAAAGGATTGGCTAAGTTGGGCCCGCCTGCCGTGGTGAACCGTCCTGAAACCGTTAATGAGTTGGCATCGGGTCTTGAGCTTCGTTTGAAACGCACCTTATCGGCCACCAGCGAATTTTGCACGTCCATCATCAACTGGTAGGGAATAAGTTTTCTTGTGCCGTTGACTATTGTCTCTCCGATGGAAATAGATCCGAAACGATTTCCGATTCGGATGCTTAGGATAACCGGGCAGTCAAGCCCAGTCAGGTCAATATTTTTGGCGGCTAAGGAAAATTTCCCTGTTTTGGTGCTGAACTTAAAGGTGCTCTTAAATGCAGCGCCTTTGATTGTGTAATTATATGATCCCTTCTTGAAGGTCGTCGTGTTAATGGGGAAGGTCATAACGCATGGATCCATCGGTTCGTCCGAAATGGCTGTTACGACTATCTGGCTGGCTGCGAGCATGTCCGTGTCATTGGCGTCCATTGTCCCTGAAATCGAAATCGAGTCGCAAACTATATTATACTTGCTGCCCGCGGCAACCGTGCACTTTGCTGCCGTAATATTCATCCATTTTCCCAGGCTTATTACAATATCAACAGCCGAACCCGGTGATGCGCTTGTCCCTGCGGCCGGGTCCTGGCTTATTATGCTCCCCCTGATAATGGAATCGCTGTAATCATATGCAATATTGCCGACAACAAAGCCCGCGGAAATAATGGCCGTTGTGGCATTTGCCTCAGTCATCCCCACAACATCAGGCACTTCAGATTCTTCGATACCCAGGCTCACCACGTAATCGACAGCCGTATCGAGTTCGACACTTGTCCCCGCAGCCGGACTCTGGCTTATTACATCGCCCGCAGCGACGGAATCGTTGTAATCAGTGGTAATCGTGCCGACAATCAGCCCGGCAGAAATAATCGCCGAATTGGCATCCGCCTGCGTCAAGCCGACGACATCAGGCACATCCACGGTTGGTATCGGGATAAAACCTAAGCGTATGTTCGGTACATAGGGGTCGCTGACCGGCATTGGGCTGCTGTCCGACCACGCCAGTGGATTGTTGTAACTGCTGTCGTCGGTGCCGCAAGATATTGTTCTGTTGCCCCCGCCCCCAGGTACCGAATAATAGCAAAAGGTTACCGAAGCCCGGTTACTGTAATTAAAGCTCATATCGACTATCAGATTATCAGTACCATTATATTCGAAAGGCGTATCGAATATGAAAGTCACCCACCCGTCCGCTGAAACAGTCAAATCAGATTGATAAACCGTTGTCCAGTCGCTGGTTTCCCACAAATTGGATGCGTATGAGGCCATGTTTGTGTGTTTGACTCTTACTGTAAAATTTTGCATCCAGGAGCCGGTCGCCAGGAAAGTATGCAGAGCCAGCGACCTGAGCGTTTTCTTGCTGCCTATTTCCGATGAAAGATAAATAATCTGTATTCGTGAGTAATAATAAACCGATTCAAATGGTAAAGCCCACGCCCCCGCCCCAGTCCCTATGGTAACGGTATTCTCCCATGATAACACCGGATAGCCGCCGTCGAAGGGCATTTTCCACATATCATCGGCTCCGTTAGCCATCTCGACGATAAAATCCCAGCCCGCATCGGTAAACGTCGATTGCGTCTGCATCTCTGCCGTCGTCTTGCCTGTCCCGCCGGCGCTCTCGTCTTGTCCTGATGTTTGCGTATCCCAGAAACTCGCGGTAATCAAATCATCACCACCGCCATTATATCCCACCATACCGCCGAAATATGTAGTGCCGACAACAGTGCCAGTGGAATAACAAGAGGTAATTCTGCCTTTATATTCCTCACTACTATCCCCGTTGAAACCCACCAGGCCCCCTACCATGTTAGTTCCGACGACCGAACCCGTGGCGTAACAGTTTGTAATATCGCCATAATTTATCGCCGCCAGGCCGCCTGTATAAACATCGTTGTTGTTGACATCGACTGCGGCATAACTGGAGGTAATAGTGCCGTCCCAGTTATACCCTACAAGTCCCCCAACTCCTGTCCCTGCGCCGACAATCACACCCGTAGCATAACAGGATGTAATCGCTCCATCGTTATATCCAACCAGACAGGCGACATTACCTCCGCCACAAATATTAGCATCCACGATGCCGAGGTTTTTCACCTGCCCGCCGGGGGCGAGATAGCCAAACAGACCAATCCAATAACTGCTCGGCATATTTATTACTAAATTACGGATGATATGGTCGTTGCCGTCAAAGACGCCGGTGAACGACGTGACATTGTAATTTCCCATTGGATTTATAGTGACCCCCGCAAGATCAATGTCATTTACCAGAACAAAGGCCTTGCCGTAATCATTAGCATCCGCAGTCAAAACCTGGAGGTCTGCTGCAGAAGCGATTCTGTATGGGTCATCAGTTTCACCCGTCCCGCCGCTGTATTTGGCGAAGGCGCTGCCTGCCGCAAGGGTTAGTATGGCTGTAAGGGACAGGATAAATGTTGTTCTGGTTTTCATCTTTGCTCTTCTCCATGTGTTTCTTTAGCTATCTTCTGATACGGGTTCTTTTGTGTCTGTTGGAAGTGTGTTTGAGCCAAAAAGCCGACCGCGACTTTGAAAAAGCGTTTTTACTGAACCAATTATAGTTTTTCATAAACGAGATGTCAAGGAAGAAGCAGCCCGGTTTCGTTAAAGAATTTTCGCCTTCGCTTGCGCTACGCCGGGACAGGACGTTGAGGCAAGGGTTCAGTGTGGAGCGTATAGCGTGCAGCGGACGAGAACCTCGTTTTTCCTGTTTTTGCTTTACTGGCTGGCAGTGCAGAGAGAGAATACCTCCGTGGACACAAGACAAAACGTGAGTAATTCGCCGGGCCGGCGCATATATATAAGAAAAGGAAACTAATTAAGGAGAAACCAAATGAGATACGGAACTTTTTATGCATTAGCGGTGATGGCGATTTTAAGCACGGTTTGTTTTGGTGCTGAATCCGCTCCCCTCGACAATGCTCGGGACAGGCAGGGCAAACCTGGGGTGGGGCTGACGATTTACAATGATAATTTCGCGGTGGTGCGCGAGGCCCGCAATATGAAATTCGACAAGGGACAAAACACGGTGCGCTTTACGGACGTGGCTTCGGCAATCGACCCGACGAGCGTGAAGTTTTCGTGTTTATCTTCGCCGGGGGCGGTGTCGGTTCTGGAACAGAATTACGAATACGACCTTGTGAATACCGACAGTTTGCTGAAACGGTATATCGATAAGGAAGTCAAAGTGGTGGTTAAGGGCAGCGGGTCGGAGGCAAGGAAGGTCGTTGATGGAAAGCTGTCGGCGGCGATAGGAGAGGATTTGATTTTGCAGAGCAGTAACGGCATTGAGGTGATTGGGCGGGGGAGCGTCGAGGAGATTGCGTTAAAGGAATTGCCTGAGGATTTGGTGACAAGGCCTACGCTTGTGTGGCTGACGGATGCGCAGAAGGGCGGCGAACAGCTTTGCGAGGTGACATATACGACGGGGGCGATTGGCTGGAAGGCGGATTATACGGCGATTTTGAACAAGGACGATACCGCTCTGGATTTTTCGGGCTGGGTGACAATAAATAACAAAAGCGGCGGGGGATATAAGGACGCGACGCTGAAACTGATTGCGGGGGACGTGCGGAGGATTCAGCCGGCGATGTCAATGCAGCCAATAGCGATGGGGATGATGAAGGATAGGAGTGCGGGGGAGTCAGGATTCGTGGAAAAGTCGTTTATGGAATATCATATGTACACGCTTGGCCGGAAGAGCACGATAAATAATAATCAGGTCAAGCAGATTGAGTTTATCGAGCCGGCGGAGGGGGCCAAGGCAAAGAAGATTTATGTTTATGAGCGAAGCGACTACTGGAACCCGCGGGGAGGCGACCAGAGTAAAAAAGTTATGGTCAAGATTGAATTCGAGAACAAGAAGGAAAATAAATTAGGGATTGCGCTGCCGAAGGGCAAGGTGCGGGTATTCAAGAAGGACCCCGCAGATAACAGCTTGCAGTTTGTGGGCGAGGACGAAATTGACCATACGCCGAAGGATGAGAAGTTGTCGCTTTATATCGGGGACGCGTTCGATATTGTCGCGGAGCACACGCTGGTTGACAGCAAGGAGCAGTTCGGCAAACATCGCGAGTCGCACAAGATTGAGCTGCGCAACAGGAAGAATGAGGAGGTTACTGTCCTGGTGGATGAGAAGTTCGCGAGATGGGTTTACTGGGAGGTTGAGAAGTCAACACAGGAGTACGAGAAGAAAGACGCATATACGGCTCGGTTCCCTGTGAAGGTCGGCGCAAACGCGACGGTAACGCTGGAATACGCCGTCGTATGGTCAACGTGGAAATGGTAGTTTTGAGTTATGGGGTGAAGGGAGCTTTAAAATAAAGGCAACGTATAAAGCGTATTGCCGAGATTGAAGCCGAATGAGGGGTTATCATTGCCGGGTGAAAATAAAAGCGGCCTTATACTTGACGTATAAGGCCGCTTATTAAAGCTAAAACAGCCGCTTGCTGTTAATTACGGTTTAATCTCATTAACCAAAAGCGCATCTTCGACATCCCCCGGATATAATAAGTTGACGGGGGAGGGGGTGAATGTTATCGTCCCGGTGTACGCCGGTAAAAACCCGGCCGCTTCCCTCTCTAGCTTTAACGGCACTGTTGACGGTACACCGGAGGCCGGGTCTGACCAAGATGCACCCCATCTTTGGTAGATGTTGTCGTTATTTATGCCCACATTGGCCAACGTCTCAAATTTCACGTGGCCGTCGTTGTACAACACGTTTTGCCCTTCTCGCTGATGGGGATACGCGTTATACACCAAATCCTTGTCCTTGTATTCATTGTTGTTGTTGTTCCACACCGCAGTGGCGCCAGGCAAATCACTTGTCGTGTCGCCAGGAGCCCGTTGCGCGCCTGCAACCGCTCCGCCCAATATGTAAGTGGACGCATTCCTGTCCAGCCCCGGGTTTCTATCTGCCGCAAGCGGACAACTCGGCTTGTTGTTAACGGATATCGGGCGCCCCGCAATAGTGCCTGTTGCATTAAGGGCAAAGGGGAAATGGTAGGCATAACTGTTATGCTTGCCTGGCACCGTGCCGAAATCGTAGCACTTGGTCACGTCCGTCTGTGACGTGGCGGTATAGCTTGTGAGCTTGAAAATCTCAGCGCCGGAGTCGCCCTTGCAGTTAAACTGTTTTGGCGAGACGTCCTCATATTTTATGAGCATGAAGAGCAGTGAACCTATGGTTGCAACGCCGCCGTTACCACTACCTGTCCCCAGGAAGGCATCCTTCACAGTGCCGGAGCCTTCCCAACCAGGATTACTATTAATGTGGCCGTTCGTGGCGTAAACTACGGGGAGTGCTTGCCAACCTGGCATTGGGTATGACTCCGCAGAGTCGCCTGCATACAGCAGCAGCCCCTTGCCTATGCCCGACAGATTTGCCCCGCAGACCATACGGTTGGCAATCATCCTGACCCTTGCCAGAGCCGGCATCAGGATACCCATCAGCAGAGCTATGATCGCTATGACGACCAGCAGCTCAACTAACGTAAAACCTTTCTTTTTCATTTGTATTCTCCTTTATACATTTTGAGATTCGCTATCCGGCCGTCCTGAGCACAATCGAACATGGTTTTAGACGGATTAATGCAACCTACTCTTAACCGCACAACACTTTCGGTAATTCCCCGCGAATCTCACTGTTACACTGTTTCGCTCGGAATCAGCCGGCAAAAAACTTTTTTAGACCAGATTTTATGGGACTTGTTGGTTGCCTTAATCTTGACTCGAAATGCCGCCAATTCAAGTTAAGCAAGGCAAAACCACTTCTCATAGGCAGGTTACGATATTTGGTAGGAAACAATTTATAATTACGGCCAACATTATGATATTAACTTTACTTGCCTGCCTACCTTACTCTATTCTTAGTATAGTGCCGCCCAATACTATTGTCAAGGGGGTTTTCGGCAAAAAATGCTATATTCCTTGAAAATTTCGGTCTGATACCTTATAAAAGGCGTTTTTGACGTGGAAAAAGGCCTATGACTGACCAAAGTGAGTTTCAAAACCTTCAGAAAGTCCTAAAAAAATATGGACAGACCCGCCTTTTGGCCTTCTGGGACCGGCTTGGCCCGGTCAGGCAGGAACGGCTTCTCGCCCAGATTGGCCAACTGGACTTTATTCAGTTAGACCGCTGGCGGGCAGAGTTTGTTATGAACGCCGCCCCTTTCAAGCTGCCCGTCAAGCTCGCGCCTGCCCCGTTCTACGCCCATCAGCCGGGCGATGCCGGCCAGCGAGGAAAATACGACCAGGCGCGTCAACTGGGTGACAAGCTGATTTCGCAGGGCAAGGTCGCGGCGTTTGTAGTTGCAGGCGGGCAGGGGACCCGGCTGGGTTTCGATGGGCCGAAAGGAAACTTTCCCATAAGCCCCGTCAAAAACAAGGCGCTGTTCCAGATTTTTGCGGAGGGCATTTCCGCCGCCAGTAAAAAATACCATACCAGTTGTCCCTGGTATATTATGACCAGTCCTCTTAATCATCAGCAGACGCTGGATATTTTTTCCGCCAACAATTATTACGGATTGAATAAAAAAGACGTATTCATATTCCAGCAGGGGACACTGCCAAATTTTTCTTTAGACGGCAAAATACTTCTGGCCGACATTGACGCCATTGCCACCTCGCCCGACGGCCACGGGGGCAGCTTGCGCGCGCTCTACAACAGCGGCGCGATGGCTGATATGAAAAAACGCGGCGTCGAGTTCATAAGCTACTGGCAGGTAGATAATCCCCTCATCAATATTTTTGACCCGCTGTTCGTCGGTCTGCACGCCCTCGACGGCGCGGAGATGTCCTCGAAGGCGCTTGTTAAAACAGGCCCGTTTGAAAAACTCGGCAACTTCTGTTTAGCCGACGGGAAAGTTACGGTCATCGAATACAGTGATTTACCGGACGAGCTTGCCGAAAAGAAAAATCCGGACGGCTCACTGGTTTTTGAGCTCGGCAGTATCGCCATCCACATCATAAGCGTTGATTTTGTTGACCGGCTTAACAATCACGGGTTTGTCCTGCCGATGCACAGGGCGGTAAAGAAAATTTCCCATATAAACGATAAGGGGCAGCGTGTTGAACAAAAGGAGCCGAACGGTGTTAAACTCGAGAGCTTCGTCTTCGACGCGCTGCCGCTTTGCAAAAAGTCGGTTATCCTGCAAACCATCCGCAGCGAGGAATTCGCCCCGACTAAAAATGCGACTGGTGTTGACAGCGTCGAAACAACAAGGCAAATGATGATTGACCGTTCGGCTGCCTGGCTCGAATCGGCGGGCGTTAAGATTCCGAGAAAATCGGACGGTTTGCCCGATTGCGTTATTGAGATTGCGCCGAGCTTTGCCCTGACAAAAGAAGACGTCATTAAAGAACGCGACAAGATACCCGCAATAAAACCCGGAGATAAAATCTATCTTGCGTGAGGGAATATGTGCCTTCGCAAAATTATTTTGTTGTCGGCGGTAATAATATCCGCGTTTGGCTTGAGTTCCTGCGCCAAAAATACGTCCGGCACTTTTGTCATAACCGGCTATGCGGCAGTGGGTGACGCAAAGACGCTTAATACCGCCTCGATTAACAAGGCCTTGTCCGCCTGCGCAAAATCGGGCGGCGGCATGGTGATAGTCCCGCCGGGGACATTCCGCACGGGGCCGATACGGATATATGCCAACACCACCCTGCATCTTGAGGCAGGCGCGGTTCTCAAAGGCAGCGCAGACCTCAATGACTACATCATCAACGGTCAAAGATACGGCCTCATATCAGCTGCAAACGCAGACAACATCGCAATTACAGGCAGGGGGACAATCGACGGCAGCGGCGTTAAATTTATGAATATGAAAAAAACCCTTGCGGGAAGCGGCAACTATGGCGATTTCGACCCGAAATTTACGCGCCAGGGCAGGGAATATATGGACCCGAAGTTCGGCACGGCGGATGGGCCGGTGATTCCTTACGAAAGGCCCGGCCGGCTTGTCGCTTTTTCGCTTTGTAAGAACGTGCTGATTCGGGATGTTACAATCACCGATGCCCCGCTCTGGACGGTTCATCTGGACCGATGCAGGGATGTTGTCGTTTCTGGTGTTCATATAGATAATCCGCTGGGAGTGCCCAACAACGATGGGATTCATTGCACCTCGTGCGTCAACGTTCATATCAGCGATTGTATTATTTCCGCGGGCGACGATGGTATTGCAATTACCTCGATAGGCGACCCTCGTCATCATCAGATTCTCGGCGGCGACCCCTTAGGGCCGGGCAAAACCGAAAATATAACCGTGACCAACTGCACGCTGCAATCACGCTCAACCGCGCTTCGCGTCGGCTACACGGGCGGGGACATTAAAAACTGCACTTTCTCAAATATTGTCATCCGCGAATCCAATCGCGGCCTGCTCGTCAACGTCCGTGATGAGGCATCGGTTGAAAATGTGTTTTTTTCGAATATCATCATTCAAACCCGCCTGCACACGGGCCACTGGTGGGGACATGCGGAACCCATCCAGGTTTCCGCCGTTCCTAACGCCCCAGATATAAAAAAGCTCGGCCAGATAAAAAACGTTCGCTTCTCAAATATAATTGCCGAGTCGCAAAGCGGTATAGTCGTGTGGGGCAGCAAGGACAGCGTCATCAAAGACCTCGCTTTCGACAACGTCAAAGTAAAAATAAAAAATGGCCCGCTGAGCGCATCATACGGCGGGAATTTTGACCTGCGAACAAGCGGCGATTTGGCTACTGCGCAATTCAGGCACGATATACCGGCGATTTACTGCAAAGACGTGGCAGGGCTGAAAATCAGCGGATTCGAGACCGAATGGGAGGAAGGTTTGCCCGACTTTTTCAGCAATAGCATCTGGTGCCAAAATGTCAGCGATGTTGAAATCGACGGATTTGTCGGCAGGCAGGCGCATCTCGGCGACAGCAGGGCGGCTATCGTCCTCGACAAAGTGAATGGCGCAACAATTAGAAATTGCAGAGCCGCTGAGGGAACGGGTGTTTTCCTGCAGGCCGTCGATGTGAATGACGGGCGGCTGTTTGTGAACAATGACCTGTCGAAAGCGCAGCAAACGGGCGAATCCGCGGAATCGGTTTTCCGCGAATTCGGCAATTACGAGTCGAAGTAAACACCGGCCAACGGTTTATTTTGTCGAGAACGTGTGTATTGTAATCGTCTCGTATTTTTCGCCCGGCCGCAAAACTGTCGATGGGAACATCGGCTTGTTCGGCGAATCGGGATAATGCTGCGTTTCGAGGCATAATGCGCCGTATTTGTTATAGGCCTTGCCATCCTTGCCCTTGAGCGAACCATCAAGCCCGATAGCGCTGTAGAACTGAACTCCCGGTTCGGTTGTTTCTATTGTCATTACTCGTCCGCTGGTCGGCTCATAAACTTTCGCGGCGAGTTTCATTTTCCCCACCTTGCCCTTGAGGACGTAGTTATGGTCGTAGCCGCCGATTTCGATTTGCTTTATCCGGGAGCCAATCGTCATCGGCTTAGTGAAATCCAACGGTGTGTCATTAACATCTTTCAACTCTCCCGTTGGTATCAGGCCTTTATCGACTGCGGTGTACTTGTCGGCGTTTATCATCAGTTCGTGGCCAAGGACGTCGCCGCTGCCCTGCCCGGCGAGGTTCCAATATGCGTGGTTCGTCAGGTTCACAACCGTGGGTTTATCCGTTGTCGCCTCATATTTCATTTCCAGCTTATTATCCGATGTAAGGGTATAAGTAACGACGCACTTGAGATTTCCGGGGAAACCTTCCTCGCCGTCCTTGCTGGTATAGCTGAGTTTTAATTCGGCTTTATTGCCTTTTGCCTCGGCCTTCTCAATTTTCCAGACAACTTTATCAAAGCCGACTATCCCGCCGTGCAGAGAATTCTCTCCGTTGTTTGCCGCAAGCTTGTATTCCTTGCTGTCCAGTGTGAACTTCGCCCCGGCGATACGGTTGCCATAGCGTCCGACTATCGCGCCGAAATACGGACTTGCCTTGATATACCCGTCCAGATTATCGAATCCGAGGACAATATCTCCGGGTTTTCCATTTCTGTCCGGCGCTTCAAATGAGACGATAATTCCTCCGTAGGTCATTATTTTGGCAGTAAGCCCTTTGTCGTTTGCAAGCGTTACGATATCAATTTGCTGACCGTCCTGTGTTTTCCCAAAAGGTTGGACTTTAACGCTCATTTTTACCGGCTCCTTACATTTTTTAGCACAGCATTTCATTTCGCAGCAACTGCTCACATAAACCACAACTGCCGTCAAAACCACGCCAACCAGAATTCTCCTGTTCATTTTCGAACTCCTGCTTATACGATAATCCATTATTCGATATTTTCACGCGCAATGAATATATCTTCCCTTTCCGGGTTTGTCAAAAAGTAATACAAAGAGGCAGAAACACGATTGATATGGTTTTATTGGGGTCAGAAATGTTAGCAGTTGTCGCTGCCGGCGGAAGTATTCTGGAGGCGCATATTATTTCTCGTTCTCTGCTTTGGCAACGCGAAGAAGAATGTACTTCCCTTTCCGGGTTCTGATTCGACCCATATAGCACCATCGTACATATCCGCTATTTTTTTGACCAGGGCCAAGCCGACGCCGACGGCTTCGACCTCGTCATGCGTGTTAAGCGTCTGAAAAGGCCGGAAAATCTTCGCAAAATACTTACTCTCTATCCCAGGCCCGTTATCAGTAACGCTGAATTTGCAGAACCCGTTCTTTTCCACACAGGCGATTTCGATTTGGCCTTTCGCCTTGTCCATAAATCTTACGGCATTGCCGATAAGGTTCTTGAACACCAGGACTAAATGCTGTTCCCCACAAGTGATTACAGGCAGTTCACCCTCAATCGTTATTTCGATATTCTCAGGCGAAGCAATTTCTCTAATCGTCCTTTGTACAAGCTCGTTTATATCTACCTGTTTCTCTTTATAAACAAGCCGTCCGACTTCAGAATATTCTATTACGGCATTGAGAAGGTCGTTCATTCGCTCCGACCTTCCGAGAAGCAACCCAAACAATCTTTTGCCTTCGGCGTCCAGTTTGTCGGCATAATCCAGGGCCATCATACCGGCCAAGCTTCCAATCGCCCTGATGGGAGTTTTCAGGTCGTGAGCTGCCACATAAGCCATATCCTCAATGTCGCGATTCGCCGTTGATAGTTTATACACCGTCATTTCGAGCTCTTTGTTCAGTTCGGCTAATTTCTTTTCCGCACGCTTGCGCTCGTCAATCTCCAGTCCACAAGCTATAATTTCATCCTGAAGACTTTGGGTCATCCTGTTAAAGGCCAAAGCCAGGGTGCCTATCTCGTCATTCGAGTACAAGGGTACTCTGTAGCTCAGGTCGCCGTCGGCAATGCGCTCGCTGGCGGCAGTCAGTTTGACAATCGGCGCAGTCAATGTTCGCCCCAGCAGCCATCCCAGCACCATCGCCACAGGGATGGTGGCGCCAAAGAATGTCAACGCCACCCGAAAAAATTGCCTCTCGTGCGATATTACGTCGGCGGCAGCAATATCCATGCCTATAATACCCTCCATGCGGCCATCAGACTTGTAGAAGGGAGCATAACCCGACAACCATACCCCCCATTCATCGGTGTCAAATTCTTCAGCGGCCATTGGGCCTTTAATATCTGCCAGTTTTTGTCGCAGTTCCTTCTCGTCATCGCTGTGATAAATGTCTCCGAGATGAGAGATATCCTTGGGGTTGGTTTCAGCATCAACAACAAAGACAAGTTCGCCGGCATCGTTAAAACGCCAGGTATAGATAAAGCGAATATTAGGACTGTTATCACGGATTCTCTGGAGGACACGTTTGATTCGCATGTATGCAGCATTGCCCTCCTGAGAGGGTTCCATCAGTGTGGCGTGCGCATCAGCATCAACCTGCAGGGCCGCAATACTTGCAATGCTGCGCAGGTGTTCACGGATATCCTCACGCAGTTGGCGTCGCACCGTTTGATACAAGGCAAAGGTTAATAGTGCGGAGATGATTATTGCAAGGACCGAAAAGCTTACGCCGAGCTTTGTCCCCAGCCGGGCGTATCTGTGCGACATGGATCGTGCATCCGTGAGGTCTTTATGCATTCACCCCTACTCCTCTGTGCTTATCAGATATTGAAGTGCCCCGAGCCATAATTACTTTTCCGGCAATATCGTGTTAGGACAACAGCATTCTCCCCTCTTATCAGATTTTTCGGCACATATTCTGCCCTGTTATACCCCCAAATCCTTTTGCCCCTCATATCTTGAAGAAAATGCGCTCTAAGGGAAGGTTTTTCCGCGTAACCGATATATTATCGGCCTATTCCATTGCCCCAGGAACGTTAATTGTTCAAGTTAGCTTCTTTGTGGGCCGAAAAACCCTTGTGCTCGTTAATGACCCTTTTGTATCTAAAATTAGAATTTACACGGTTAAATGTTGCGGGGAAATTGGGAAGAAGTTTCCTTCAGGACACAATAATGGCAAAAAGCAGGACTTTACTAATTGTCCTCTTCTTCTTAAGCGGGACCGGGCTGGCCGATGACCAGGAACAAAAACTGGGCGTCACCCTCGACCTGACCTATGTCAGCAGATATATCTGGCGGGGAATGGATATCTATCCGCAACACCACAGTGCAACTCAACCAAGTATCGATATTGATTTGTACGGAACAGGATTTGGCTTGAATGTCTGGTCGTCGATGGCGAACCGCAGCGGATTTGAAGAAGACAAGGAAATGGACTACACAGTTTATTACAATAACACTATCTTTGAAGATGAAGTTTACGCCACAAATTACAACGTTGGCTGGACATATTACACCTACCCAAATCTGCCCCCAAAAGCCGCAGATATGCAGGAGCTTATCGCTACTTTCTGCTGGCCAAAGTTTCTGCCCGCAGGTTTAGTTCCTCATTACACCATTGTCTGCACCTGGCCATCCGCAAGCCATTCCGATGTCAGCGACGATGGCGGCTGGCTGCATATGTTCGGGCTTTGCTGGGAGCTGCCAATAACGCCATGGCTGCCTGGAACAAAGGAGCAAACCGTCGAACTGTCCGCAGAGGCGACCTACAACGATAATGCTTACGGTCCCCAGGTAAATCACGGCTGGTCACACGCCGTCTTTGGCGTCTCAACCGGTATTGGCCTCGGCGACAATCTCACCTTCAAGCCCGGATTCTATTACCAGTCATCGTTGGGTAATTCCAGTAAAATAAAAGACCAGTACTGGGTCAGCCTGGGTCTTGAGTATAAATTCTAAGATCCAGCGAGCCGGCCTGTCTTAGATTATCAGCATCGCGTCGCCGTAGGAGTAAAAACGATAATGCTTTTCAATGGCGTGTCTATATGCGGCGAATACCGTATCAAGTCCGGCGAAAGCGCCGACAAGGGCGAGCAGCGTCGATTTGGGGAGGTGAAAATTTGTTACCATACCGTCAACCATTCTGAATTTGTATCCCGGTTTGATAAACAGGCGAGTTGAGCCGGTGATTGCGGGCAGTTGTCCCTGTGCGCCAGCGGTTTCCAAAACGCGGACCGAGGTTGTCCCGACGGCGATTATCCTGCCGCCGGTTTTTTTGACGCGATTTATCAATTCAGCGTTTTTTTTGTTGATGCTGAATTGCTCCTCGTGTATCTGATGTTCTTCGAGCGTTTCGGCGGTTACGGGCTTGAACGTCCCCTCGCCCACAGCCAGCGTGACGTATGCGAATTCAACGCCCCGCGTTTTCAGTGTCGCCATCAATTTTTTGGTGAAATGCAACCCGGCGGTCGGGGCGGCTACTGCCCCCAGATTGCGGGCGTAAACCGTCTGGTATCTTTGCCTGTCTCTGGCGGCCTGGCGCAAATCGGTGTCGCGCCTGATATACGGCGGCAGGGGGGGAAAGCCGATTTTCTCAAGAGTTTTTTGAGCCGGCTCTTCGGTTTCGATTTTCATAAGACACTTGCCCTCGGCCTTTTTCTCGATTACTTCCGCGCGGCAAAAATCGTCGCCTTTGATATCCTTGAGCCGGATGTATTCCCCCGTTTTGACTTTGCCGAGGCCTTTGAGCATTATCTCCCAGAGGCCTTTATCCTGTTGATTCAAAAACAACCCTTCGAGCGAGCCCCCCGTCTGACGTTTTGCGAAGAAACGCGCAGCCAATACCTTTGTATCATTTAAGACAAGGCAATCGCCCTTGCGCAGAAATTCCCCGATTTTGTCAAACCTGGTGTCGGTTAACGACCCATTTTGCCGCTCCAAAACCAGCAGTCGGGACTGGCTGCGGTTTTTCGCCGGCTGCTGGGCAACCAGCTCTTGGGGCAGGTAATAATCCAGTTCTTCGGTCTTCATACCAGAAACTTATCAGACCATACTCAAATCGCGTAATAATTTTTTTCACGATAACAGTATGATTTTAACGCTTTACACATAAAAGAGCAAATTCCCGTAAAAGCTGCTGATTGCCGTGTCGATACGTGAATTGTTGGCCCGGTTTCGCAAATGCGTCGTAGAAATAAGAGGTGATACAATGGCTTCGAAGGAATTTTTTGAACAGACAGCAACCTCAATCGCGGCCCTGAACAGGGACGAGCTTAAAAGACGCATCAAGAACTTCCACGGTCGTTTCAAACTGGACTTCACCGAAGATTATCTAAATCAGCTCAACGTTGACCGGCTCAGGCACATCCTTCTGGCCGCCCACATCAGCGCAAGCGGCTCCTGCTAAAACCGAATATCAGCCCGCCCCGCCGTTGCCCTTCCTCACGTTTGCCGCTCGCAACTTCTGCATTCAAAAGAAATTAGGTAATCGCAATCCCAAATCAAAAAAACGCGTAACTCTTGCTAATGATGCTGAAAACAGCTATCATTGACGGGCAGCATATAGGGAATAATAAGAGGTTATCGAAATGAAACCAAAACTGATAATTTGCGGCGCAGCCGGAAGGATGGGCAGACGCATTGTGGCCCTGACAGCCGAAGAAGGCGTGTTTGAAATCGCGGGCGCGGTCGAAAAAACAGGTCATCCCGACATGGGTAAAGACGCAGGCGTTCTGGCGGGAGTGCCGCAACTGAATGTTAAGGTGGCGGACGGTTTCCCCGCAAAAGCGGACGTGGTAATTGATTTTTCGCTGCCAGAGGCGGCGGACAAGTCGATTGATTATTGTTCGGGCAATAAAACAGGTTTGGTCCTGGGCACAACGGGCCTTAGCGGCAGCCAGCGGAAGAAAATCGAAGCGGCATCCTCGAAAATCCCGATTGTCTGCGCGACCAATATGAGCGTGGGGATGAATACCCTATTTGCCCTTGTTGGTAAAGTAGCATCGATGCTGGGGCCTGATTACGATATTGAAATTGTCGAGCAGCACCATCGTTTCAAGAAAGACGCGCCGAGCGGCTCGGCTTTGACGCTTGCTGAGAATATCGCCAAGGCGACGGGTAAGAAATTTCCCGGTTGCCTCACCAACGGCAGGAACGGCAAAGACGCCCTGCGAGAGAAAGGCACAATCGGTATGCACGCGGTTCGCGCGGGCGATATTTTCGGGATTCATTCTGTTATTTTCTCGACTTTAGGCGAGACGGTAACGTTGAATCATACCGCGCATAGCAGGGACACATTTGTTCGCGGCGCCCTTCGCGCGGCCGGCTGGCTCATCAATAAAAAACCCGGCCTGTATTCGATGGCCGACGTATTAGGGTTGAAATAGCGAGACGGCAGGGATGCCCCGAAGTTTGGTATCAGACATAAGAAAGGAAGTGAGATATGAATATTGTATTTTCATTGATAGCGATAATTGGGGGCGTGCTGTTGTCGCTGATTGCGTTTAACAAGATACAGCTTGGTAAGTTTATAGACCCCGGAGAGGCGGAGGACTGGCACAGGAAATTCGGCAAGATAGCCAAAGTTTTAGGCCCTATTGTGGTCGTCTTGGGATTATATTTTATCATTTTCAAATAATCGGATGGCAACGCGGGAGACGGCAAAGCGGCTGCTCAGCTGTCGCGAGATGAATTTCAATCAGGTTATCGACTCGCTAAACTCTTTAGCTGACCCGGATTACCTGGCGGGTATGACCCATTTTGCAATCAAAACAGACCGCGCGCTGGGCGTATCAGCGCCGCGTATGCGTAAACTCGCCAAAGAAATCGGAACAGACCATAAACTTGCGATGGAACTGTGGGAAAGCGATATTCACGAAGCGAGGATAGTAGCGGCGCTTATAGATGACCCGAAGCAGGTAACGAAATCCCAGATGAATAACTGGGTGCGTCAATTCGATAACTGGGGCGTGTGCGATGCGTGCTGCTGTGTGCTGTTCGACAAGACACCATTTGCCTGGGTCAAGGCAATTGAGTGGCCCCGGCGAAAGGAAGAATTTGTCAGACGAGCGGGTTTTGTTCTGATGGCCGCTTTGGCCGTGCACGATAAAGAATCGCCGGATAAAAAATTCATCCCGTTCTTCAGCATTATCAAGCGTCACGCAGACGACGAGCGGAACTTCGTCAAAAAGGCCGTAAACTGGGCGCTGCGACAGATAGGCAAACGAAACATTCCGCTCAACAAAAAGGCCGTGGCCGTCGCAAAGGAAATCCGGAAGATGGATTCGCCCGCTGCTCGCTGGATAGCCGCCGACGCGATTCGGGAACTGACAAACAAGAAAATATTAGCCCGTTTGCGTACCTGATTGCGTGACGTTTGAGGTTTCCAAAACGAGGTCGGCGTGATAAAATTCCCTTCAGATAATTGATATGACACAATTTGCAATTACAGTTAAAGATATAAGCAAGAGCTTCGGCAAGGTGAATGCCGTCCGCGACCTGAGCTTCGAGGTCGAGGCCGACACCTGTTATGGTTTCCTGGGTCCAAACGGCGCGGGCAAGACGACGATGATGAAGATGCTCTACGGCAAATGCACCAGGGGAGAAAACGGCTCGATAAACGTTTTGGGCTATGACCCCGCGAGCGACGAGCTTGCAATCAAATATCTCTCAGGCGTCGTCCCGCAGGATAACAATCTCGACGATGAGCTTGACGTAATAAGCAACCTGATGGTTTATTCGCGGTTTTACGCACTGCCTCGCAAGGCGGCGACGAGCAGGATTGATTATCTTCTTGGGTTTATGGAATTGTCCGACAAACGCACCGCCAGAATCAGGGAGCTTTCGGGCGGTATGCAACGGCGATTGATTATCGCGCGTGCGCTGATGAATAACCCTAAGTTATTGATACTCGATGAACCCACCACGGGCCTTGACCCGCAGGTGCGGCATTTGATATGGGACAAGCTGCGCCAGCTAAAAAGGCACGGCACGACGATTCTGATTACGACGCACTATATGGAAGAGGCGTTTGCGCTTTGCGATACAATTTTGATTATGGATAAAGGGGCGGGTATGCTTCGCGGCTCGCCCGCTGAATTGCTTGCGAAAAATGTCGAGAAGCACGTCCTTGAAATTACGGGCAGCCATTCGCTCGAAGCGATAGCCGATGGCGCGATACTGCAAAAGCTTCGAATCGACCGCACACAGGAGACAACGCGGGTGTATTGCGATGATGACCAGCTTCTGCGGAGTTTGACCGGTCGATTAGAGGGCGCACATTACTTTTTGAGACAGACAAATCTTGAAGATGTGTTTTTGAAGGCGACGGGAAGGGCTTTGAATGAAAAACAGTAAACCATATCCTTACCCGCCGCTTGCGAGGCGTCTTTTCGGCGTGTGGTTCCGACATATGCGGGTCTATACGAAAAACATCTTCAGCAACGGTCTGCCTCCATTTCTGGAACCGCTGATTTTTTTGGCGGGCGTCGGACTGGGCCTGGGCAAATACATAACCCAGTCGATGGAGGGGCTTACCTATATCGAGTTTCTCGGGACGGGACTTCTTATGACGGCGGCGATGTTTACCGCGTCGTTCGAATGCACCTTCGGAACATTTATCAGGATGGAATTCGAGAAGGTTTATGACGGGATGTTAGCTGCGCCGATTACCGCCAACAATCTGATTATCGGTGAAATTATCTGGGCGGGGACAAAGGGATTTTTCTTCTCGTTTGCCGTGCTGTGCGTGCTTACCTGTTTCGGCATAATATCTTTGCCGAGGGGTTTGCTCGCGCCGTTTATAGGGTTTTTCACAGGGCTGATGTTTTCTGTTATGGCGTTATTAGTTACGTCATTTGTGAGGACGATTAATCATTTCAATTTTTATTTTTCGGGTTTTATCTCGCCTATGTTTTTCTTTTCGGGCGTGGTTTTTCCGATTTCCAATCTGCCCGCTTATATTCGCCCCTTCGCCGAAATCATTCCCCTGACGCATTCGGTCCGGCTTACACGCGCCGTCTGTGCCGGCCAATACAATATGTATCTCCTGCTCGATATGCTTTACATTATCGCCTTTATCCTCGTCATCGGCTTCTTCGCAGTCAAACGCCTCAAAAAACGGCTTGTATTTTGACGGCTTATTGAAAAAACGGTAGCTGTCCCCGGTTCGGTTAGGGTTACACAGGAGACGACATCAAAAGATAAATTTGCCGAGGGGGCTTAAAGGACTATTCACTGGCGAATAATTTGCATTGCCTTTGGCGATAATTGGGGGGATAATAATTTAATAGAAATGAAAACACTTTAAGTTGAAAGACCCCTAAGAAAGCCTAAAAATGAAACAAGAAAATAACTCGTGGGGAAAGCAAATCAAAGAAGGTTTTCTAATTGAAGAATTAAATTCATGGGAAGGTTTCGTAGAATTTGTCAAAGATGAAAAGAGATGTTGGGCTACTCAGATTTTCCGAGGGCAGGCGAATGCTAAATGGACACTATTATCGAGATTAGATCGCCTTGAAAAAAAGTATAACAAAAAGCCGAATCTAAGCGGGAATAATCCTGAAGAGTTCAGTTGTCCACGAGTCGATCGCGATATTCATTTGAACCGATTCAAAGAACTTGCCCTTGATAAAATTAACAAAGATGTTAAAAATGATGATGTGTTGTGGGCCGTAGCGCAACATCATGGCTTAGCCACGCCTTTATTAGATTTTACATATTCGCCGTTTGTCGCATTATTTTTTGCTTTTGAAGAAGAGAAGTGCTGGTGTGAGGAAAATAATATTACAGTATTTAAAGAACCTCGCGAGCGAGCGGTATTTGCATTAACTCATCATCTTGTAGAAGAGTTGATACAGCCATTCTCAGTAGCAGGTTATGGAATTTATCGAGCAGCTAGTCAGGCTGGATTATTTTTAAATATGCCCCAAAAAGATTATCCTGATAAATGGGATCTGGAATCTTATATCCAGGAAAAAGGTAAGAATGAGACATGCAAACAACATACAAACAGATTGATTCTGAAAAAATTTATAATCCCAAATAAAGAAAGAATTGAGTGTTTAAGGTTCTTAGACCAAATGAACATTAACCGTGCGACACTTTTCCCTGACCTTGATGGTGTAGCAAAATATGTAAATGATTTATGGGAAATTAACTTTGACAAAGCGCTTGGGTATATTAAGCAATTATAATAACCCAAGCAAGGGGGTTAAATAGAGGTTAAATAGGGACAGCCATCCATTATTTAAATATTTTAAAGAATCAGTGGAATCTGTGGTTTTGTGAATTTTGGGCATTTTTGCGGCAAACAGCTTGTTTACTGATTCAGCGCGGCGAGGACGCTCATTGCGTTGAAGAGGGCGTGGACGAAAATGGAGCGGAAAAGCGAGCCGCTTTTTTCGTATGTATAGCCGAGGCACAGCGACAGGACGAACAAGGCGGGCCAGTGCGGGGCGTTGGCGTGAAAAACAACGAAGACAAACGAAGCCAGGAAAATAGCGGGCCAGGGCCGGATAATATATGACCGAAAAAGGGTTTGGAGCATCCCGCGGAAAATAAGCTCCTCGACAAACGGCACGACCACAACAGCGGTGAAAACAATCAGGGCACGAACCTGCCACTGGGAATAGGCGATTATCTCCTTTAACTCCTCGTGCTGGGGCATTTTGAATTTGTCGCCTAAGATTAATTTGCCGATTATGGTTGTCAGGATAATCGCGCCGAGGACGACCGGCATAACAGCGAGCAGATTGAGGAACGCGGCGACAAAGTCGCGTGGAATGGTTTTCGGATTCAGCCCAAGACCCTTGAGACCGCGAACAAAAGCTATCCTTGCTATTATTACGCTCGTCACGATTGCGGGTATGACGCCGATGCAGAGTATCAGGTTGTCCGCTATGGCGTCTTGCCAGTCGGGCAGGCCCGCCAACAATTTTTCCTTGACGAAAAGCAACACTGATACCGTCCCGAACCACAGAAAAAACGGCGTGAGAGCCAATAGGGGCGGCATGTTATTTTCGCGTACGGGCGAATTGTCGAGCGCCTTTGTGCCGAGGGATGTTCTTAATGCCCAGGCCGCCAGAACCAATACTCCGCCCCCGCAGACAAAGAGGTCCGCTATGGTGGTCTGGCCGCCAAATTCTTCGAGAATACTTGTTATTTTTGCGATATACACAATACGACTGTCTCTCCACCTCCCGTTAGGGATGGCCAAGCCATTAGGTGTACAGGTATTGATAAAAACGAACGTTTGTATTACCATACACGAAGTCGATTTCGCTTTTCAAGGAAAATAGATATGGACACATTTCGAATCGAAGGACCGGTTCGGCTTTCGGGCACGGTATCCGTCAACGGGTCAAAGAACGCTGCGTTGCCGATTATGGCCGCGGCGATACTCGCTCCGGGCAAATCAACCCTCAAAGGCGCTCCACGGCTTTCGGATATTTCGGTCTTTGCGCAACTGTTAGACGACATCGGCTGCAAAGTTACAACGGCAGATGATGGAAACATAACAATTGACTCAACATCGATAGGCAAACCCGTCGGCGAATACGACATCGTCCGCAAGATGCGCGCGGGAATCTGCATTCTCGGCCCGCTTCTGGCTCGGTGCGGCAAGGCGAAGGTCTCGATGCCCGGCGGCTGCGCAATCGGTTATCGCCCCGTTGATATCCACATTCGCGGCCTGCGCGAACTTGGGGTTCATATCGACCTCGAAAACGGCTACATTGTCGCGGACGCGACAAAGGGCTTACGGGGTAAAGAGATATTTTTAGGTGGGGCTTTCGGCTCGACTGTTCTGGGCACGGCAAACGTGCTGATGGCGGCGACATTAGCCAAAGGCACGACTGTGATTGAATCCGCCGCCTGTGAGCCGGAAGTTACAGATTTGGCGAACTGCCTCAATAAAATGGGCGCAAAAATAACCGGCATCGGCTCGCCCCGTCTGACAATCGAGGGAGTCAAGCAGCTAAAACCCTTCGAATACGAAGTTATACCCGACCGCATCGAGGCAGGGACATTTATGGCCGCCGCGGCGATTACCAAAGGTTGTCTGCACATAAAAAACTGCCGGCTCGGAGACCTGATGGCGGTAGTTGACAAGCTGCGAAATATCGGCGTTACCGTCGAGGCCGAAAATTCCGGTTGCATCGTTGCCTGCTCAGGGCACGTCAGGCCGACGGATATCACGACCCAGCCGTATCCAGGTTTTCCAACCGACCTTCAGGCGCAGTTTATGGCCCTTCTGGCTTTGGCGGAGGGAAACAGCATCATAATTGAAAAGATTTTCCCGGACAGATTTATGCACGTCGCGGAACTTGCGCGAATGGCGGCCGATTTACGAAAAGAAGGCGCGGCTGTAATCGTATCGGGAGTCAAGAAACTAATCGCGGCGCCTGTTATGGCGTCGGACCTGCGCGCATCAGCCGCTCTTGTAATCGCGGCGCTGGCCGCTGAGGGCACAACCATAATCAACAGGGTTTATCACATCGACCGCGGCTACGAAAAAATCGAAGAGCGTCTCAATCCCGTCGGCGCAAAAATCATCCGCGAGGGCGACGGTTCGGTATAGGGCCAAAGGCAGCCCGGAGCATCTTATGAGATGGAGAAATATTTCAAGAAGGAATTTCCTCCGGCTCACCGGTTATGCTGCGGCTGCGGCAGTTCTTGCCCCCGGCTGCGTCACCGCCAAAAAATCTGGTGTGGATGTGAAGCCGACGAAGGCACAGGCGGCCTGGATGAAATTGGGCTACGGGATGTTCATTCATTTTGGGCCTAACACAATCAGAGGGGTCAGCTATGGAGACGGCAGATTTCCGCCTGAAAAGGTCGTATTTGGAAAACTGGATGTCGCGCAGTGGGCGGGCGCAGCAGCCGAAGCCGGTATGAAATACGCCGTGCTTACATCCAAACACCTCGATGGCTTTTGCCTCTGGCCAAGCAAACACACCGAATATTCGATAAAGAACTCTCCCGTAAAAAAGGACATCGCCCGCCTGTTCGTTGATGAATTTAGAAAAGCGGGACTCAAAACCGGATTCTATTATTGCCTGATTGACAAAAACTTTCGACAGTTCGGAGACGACCAGGTCTATAATGAATACGTGCGAAACCAGGTCGCCGAGCTGCTTACCGATTACGGCGACGTGCTGGAACTCTGGTTTGACGGGGCGTGGGTGAAGGACCACCCGACGAGAGATTGGCCCTGGGACCCGAACTGGGAGAAGAACCCGAACAGCGGCCTGAAACACGGCGAAAGATGGGAGTGGAATGAGCTTTATACGCTCGTTCACAAATTGCAGCCGGATTGCCTCGTCCTGAACAATTCCAGCAGCGACAGTCCGGGCCGGGTGAAGTATCTTCCTGTAGATGCCCGCACGGCGGAACGTTTCGACTTTGTCTGGAAAGGGAAAATCTGCGAGCCGATTACAGACCCGGTTTTTACCGGGGCCGACGGCCGAAAGGTATATCTGCCGCTGGAATACTGTGATTCACTTGCGCCGGGCTGGTTCTGGAAAAAAGGCGATGATGCAAAACAGCCGTCGGTAGCGACAATCTGTGACTGGTATCAGAGGGTGCGAAAGACGCAGGCGAATCTGCTGCTCAATGCAGGCCCGGATATAACCGGTGTGATACCTGATTATAACCGCCAGAATCTGTCGGCGGCGGCAAAACAGTTGAATCTGGTTTGAAGCGGGTCGTTGATGGTCATAACGAGATGAAGGACAGAGGAAACATTCGATGATGAAAAAGATATTGGCTGTTGTAGGCAGTCCTCGCAAGGGCGGCAATACCGATTTGCTTGTTCGCAAATTGGCGGAAGGGGCGGCGTCGAAAGGCGCACAAGTCGATACAATCTGGCTGGCCGGCCTGAATATCCGTGAGTGCGACGGCTGTCACGTCTGCTGGAAAGGCAAATCCTGCTGTAAAAAAGATGATATGCTCGGCCTTTATGAGAAAATAAGCGAAAGCGATGCGATTGTGTTCGGCACGCCTGTTTACTGGTTTGGGCCGACGGCGCTGATGAAAGCGTTTATCGACCGGTTCGTATATTTTAACTGCCCCGAGAACAGGGTGAAAATCAAAGGCAAAGCAGTTGCTACAATAATACCTTTCGAGGATGACGACCTCGATACCGCAAGACCTCTTGTCGAGCTTTTTAAGAAGTCGTTTGACTACCTCGAAATGCGATTAGTCGGCAGCGTAGTTGTGGGCGGGGTGGGCGAGAAGGGCGATATTCTCAAAAAGCCGGACCGGCTGAATGAGGCATACGAACTGGGCAAACGGCTTGCGGATTAACGATGTGAGCCACAAAGTTTAGCACCTGCCGCGGCAACTTTCGTATAACCCGTAAAATTTTGTTTATACAGAAACAGTAACTTTATGAAATGGTCGATAAACGCAGGCCGGTTGTTCGGCATAAAATTTCGCATTCACGTTACGTTCTTTTTGCTGCTGCTGTATGTGTTCTTCTCGGATATAAAGGAGGGCTTCGGGCAGGCCGGGTTATCGGTGCTGTTTGTGTGCGCCATCTTCGCCTGCGTAATCATTCACGAGCTTTCGCACAGTTTGGTCGCCCGGCGGTTTGGCAGAGAGCCGAAGAGCATCATGCTGCTGCCCATCGGGGGTGTAGCGACAATCGATATGATGCCGACCAAGCCGTCGCAGGAAATAGTGATATCAATCGTCGGCCCGGCCACAAATATCGTGATAGCGATTCTGCTCGCTTTGGTTGGCGGTCCATCAATTGCTGCTGCTTTCAATAAGAGCGTTAACCCGACCGCGTCTCAATTATTCATCTTAAATCTTATTGCGGCCAACATAGTGCTGGCGGTGTTCAATCTCCTCCCGGCGTTGCCTATGGACGGAGGACGAGTTCTCAGAAGTATCCTTGCGATGAAGTTCGATTATTTGCGAGCCACTATATGGGCAGTGGCTGTCGGCAAAGTAATCGCGGCGTTTTTTGTAGTGTATGGTTTTTACAGCCGGAATTTCCTGCTGGCATTGATTGGCTTTTTTATTTTCGCCGGTGCAGACAGCGAAAAACGGCAGGCAATCTACCTGGCGATGCTTGCTCAAAGGCCGCCCGATTTGACAATACCGCCCGAATATATTAACTTGGAGCAGGATGACCGGATTACGCGGCAATAACCGCACGGTCAGGTAGTATCACCGTTATCGATTTGGAGGTATAAGGACATGTCGAGACAAGATGACAAAAGAATCAATCGCAGGAATTTTCTGAAGACAGCGGGGCTTGTTGGAGTGGGCAGTGTAATCGCGGCGGCAAAAGCCAACGCGGCTGAAGCCAATGAGCCGAATGCGCCGGCGGCGCAGCCCCCGATTCAAAAAGTGCCGAAACGCAAACTCGGCAAAACGGGCGTTGAGGTTTCCGTGCTGTCGCTGGGGCTGGGCAGACCCGCTGAACCGGCGGTTTTGAGACAGTCGCTTGACTGGGGCATAAATCACTGGGACACTTCATTGGCGGCCGGAAACGGGACGAGCGAACAAAGTATCGGTGAATTTATCGCCAAAAATCCCGACCGCAGGAAAGATATATTCCTCGTTACAAAGGAAAACAAATCGAAAACGCCCGACGATTTGGAAAAATGCCTGCAAACATCACTGAAGCAGCTCAATACGAATTACATCGACCTGTATTTCGGCGTTTATATGGTAAATGATATGGTGCGATTCACCGACGACATAAAAAACTGGGCCCAGAACGCCAAGAAGAAAGGCGTGATAAAACACTTCGGCTTCACCACCCACGAGAATATGCCTCAGTGTCTTATGGCTGCCTCGAAGCTCGATTGGATTGACGCCATAATGATGAAATATGACTTCCGGCTGATGCAGGACAAACAGATGCAGGACGCAATCGACGCCTGCCACAAGGCGGATATCGGTCTTATTGCGATGAAGACGCAGTCAATGCGGCAACGCAGGGGGCCAGCAGATGCCAATGCTGCTGCCGCTGAAGCCGAAGCCGACAAAAAGATGCTTGCCCATTTTCTCGAAAAGGGCTACACCGAAGGGCAGGCGAAAATAAAGGCCGTAATGGATGACCAGCGCATCAGTACGGTTTGCTCTTCGATGACCAGCACTACGCTGCTGATGACCAATATTGCTGTCGCACTCGATAAAACCAAACTTGCCGCCGATGATATGGATATGCTCAAACAATACGCGCAGGCGACGTGCAGCGGATATTGCGCGGGCTGTGCGCATATTTGCGAGCCGGTCGCGTTGGGTGTTCCGGTCAGTGATATTATGCGGGCGTTGATGTATCACGACAGCTACGGCGATGTTGCCCAGGCAAAAGCGACATTCGCGGAAATTCCTGCTGACGTAAAACAGCGTTTGCTGAGCGTCGATTACGGTGCCGCGGAACACGTCTGCCCGAACCGTATGCCGATAGGCAAACTCATCGCGGACGCGGCAGCCAAATTAGCGTAGGCAGTTGCGGGAAACAAGTTATGATTCGGATAACCGATGAGACGGTCATCAGCGAGGGCGATATTGTTTACAGATTCTCCCGAAGCGCCGGTCCCGGCGGGCAGAACGTCAACAAGGTCAATAGCCGCGTTACGCTTCTTTTCGATATAAACAAGAGCCGGGGCCTGACGGCTGAACAAAAGCAGCGCCTGTTTGACCGGCTTTCATCGCGAATTTCAGATGATGGATTTTTGACGGTTGTCTCGCAGAGGCACAGGACCCAGAGCGCAAACCGTAAGTCAGCACAAAACCGTCTTGTTGAGTTGCTCAAATTCGCCTTGAGAGATATACCTGTTAGAAAGGAAACCGGCGTCCCGCACGGCGAAAAACGGAAACGCCTGCTCCGCAAACGCCGCCGAAGTGAGATTAAACAGATGAGAAAATCCGTCGCTTTTGACTAAACTGTTTAGAATAATAGGTGGCCGTCCCTATTTATTCTTTGCAGAAAACTTGCTGACACGACAGGAATAACACCTCAGCTCGCGCCTTGCCAGAATAAAACCGAAACTCGAAGTGCGAGTTCTTGTTGGCACTACATATAACCTCTTGAATATCAGAATAATCAATTCCCTCCGTTTGTTTGAAAGTAAAACAGTCCGTTGTCTTGAAATCAAACACAACCACCTGGTCTTTCTTCGCCCCTTTGTAGCTGTTAAGCAAGAGTTCAACTTCAATGTCACAGTAAACAGCATCCTTCATGTCACCGAAGGGGTATACTAGGTTGCCATCCTCATTAAAGGCCCTATCTTTCACAAAGCTAATCCTTTTGAGACTCCCGTCATGGCAATGGCATAGCCGAGAAAGGATGCCATTCACCTCTTTCACTGTCTTTGGTGCAGATATCTTCATTTTATGATACACCTCATTTCTTTATTAGAATAAATAGGGACAGCCGCCTATTATTATCTTTGTCTTCAATTTTATTTTACCGAATCGTCCATCGGCATACCGAGTTGTTTGTAGATGCCCTGTCTTGCGGCCTTGTCCTTTTCCAGTATCACTTTTGCGTATTCGGCGACTTCTTTTGCCTTTGCCCTCGGGACGACCACGACGCCCTCGCCGTCGGCGACGATGATGTCGCCCGGCTCAACCAATGCGCCGCCGCAAACTACGGGACGGTTCACTGATTCTAATTCGTTTCTGCCCGGCCTGATTCCCCTGCCCACTTTCTTGAGATACAGCGGCATCTTTTCTGTTATGATTTCATCGGTATCACGCGATGTGTTGCTTGTAACCACACCGATGCATCCGGCCATTTTCCAGACCATTATGTTGTTGGACCCGATGGAGCCGGTGTCGCCGTCGCCGGATTCTTCTATGACCAGAACGGTCCCCTTGCGGATAAGAGGTATAAACGGCTCGCCGGAAAAATTGGTGTACCAGTTGTCTCTCCATTCATCGTAGGGCTTTGCCTCCATCGCCGGCGCCTGAGGTTTGTTCGTTGGGACGTACCTCGCCGTAACCGCTATGCCCTGAATGCGATGCGTATAATGCTCCGTATCTTTCCACAAGGGGTGGATATCGGGCGACATCGTTCCTATGTTCTTCAAGCCGACTTTATCCATTCCGTCCACAACGTCTGCCACGCGCAACCCTTTATACAGATTCAGCATCTCTTCGTCTTCCTGTGCGCTGTAAACCTTTGTCGCGATGTAATTTTTGCCCGCCTTCAATTCTTCGATACTGGGTTTTACCGCCTTTGGAGGGTTCGCACCTGCGGGCGGCGCGGCGTTGACGGCCTTGTTTGGCTCAGCGGTTATCGCCGTATTCGAGCATGAAGCACAGGCCAGAACCATAAACAACGATAAAACCGAAATCATCACCTTCGATTGCCCGGTTTTCATCTTTTTGTCTCCTTGAATGGTGAGGTTTTTCCTGTTTGTTCCAAATTATTTTACCCTGTAAGCTCCACGTCAATGGGTTTTTCCGGCACAGGCCCCGCAGTAAGGGCAAGTTCCTTGCCGAGTCGAATCGCTTCCTGCATCGCATCGGCGTTATCAGCAATTTTGCTCGCTTCGTCGGCGTTGCTGACAAACAGATTGGCAAAATAACCCATATCAACCGTATCTAAGTAATATTTCATCATCAGCCGGATGCAATCGAATGCTTTTCCTCCTTTTTTTCCCCCAACGGCAATGACCATAGCAAGCCGGCTTGTCTCTCGCGGCCCAATGATGGGACGCTTAAGAATATATTTGGTTGCCCACAGGCACTGGCAGCGGTCGATGAGTATTTTCGCCTGTGCGCAGACGCTCATAAAAAATATCGGCGTCGCAAAAATCAGGCGGTCCGCTGCAAGGATTTTCGCGAGTACGACTGCGAAATCGTCCTGGACGGGACATTCACCCGTCGCGTAGCACGCACCGCACGCCGAACAGGGTGCGATATTAAACTTGCACAGGCGCAGGTATTCCGCCTCTGCGCCGGCGGCACTGGCGCCGGACAGCACCTGGCGCAAAAGCATATCACTGTTGCTGTTTTCTCGCGGGCTTGTTGATATTCCGAGTACTTTCATAATTTTCTCTAAAAGAAGTTACCTGCGGCTTCTTACTTCCCTTGATGTTTTTTCGTAATCGGCCTGGAGGGAATTCAGGACCTTCTCGATATCCTGAACGTCCATGTCCAGGTCAGGATACTTTTTCGCAAGCGCTTTGAGGTTTTCAAAATCGCTCCTGGCGCCCTGCAGGATACCCAGGACTTTGGCCGCCGGCTGCGGGTTTTTCGATTGTTTTATCTTCAGGTCAAGCGATTTTATTAGATCATCCATACGGCGTTTCGCTATTTGCAGCTCTTTTCTGGCGTTCGCTATTTTCTTGTCGGTAACAACGTTCGCGTCGCCGGCCTTGAACTGCTGGAGCAGTTGTTCCCGCGAGTCGACAAGCCCGTCGGCGATTGTGCATTCGACGGCATCCTGGGCCGTCAGAGTTACAAGCGACCCCGCCTTGTTCCATGTCCGCACGACTTGCTGCTCCGGCTTTTTGTTTACCGGCTCGATAAACAAACGCTTGCCCGCCTGGTTTATCTCAACGACAGCAATATCGCGGTCGACCATCGCCCTTGCCAATAAGCCGGGCCGGCCGTTTTGCTGCGCCAGTGAAGCAAGATACGCCCGCCAGACGGAACTCATTTTCTCATCGACTACTTCGCCGTAATTTTTCTTCCTGGTATTTTCATAATCTTCTTTGTTTTTTGGCATAGTGACAAGGGTGGCTGCACCTATAACCGTGTTGTTCGCCATATAAATTTTGTTGCAGGATAGCGCCACCGCGGCCCCGGCGGATATTGCGCCGCCATTTTTGCCGCCTTTGATGAACGCGAATACATTGCAGTCAGTATCTTTTGTAATGGCCGTGCACATTCGATGGGCTAAATCAATCCGTCCGCCGGGCGTATCAATTTCCACCAGTATGAACAGGGGACCTTCCTGCGAACTGTCGGCTAAGGCCTTCTCGAAGGCGTCGGTTTCTATCTCATTCATTATCTGCTCGTCCACAGGCACAACGATTACCTTGTTGTTCCTGCCGAGATTGTCCCGTTTGATTTCCCATTCTTTGGGATTCAGCTTGAGCAGGCCTTTTTCCTGTGTAAAGACGCTCGTCGGGCCATTTTCAGCTTCGGCGGCTTTGGGGGAACTGTTATCCTGGAGGGCGTTTCGGGCGGAGCCGGGGAGCCGGGCCGTAATGTATCCGTGGAGTTTCTCATTGGTCTGACGATTGGTGAATGTGTCCGCAAGACAAGCGCCGGCAAACAGAATTATCATCGCCGATGTCAAAGTAACTACAGTTCTTAGTTTTTTCATTATCATACCTTGCCACTTTTTTAACGCCGTTATTATATCATAAGCAATCCAAAATAAATATACGCTTCGATGCCGCGTGCAGGGGCTTGCAAAAAATCGTCACTGTGGTAAAAGATTCATTGCCTCGATTCATATTTTTCTCAGGAATCCGGTATGGCGGTTAGGTTTATACTTGGCAGGAGCGGCACGGGCAAGACACACCATTGCGTAAAGGCAATAGTGGATGCTTTGTCGCAGCCTGCCCCGAGCGGACCTGTGGTGAGCGCAGCCGAACCAGTCGAGGGGCCGGATAACGGGCCATTATTGCTTCTTGTTCCCGAACAGGCGACCTATCAGGCGAGCGAGGCAATACTCAGCGATACGCGTATAACCGGCTATAGTCGGCTGCACGTCCTTTCTTTTGACCGCTTAGTTTATCTTGTCCTCGGCAAAAATATCGCCAGGCCCGCGATTTCGCGCCTTGGCCGGGCAATGGTCATTCAAAGAATCCTCCGCGACTGCGCCAGCAAATTGAGCATATTTGCCGATTCGGCCGGGACTCCCGGCATCGGGCAGCGTTTGGCTGACACGATTACCCAGTTGCAGCAGTACGCGAACACGCCGGACGATATAAAAAATCTCGTGAGCAATCTGCGAAAACAGCAGGGCGACGCCTTGACAGCAGCTAAGTTCGCCGATTTGGGAATCGTTTTCGAGGAATACCTGAAGTTTATCGAAGGTAAGTTTCTTGACCCGGATATCCAACTGACTTCGGCCTGCAAGGCGGTAGCCGGCGCGGATTTGGTGCGCGGGGCGAAACTATGGGTCGATGGCTTCGCGGGCTTCACAACAGGCGAGCTTGCCCTGCTTACCGAATTGCTCAAGGTCGTCGAAGACGCCCAGATTGCCCTTTGCCTCGACCCTGCGACGACCGACATAGCCAACCCGGACAAAAACAAAATTGACCCGACCGATTTATTCGGCCACACCGCCGAGACGTATGCCGAGCTTGTCGAGCGGGTAAAAAAGTGCAAACTCAAACTTTCTCCGCCTTTAATTTTGAATCAGCCGATGCGCTTTTCGGACAGTCCGCCGCTTGCTCATATCGAGCAGAATATTTTTAATCAGGATGCCGAAAAGATATTCGCAAGCCGTAATATTCGCGTCGTATCAGCGCAAAACGCACGTGCCGAGGTGCAGTTTGTCGCCCGGCAGATAACAAAATTAGTCAGACAAAACGGTTTACGGTATCGCGACATCGCCGTCATCGCATCCGACCTCGATTCTTATGAAAACTACATCAAGACCTGTTTCGAGGATTACAGCATCCCCGTCTTTATAGACAAGCGAAGGCCTCTCAATCAGCATCCCGTAATAGAGATGATTTGTTCCGCGCTTAACGCGGTAACAAACGATTTTCCCGCAGGCGAGATATTCGCGTATCTCAAGACCGACCTGCTGAATATCGAGCGAGATGAAATTGACCTGCTGGAAAATTATTGTCTCGCCTTTGGCATCACCGCCGGCGACTGGAAAAGCGACAAGCCCTGGAAATACGCCGCCCAGAACGCCGAACAATTCGACGAAGAGCGTGTAAACCGAATCCGCAAAAAGGCAATCGACCCCCTGCTGGAACTGAAAAAGAAACTTGGCGATACCGCCGGCGATAATAAGTCGCTTGCCCCGGAGCAGTTCACAAAAATAATTTTCGACTTTCTTGAAGCAGCAGAAGTTCGCAAACAGTTGTCGAGTTGGGTTGAGCAGGCGATACAAAAAGGCGACTACGCGGCCGCCGACGAGCATCGCCAGTTTTATGACCGGCTAATCGACATCTTCGACGAAATGGTCGCGGCGTTTGAGGGTGTATCCCTTAACTGTGAGGATTATCTTGCGATTATGCGAAGCGCGTTTTCGCAGATAACGCTCGCGTTCATTCCTCCAAATCTTGACCAGGTGCTCGTCGGCTCGATTGAGCGCAGCCGACATCCCGATTTGAAGGCGGTTTTCCTGATTGGCACAACCGAAAGGCAATTCCCCTCACCCGTTGTTTTCGACAGCATACTAAGCGAAGAAGACCGCCTCGCCGCACAGTCATCAGGCGTTGACCTTCCGCCCGGCGTCCGACAGGAGCTTGCCAACAGGCCCTATCTTGCCTATATCGCGTTCACAAGGCCATCGGAATTTCTCTGCATTTCTTATCCGGCCGTTGACCAGAAATCGAACGCGGTTGTTCGTTCGCCTTTCGTCGATAACCTGTGCAGTTTGTTTGATGACCTTAAAGAGGAGTCGGTCGATTCCTCGCCGCCGGCTATTGAAGAGGTCTGCACAACATACGAGCTTGAGGATATTCTTTGCTGTTCACCGCAGCCGGAAAAGTTGTTGGAGAAAATAACCCGCGATAACCAGCTTTCAGCGATTGGTTCAAGAGCGGCCAATGCGCTCGGTTATAAAAATGAAGCATCGCTGGATAGTTCAGTCGTCGGGGAGCTTTTCGATAAACAGTTGTCCAGTTCCGCGTCCCGGCTAAGCACCTTCGCCGAATGTCCCTACAGGCACTTCTCAAGATACACTCTGGGCCTGAGTAAACGCGAGGAATTCAAACTTGAGCCGCCCGACTTGGGCGAGTTTTATCACCGCGTCCTCGACAGGTTTCTCAAAAGGGCCGTCGCCGACAAAATAGATTTCGAGACAATCGCCGACGAGGCCCTGATTAAAATCCTCGATGAGGAAACCGAACGACTTTGCCGGGAGGATTCATTTATATCCAAATTTGCCGCCCACAGTCCGCACAACGCTTTTATGATTGGCTCTGCACGGGAATATCTGCGGGATTGCGTCATCGCTATATCGCAGATGATTCGCGCAGGCGCTTTCAGGCCCGCGATGTCCGAGATTTCATTCGGCAAATCCAAATCTGTTGACGATTCAATCGGCGAATTGACGTTAACGCTTGCCGATGGCAGACGACTCACCCTAAATGGCCGAATCGACCGGCTGGATATCGCGAAGATTGACGGGCGAAAGGTCGCTGTTGTCTTCGATTACAAGAAACGTTCCAAAGATTCCTTTAGCTGGGCAGAGTTTTACTACGGCCTTGATATTCAGCTCGCGGTTTATATGCTCGCTGTTCGCAACGCCGCCGGGAAAATAGCCGACGATATCGCCGGCGCATTTTATATGCCAATCGAGATCGGTCCGGAAAATGTCGAGCTTGGCAAATCCATCGACAACAATCCCAAATTCGCCCATAAGGCAAGAGGGATATTCAACGGCAATTATTCCTCCTCGCTCGACGGCA
Organism: Phycisphaerales bacterium; assembly: GCA_003141275.1. Classification (GTDB taxonomy): domain Bacteria; phylum Planctomycetota; class Phycisphaerae; order Sedimentisphaerales; family Anaerobacaceae; genus Fen-1362. Next base: position 58,754 of record PLLM01000009.1, read on the forward strand.
CAGCCGCAAAAGACAGTCATTATTATAATTTCTTCGTTACAAAAGAAGGCGACCCCTACGGGAAATATAATTCCTACGGCGCTCTTAAACCCGCGGATTTCGAGGCGTTTATGAATTTCGGCTCGCGCAAGATAACTGATCTTGCCGGACAAATCACGTCGGGTAAAATCACCGCTTTGCCCTATCGCCTCGGCACAGATTCGCCCTGTAAACAATGTGAATATAAACCCGTCTGCCGATTCGACTGGCAGATAAATAATTACAACCTGCTGACACGCGTCAATAAGGAGCAGGTCCTTGAGCGAATTAAAACAGATGAGTCAAAGTAAAGTTAATCCGCCTCGACAGATAAAATGGACGACACAGCAAAGCCGGGCCATTGTTGAGCACGGCAGGAACGTCTTTGTCTCCGCTTCGGCGGGGACAGGCAAGACCGCCGTGCTTTCCGGCAGTTGCGTCAACGTCGTGACCAACCCGTCCGCCTGCCCCGACGTCTGGAGCGTACTTGTCGTTACTTTTACCGAAATGGCCGCCGAGGAAATGCGTTCCCGCATCGCAAAGCAGTTAAGCTCCGCGATGGAAACGACCTCCGACGCTGGCCTTCGCAGGCATCTCCGCAGGCAGTTGATTCTGCTCGGCGCCGCCGACATTAGTACCATTCACTCATTCTGCAAACGCATTATCACCGAGCATTTTTACGAAATCGGGCTTGACCCGACCTTTCGTATTATCGACGCCGACGAGGCGAAACTGCTCAAGACCGAGATACTCGAAAAAACAATCGACTGGGCCTGGAAACAAAACAATATAGCCGAGGCGCTGCGGCAGCTTATGGCTCGCAGGGACTTGCGAATGACGGACGGCTTCCCCGCGACCATAATCGAGATAAGTGATTTTCTCGATGGCGTCGTATCGCGCGATAACTGGCTTGAGCGGGCGAAAGTTTTAGCCGAAGCAGTTGACCCGTTCGCTACCGATATTGCCCAGGCCCAAAAGCAAATCGTAACAGATAAACTCCAGGACGCGCTTGGCCGGCTCGAATTTGCGATGAAAGTTTATAATGACCAGAATCTGTCCGGCAAGTGGGCCGCGAAATGCAGAAACGAATATATAAAACCTGTTCAGCAATGTATCGAGCAATTCAACGCAGGCCGGTGGGAATTCGAAAGACCGAAAGTTTATAAACCAACGGATGTCTCGCAGGCGGAATTTATCGGCGGAATCGTAGGTGATGCCCTTGATTCCGTCAGGGAACTCAAAAACTTGGCTATTTTAAATCCCGAATACCTTAACAAATTCGCCGGTGCAATCGGCACGCAGACAAGAGTCCTCGTCGAATTAGTCAAACGTTTCGATGATTCGTATCGCCAGGCCAAAAAGGCAATCAACTGTTTGGATTTCGCTGACCTTGAACATTATGCGTTGTGTTTGCTTACTGCGGAAGAATCCAAACCATCACAGACCGCGTTGAAACTGCGTAAGAAATACAAATACGTTTTTGTGGATGAATACCAGGATATCAACGATGTCCAGCAGGCAATCATCGATATGGTCGGTTCGCCCGGCAACGTCTTCGCAGTAGGCGACCCGAAGCAAAGCATTTACCGTTGGCGCGGCGCGAGACCTGAAATTTTTATTGAGCATCTTGGCCGAGCGTCGATAAAACCGGAATCGAGTAACGCAGGTCTGCGCGTTGACCTCAACGTCAATTTCCGCTCCGTCAAACCAATACTTGATTTTGCCAATAAGGTATTCGGCCGGATAATGACCGCCTCGTTTGCCGGCATCGATTACGATGAGTCGGCATATCTTAAGCCCAATTCTGATACCGCCGAAACCGCGATTTCTCCTGCCGTTGAATTGCACATACTCGATGAGGCACAAGACAATTCCGATGCGTCGTCCTTAAGTGACAGGCAACTACAGGCAGCGATGATTGCCCGGCGAATAAAGCAGCTCGTAGATGCCGATTCAAATGAGCGAATCCTCGACAAAGAAACAAAAAATCCGCGCCCCGTCGAGTATCGTGACATTGTTATCCTGATGCGCTCGCTTGCGGGCAAAAGCGACTTTATCGAAGCGCTGCGACTCACCGGCATTCCCGTAAGCTGCGATGCCGCCGCCGGCTATTTCGAGGCGACCGAAATCACCGATATGTTGTGCCTGCTGAAGGTCCTCGATAACCCGCGGCGCGACATAGAGTTTGCCGCGACACTGCGTTGCCCATTTTTCCGGTTCACCGACACCGAACTCGCAAAAATTCGTTTACATGGCAAAAAAGATAATCACAATTTTAGCTTCTATGATTGCGCAATGTCTTTTTGTAAATCGAGAAGCGAACTGGCAGATAAACTTATTAAATCATTCGCCGCGCTCGACGAATGGCGAACCGTTGCGCGCCGAGGCCGGCTCGCAGAATTAATTTGGCACATCTATCGCCGGACCGGCTATTTGTCATTTGTCTGTGCTTTGCCAGATGGTCCTGCTCGCAGGGCCAATCTGCTCAAACTTCACGACAGGGCCATTCAGTTCGAGGGGTTCGCGGGCAATTCGGGTGTTCCCTCGCTTACCCGCTTCATCGTTTTTTTAGAGAAGCTCATCTCCGCTGGCGAGGACTGGTCAAAGCCCCAGCCCGAAGCCGGCACAGGCAATACGGTTCGCGTTATGAGCATCCACAAAAGCAAGGGTCTCGAATTTCCCGTCGTCTTCGTCGCCGACCTCGACAGCCGGTTCAGCAAAAAGGACTTCAGCCGTGATTGTGTTCTGGATGAACACCTTACCCTCGGCCTGAAAATCATCGATGCCGAAAGCAACTCCCGCCTCGACTCGCCGGCTTACCAGGTAATCGAAGAGCGAAACCGCCGAAAGTCGCTGGCCGAGGAAATGCGAATTCTCTATGTCGCAATGACAAGGGCGATGAATCGGCTCATACTCGTCGGCTGCAAAGACCGGGATAGCTGCCAAAACATTCTTATCGCGGCACATTCATTCGCAGACCAGCCAATCCCGTCTTGGCATCTCGATACTTACCAGAACCATCTCGACTGGATTTTGTCGGCACTTGGCACTGAGCAAATCCTGCATCAGGTATTTCAAACCAAACTGCCGACGCAAGCCACACAGGATAATTTGTTCAGCGTTCAGTTTTACGACCAGCCGGAGTTGGTGAAATTTTCCGCTGCTATCCATCCCTCAAAACTAAAAACTCAAAATTCAACACTCAAAACTCAAGTCGTTAAATATGACCTGGCCGGCCTTAAACGCTCTCTTGATTGGCAATACCCATTCGGCAACGCGCCGGTGCTGCCCGCCAAAAGAACCGTTACCCAGTGGACTCATCGCAACGACGAATTCGCGAAAATCGATTATTCGCTTGCCTTCGACCGAAAACCAAAAGCTGTTTTCGCGACTAAGCAAATCGATGGTAGGTCTGTCGGCACAGCCACACACCTTGTTATGTCAAAACTTGACCTGGCTAAATCCGTAACGACTGACGCTATAAATCGACTTATTGAAAAACTCGTAAAAGATGGCGCCATTATTCAGGAAATCGCGTCGCAAATAAACGCCGAATCAATCACAAAATTCTTCAAAAGCAAACTCGGCCAAACAGTCCTCAATAAAGATAATACCGTCCTGCGAGAATGGCCATTCACCTTTGCCGTCCCCGCCTCGCAGTGGAAATCGGATAACTTAGGCGAAATACCCGCCATTGGGCGAGGTCTCGCCTTCGGCGGACGAAATACCACGCTTCGCCAAGGCTACGCAGGGCAGGCGCAATACCCGCCATTTGGCGAGGTCTCGCCTTCGGCGGACGAAATACGAGATACAATTATCGTTCAGGGCATAATCGATTTGCTTGTCAAAACACCTGAAGGTCTGGTGGTCATAGATTTCAAAACCGATGATGTTTCCGCCGAAAGTGCGCTAAAGCGAGCAGCAATTTACCGCCAACAATTAGACCTTTACGCCCAGGCCGCCAGCATTATCCTTAACCAAAAAACAGGGAGCAAATGGCTCTATTTCCTGAGGCCCGGCTGCGAAGTCGAGGTCTGAACCCGGAGAAAAAATTTTATTTTATTATGGAGGCAAAAATGTTCACCACACCCAACACCAGGTATCTAATAGTATCAGTGTTTTTATTTCAGATGGTTGTTAGCCGCGCAGCTATCGCTTATCTTGAAACAACAAAACTTTTCCCTCCCGACGCCAACGCCGGCGACAGTTTTGGTTCTTCAGTTGCTATCGACGGCAATATTGCGGTGGTCGGAGCATATCAGAATGACTCAAATGGCAGCGACTGCGGTGCCGCTTATGTTTATGTACTTTCCGGCTCACAGTGGATTCAAAAACAAAAGCTTGTCCCTTCCGACGGTGCGGCCAACGACCAATTCGGCAAGTCGGTTGCCGTCGCAGGTAATACAATTGTCGTAGGCAGTTATTTGGATGACAATAAAGGTTCCGCATATGTCTTTACTTGTTCAGGTGGTATCTGGTCACGGCAGCAAAAACTCGTTGCTCCCGACGCTGCCGCCAAGGACAAGTTTGGCTGCTCCGTCGCAATCGATAATAATACAATCGTCATAGGCGCTTACGGCGATGATAGCGGCAAAGGCAGCGCCTATGTTTTCACTCGCACCGGCACAAACTGGGGCTTTCAGGGAAAACTGACTGCATCAGATGCCCAGTCGGGTGCATATTTCGGTAACAGCGTCGCAATCGACCACAACACAATTATCGCCGGCGCGCCAAATTGGAATACTCCGATTGGCTCCGCCTATTTTTATCAACGTCAAAACACGACGTGGTCTGAACAAAGTATTCTGCGCGGCGATGCCGGCCATTTCGGATACTCCGTTGCTCTCGATGGCAACTGGGCCGTTATCGGTGCGTATGAGGGCGATACCAATGTTGTTTCTGGCGCGGGTACGGCTTATGTCTTCGCCAAGACCGGTGCCGTCTGGGTCGAACAACAAAAGCTTTTTGACGCCAACTCTCCCGCTTACAGCGAGGACTTCGGCTGGGCAGTCGCCATAAAAAATGACACAATACTTGTCGGCTGCCCTTATGATTTCGTTAATGGCAATATGACCGGCTCGGTATTCGAATTTGTACGTACTGGCACAACCTGGATTCAAAGCGCCTGGCTTACGGCTGACGATGCCAATACGAACGACAAATTTGGCTCTTCTACCGCATTATCAGGTCGTCATATCATCATTGGTTCGCCTTACAACTCTAACAACGGCAAAGCCACCGGCTCGGCATATCTCTTCGACAATCTCCCCGGCGACCTTGATGCCGACGGCGATGTTGACTTTTTCGACTTTGCTGTGTTGGCCGGTTGCTGGCATCAAAATAATCCCCTGGCGGACATTGCCCCTGAACCAGCGGGCGACGGCATCGTAGATATAAAAGATTTGGCTGTCCTGTGCGGTAACTGGCTGGCTGGTAAATAGCAAACATAGCAAAAAGCCGGTTCAGCGGCTCATTGCCCCGTCAGTTCGGCGGCAGCAAGAGGGTGGTTTCGGCTGCCACAAAAGCCGCGAAAACCGCTTGTGGATGAACCGAATTTGTGATATATTGCAAGCTTTGGGCAACTTAACCAAACGGGGTTTTACCTCGCGCTTAACAATTGTATTGGGAGATACGAAAATGAAGGTCGGAAGAACGAATGTGATTACTGGAATCATTAGTTCTGTATTGGTTTTGCAGTGCTGGTTCGCTAGTCAGGCGGCTGGTGCACAGTTGCCTGCCCATAGGCCCGCGGCTGGCCCCAACGCGGTAAGTCCGCAGGCCCCGGCACAGCCCGCCACAGCGACAGAACCCAACGCGGCTGAACCCAACGGGCCGTCCCCTAAAATTGTTTTCGGGCAGACCACTCACGATTTCGGGCCCATTGCGCCCGGCTCCGCCAATCCCTGCAAGTTCAAGTTCAAAAACGAAGGCGCCGGTGTCCTCAAAATTAGTGATGTCACCAAAACCTGCGGCTGCACAGTACCAACGCTTGAAAAGAAAGAATATGCCCCCGGTGAGGAAGGAACGATTGATGTCATATACAACGCCGACAAGGCCAGCGGCGCAAAAATTAGACACCTCTATGTGCTCTCAAACGATACTAATAACCCGAGAATCGAGTTGACCATCAAGGCCTCTGTTGCCCAGAAGATTGTTTACGAACCGGAAAAGCTGGATTATACGCTCAGGGGCGAAAACGCAGGTGTCGTTACCCTGACCCTTCATAGCGTCGATGACCAGAATTTTGCGATTACCGGGTTCAGTGCTACCGGCAACGCTGTTTCCGCGGCCTTTGACCCGAACCAAAAGGCCGCGAAATTTGTCCTTAAGACCAAAATGGACCTGCAAAAAACAGGCACCAACAGCACCGGCCGCGTAGAAATTACAACCAGTCATCCGGAGTGTCCTACGATTACCGTACCTTTCAGCGTTCTGGCAAGATTTAAGGTTGACCCGCCTGCCATAAATGTACTCAACGCCGAAGTCAACAAATCCGTCGAGCGGGAATTATGGCTTCTCAATAATTACAATGAAGATTTTGAAATCGCCTCAGCAACCTCCAGGGCAGGTGTCATAAAGGTTGCCAGTCAGGAAAAAATCGGTAATCGCTGCAAATTTAATCTTGTGATAGTTCCTCCTCCGACTAATATTCCGACGGGGATGTTTACGGACACGTTTACGATTACCACTAAAGACGGCGAAAAAATAGAGGTCGCCTGCCGTGGGTTCTATCAGCGACCATAAAGGTGACACAAACTGAATCTTGCCGGCAATGACGGGAAAAACGGCTTTTATCTTCCTGCTGACCGCGACAATGGTGTTCGCAGTCCCCGGTGCGCCCGGGCAGGCGCGGGAGCTTGTTACTATTTTTTTCACAGGTAACGAGTTGGGCGAAATGCAGCCCTGTGGCTGCTCGGGCGGGCAGCTTGGCGGTCTTGACAGGCGTTATACCGTCTTCAACACCATTAACCCTCAAAATCGCCTCATCATAGATACCGGCTCGCTGGTTCCCGAATCGACCGAGCAAAACCTCATTAAATTCAACATCATCGTGCAGGCATTTGCCCGGCTTGGCTATGACGTAGTCAACCTCACCGAACAGGATATTCTTATCGCTCGCCAGGCGGGACTTCTTGATGGCCTCGGCTTGCTCTTCAACTGCATAACCGCCGGCAAAACCGAGGATATGAAACTGCCGGAAAAATATACAAAGAAATTTACGCTGAATGGGATTGTTTTCGAAGCGGCCGTTGTTGCCGCCGAAACAGAAGACCAGATTTCCCGGCTGCCCGACTTGTTTTCATCACCCGCAGGGTCGCCTTCGGCGGTGAAAATTCTGATTCTTAACCGCGCCGACGCAAAAACAGTTGCTGCCGTTTCGGAAATGCACATCTTTGATTTGCTGATTGTTCCTTCGCAGGCCGAGGATGAGCCGATACTTGTTAGCGATGCCAATGCCAGTCCCTTGGTAATTTCGTCGGGCCGGCTGGGCAAGTACGTCGGCAAAATCCAGGCGATACTCGACGGCGCGGGACAAAAACCCCGGCTGAAGTTTACTTCGGTGCCGGTTACCGGGAATATTCCCCAGCATCAGCCGCTTGTCGAGCTTTATAAGGACTACCAGCGGTTGGTCAAAGATGCCGGCATAATCGAAAAACAGCCGCGTTTCATTTTGCCGGGCAACCTTGAATACGTAGGCTCAAAATACTGCAAGCTCTGCCACGACTATGAATACGAAAAGTGGATGACAAGCAAACAGGTTTCCATACCCGGTTTGGGTAAGCAGGCCTCGCTGGATAGCCGCCACGCCGATGCCTTCGCTGCGCTCGAAAAGGTCGGCTCCGAATATGACCCCGAATGCGTCGTCTGTCACGCTGTCGGTATGCAATACCAAACCGGCTATATCTCCCCGGCAAAAACCCCCGAATTGAAGGACGTCGGCTGCGAGAATTGCCACGGGCCGGGTTCCGAGCATCTCAGGTCGCTTGGCGCAATCGAGACCTCAGGCCCCATGTCAACCTGCAGCGATTGCCATACCGCTGAGCAAAGCGGGGAATACGCGGCCAACCAGAAGCAGTATTTTGAGAAAATCATCCATTGGAGAGAGCCGGTTTCCATAGTCAGAGTCGCAGAACCTAACCGCTCATCGAAGTAGAAGCGAAAAGGGGTAACCTGTCCTGCCTGTCCCGAGCGTAGTCGAGGGGAGCCGACCTGTGGTGAGCGACCCGTAGTGAGCGAAGTCGAACTAAGCCGAACCAGTCGAAGGGCAACCCTTTCATCTTTCGCCTCCTTTTGATAAAAACCGTTGTTTTATAGGACTATCGGCCATACAACTGCCTCCGTTGGCAGAGGCCTGAAAATAACCCAAAAACGAGGTCGCCAAGCTCGCCACAGGCGGAACTTTTTGATGGCTTCTTTGTCTCATTTAATGTGGTGATTCCGTGCCTGCCCAGAATCGCCGAGACACTGTGTGCTCAGGGCGAATCAGGGCTGGTCATTAGAGACGAGTAATGAGAGATATGGAGCGTGCTATGGCAATAAAGCTGAGACCCGTCTGCCGAATGGTCAAGTTTGCTTTCTTTGCACTTTTAATACTCGGCAGTTTTATCCCCTGTCAATTGGGGCTGGCTGCCGACCTTGCGTCGTCCAACGAAACGGCAAGGGCAGTCCCCGACAGATACAGGGCTTTTTTACTTAAATACATCTCACCGCAGAAGGCCAAACAATTTCTGGCCGACGTGAACATCACGAATGCTTCTCAACTCAATGATTCCAATACGTTGCTGGTTACAGCCGGGCCGGACACTCTTCTCAAAGCCGCGGCCCTGCTGGCGCTGGTTGATTCGCGTGAAGAATATGCCGTGAAGGTCCTGTTGCCTGCCTCCGAGGCAAATCGGATGCCGTCCGAAGGCGCAATGGCTGCCGAAATCGGCAGGATATCCATAGGAACTTTTTTTAATATTCCCGGCGGCACCGGCTACAAGGCGATTGTGGATACCCACGAAGATATGCTCATAGCCGTCGCACCGGTCGCGGTTATGGATAAATTTGTTGAATATGCCGACGTGGTAAAACGAGCCAGTTCTTTACCTGACCGGGAGGATGATCTTGTCTCTGTGCCCGTTGTGGAATCAAGCCCCGCCAACCCGGATAAGGCGTTCGGCGAGCTTCTCGATTCTATCTCCAGAGCCGAAAGTAATCTCAAATCGACCAATGCCGCGAAACAACAAGCCAAACAGCCCAAAGCGGAGGGCGTCGCGACCAAACCCAAAAAACAAACGGCTAAAGACAAAATAACAGGCAAAGAGAAGAAAGCTGCCGAGCCAAATCTCGAAACGGAACTATCGACAGAGCCAAATAAAGAGGAAAAGGTTCGCAATCCATACGAGCCGGAATATGCCGCCAATGCTGATGCGACACTCGAGCTTGCATTGCCCGAAAAACTTGACGTAATCAGTTTGCTCGAACTGGTCGGCAAATACCTCAATCTCAATTATGTGTATGATGAGAAAAAAATAAAGGGCATGGAGGTCAATCTGAAAGTTCAGGGGCCAATAAAAGTAAGAGACCTTTATCCGCTCACTGAATCGGTCCTGAAATTTACGGGCCTTGCTATGACCCGTAAAGGGAATTTGGTCACAATAGTTCCTATTGCGGACACCATGGAAATAGACCCTGCCATAATAGGGACCGATAGCGGCCAGGTTAAGACGGGCGACGTGATAGTTACCCGCATTTTCCAGCTTGACTACGTGGACCCGGCACAGGCAAAGACCATACTTGACGAGATGAAACTCGGAGTCATAAGCGCGCCGCCCGGAACGGGGAAACTTATAGTTACCGGCTATGCTTATCGTATGAGCCGTGTAGAACAACTGATTGAAGTTATCGACAAGCCGGGCACCCCCAAGCAATTCAGGTTCCGTCAGTTAAAATACACAATGGCCAGCACGCTCGCCCCGAAGGTCAAGGCGCTTGTCGAGCAACTGGGCGATATATCGATTGCGATTTCCGCTACCACCAAGGCCGCGACACCGCAGCCGACAAGGCGTCCTCCGGTTCGTCAGCCAACACCGGTCCAGCCGACTTCAGCGGCAACGCCCGGCTCAAAACCGTCGATATATCTTGACTCCGACGAAAGAACCAACCGCATTTTGATGATAGGGCAGGAGCAAGAATTGACCGTTGTGGAAAATCTCATCGACGCCCTTGACATCGCGCAACAGGACCTGCGTTCGCTACGGGTTTACGAAATGCAGCACGTTGACGCCGAAGATGTGAGAAAAAAACTGGAAGAGCTTGGCATAATAGGTGCCAGCCGGGCGACATCTGCGACATCAGGCAGAATTACGGCCAGGACCGCTGCTGCCGGCGCAACGGCTCAGCCAGCCGCATCGCCGACACCTGCTCCAATGACAGCCCCCGGTTCGGAAGGGGAATTGCCAAGCGAAGAGCTGCAGGTGGTGGTCATCGAGGCAACCAACTCTCTGATGGTCAATGCCTCGCCTGAACAGCACGCCCTGATTGCAACCGTCATCTCCTACGTCGATAGCGAGAGTGAACAGAAAGCGATACCCTACAAGGTTTATCCGCTTCAGAATCAGGCGCCGGACCATATCGCGGAGGTCCTCAAGAAGTTAATCGAGGACGTCGTCAAAGATAAAGATAGCAAGATTGAAAAGGTCGTAAAGAAGACCGAAGAAAACATCATCATCGTTCCGGACCCCAATACCTTCTCATTGATAGTTTACGCCAACAAGAAAAATCAGGACTGGATTGCGGATTTGATAAAAACGCTCGATAAAAGAAGGCCGCAGGTCCTTATTGACGTAACCCTCGTCGAGATTACCAACAAAAACAATTTCGACCTCGACCTGCAATTAGCCAGCAAGTTCCCCGAAATGGTGGCGGGTGGAACGATGGTTAGTGGTCAGGTAACCCCCATCACCACACCCTTCCTGGGCGGCACCGTTCGCGAAGCAGCAAGCAATCCGGTGGCGGGTACGGCGACGGCCTTTTACAGCGATAGGCATATTCAGGTGCTTCTGTCCGCGATGGAGAAAAAAAGCTATGGTCGGGTATTGGCCAAGCCAAAAATCTTAGTCAACGATGGTCAGGTCGGCATAATCAAAACCGGTAAAACCACCAACGTGCAACTAACCGGCAGTACCGTAGTGGCCGGCCAGACCACCGGTAATGCCATCCAGACAAGCGTCAGTTACCAGCCGTACGATGAGGGCATAACGCTTACCATTCAGCCCAATATCAGTGAAGGGGACCTGTTGCTGCTTATCGTCAAACTCGACAGAAAAGACTTCGCAGGCGGGATCACAGGTGCACCTCCGGATATCACGTCGAGCAACGTTGAAACGATAGTGACAGTTCCCAATAATCGCACTATAATTCTGGGCGGGATGCTTAAACTTGGCCAGAACAAAACCGGCAGCAAGGTTCCGCTGCTCGGGGATATTCCATTAGTGGGAGGATTGTTTAGAAGCACCTCGGATAGCACCGATGATTCAAAATTGTATATATTCGTAAAGGCCAATATACTCAGACCCGAAGAGATGATAGCGGGACTGCCCGAACTCGAACGTATCTCCGACAGAAATCGCGATGCTTTTGAGAAACACGAAGAAAAATTCCAAAACCATGAGGACTGGCCGGGGATAAAGCCCCATCCGGTGGACCCAGTGAAGGTGCTTGACGCCGAATAGCCGTTGGAAAGCGGTAAAGTAGTGTCCGTGAAACGTAAATGAAAGAGCTTCTCATACAAACCGCAAGGCAGACCGGCATTGTTGACGCCGAGGTTCTGGCCAAGTTTTTGGAGGAGAACTCTGCCGGCCAACGAATCGACGAGGTTCTGCTTGCCTGCCCCAATTTTACCGAGGAGCAGGTGCTGCGTCTGTTCGCCGCGGCCATGGGGAACGAATTTTTCTCCGAGATACCTGCCAAGCAGGTGCCCCCAGAATTCATCCAGACCGTCCCCGCGACATACGCCCAGCATCATTCATTGATAGGGATAAAGACAGAAGCGAACAATGGCGAGCTGACCGTGGTCCTCTCCAAACCCCTTGATATCGCCGCCCTCGATAATGTTTCAAAGATGACCGGTATGTCGGTGCGGGCCGCTGTCGCCACCCGTGCCGCGATAACATCGGTTATTGACGTTGCATACGAGCAGCGGACGACCGTGATAGATGAGGTGGTGGAGGAGTTGGATTCGCAAAACATAGACCAGATTGCCGATGAGGTCGCCGGCTCCGATGACCTGCTCGACGTGGTCAATCGTCCGCCCGTTATCCGGTTAGTCAATGATATTCTTTTTCGCGCCCTTCAGTTGAGGGCAAGCGATATTCACGTTCATCCATACGAGGGCAAGATACAAATTCGCTACCGTGTTGATGGTATTCTATATGACACTTTAAGTTTAAATAGGAACGTATTGCCTCTGATTGTCTCACGTATAAAGGTTATGGCGGGTATGGACATCGCCGAGCGCCGAATGCCGCAGGACGGCCGATGCAGCGTACGCCTGGGCCAGCGTGAAATTGACCTTCGTGTCAGTACCGTTCCCACAAGCTTCGGCGAACGATGCGTACTGCGTATTTTGGACAAGAGTTCGGGCATACTTACGCTGAATCAATTAGGACTTTGGGAAGATGACCTCAAGAGATTCGATACACTGCTAAATCGCACACATGGCATCATTTTCGTAACAGGCCCGACAGGCAGCGGTAAAAGCACCACGCTTTACGCCTGTCTTAACCGCATCAATTCCGCGGAAAAAAACGTTATGACCGTGGAAGACCCAATCGAATACCAGCTCGAAGGTATAAGCCAGATGCAGGTCGCCTCCAAAAAGGGTGTTACCTTTGTTAATGCGCTTAGGCACATCCTTCGACAGGATCCCGACGTAGTAATGGTAGGTGAGGTTCGTGACGCGGAAACAGCGAGAATGGCGATACAATCGTCCCTTACGGGCCACCTGGTTTTCAGCACTCTTCACACCAACGATTCGGCGGGGGCAATAAGCAGGTTGCTGGACTTGGGAGTGGAGCCGTATTTGGTCAGCTCCTCGCTGATTGCCATAATGGCGCAACGGCTGTTGCGAAAGGTCTGCCCGGATTGCAGAAAGGAATATAAGCCGGCGCCTCACGAGCTGAGAGAGCTGGGACTTGGAGATTTGCCTTCGGAGGACAAATTTTATGTCGGAGCCGGGTGCGACAAATGTTTCCAGACCGGATACCGCGGCAGAACTGGTATTTATGAGCTGATGCTGGTTAACGAGGAAATACAGAATCTCATTTATCAAAGAGCCACAGCCGGAGCAATAAAAAAGTTTGCGCTGGATGCGGGATTACAAACGCTGAGAATGGACGGCGCTCGAAAGGTTCTCGCGGGAATAACAACTATTTCTGAGGTGCTTAGAGTTACACAGGCCGATGTGATATAGGAATTTTAGGTTATGCCAAGATACACCTATATAGCGATAGCGGCCGACGGCAAAAAGGCCAAGGGCACTGTATCCGCCGAAAGCCCATACGCCGCACGAAAGCAGTTGCGCATTCGCAACATTCATCCGACCTCCATAAACGAGCTTGGAGCCGCCGAAGAGGGCAAATCCGCCATTGCCTCGGTCTTTACCAGGACAGGCAAAAAACAGATAATCGATTTCACCAGGCAAATGGCCACGCTGCTCAACTCAGGTATAAAACTTACCGAATCCCTGACGGTGCTGACAATGCAGGCGCCAGATACGAGATTCAAAAACGCCCTTACCGATATCCGCGACCGTGTGATTACAGGCGAAGCGCTGACCGATGCGATGGCGGACTACGATGATTATTTCGACATTATTTACATAAGTATGGTGCGAGTCGGAGAGGTTACCGGCTCGCTCGGAACCGTCTTCGGCACTATCGGCAATTTTATGGGCAAGCGCCAGAAAGTCGAGTCGAAAGTCATTACCGCTATGGTCTATCCGGCGATTCTTATGACTTTCGCTGTTATTATAGTCCTTATTCTTACCACGTTTGTCATACCCAAAATCGGCGCCCAGCTTGTCGCTGCCAGACAGGAACTGCCCTGGATAACCAAGCAGTTAATGAACGCCAGCTATATTATGACAAGCTGGTGGGTGTTGCTTGTCATCGCGGCTATAATCGGGATGATTTGGGGATTAAGGCGGTTCTTCAAAACGCCCCGCGGCGCATTGATGCGGGACAGGTTCCTGCTGTGGCTGCCTATGTTTGGTCCGCTTATCAAACAGCGAGTGGTTTCGCGTTTTGCCTCCACGCTTTCGACGCTGTTGGGGTCCGGTCTGAGCATGGCTGAGTCGTTCCGCGTCGTTGGCGAAGTTACTGGAAATACCCTGATGAAACGCGCAATCGAGCAGGCCAGGGAGAGAATCCTCGCCGGCGCAGACGTCGCCACGCCGTTGCGCGACAGCGGCGTCATTGACCCGTCAATAGCCCATATGGTAACGGTGGGCGAGAAAAGCGGCGAGCTTGAGAGTATGCTCAAAAACATAAGCGATTCGCTCGAAGAATCGACTGATATTGTTATAGAACGATTGAGTGCTATCATCGAACCGGTAATTATTGTTTTTATCGCTGTAATCGTCGGCATCATTGCCCTTGCCATATTGCTGCCGATTTTGAGAATCTCAGATATAGCTAAGTAAAAAATTGGAGAAACTTATGACTAGTAAAAAAGCATACTCACATTTCAGCAGCAGCAGACGTCGTTTCGCCGCATTCACAATTATTGAAGTTATGGCCGTAATTCTGATTATCGGTATTTTGGGAAGCATCGTCGCCGTCAGCGTCGTCGGCAAAATCGACAGGGCGAAAGTTACATCAACCAAAGCCAACCTGAAGCTGCTTCACGGCGCAGTAATTCAATTCAAGATGGACACGGGCCGATACCCCTCCGAAGAGGCCGGCCTGCAGGAGCTTATCGAGCAACCCACTGACGTAACCGGCTGGAATACGGGAGGATACCTCGAAACAACGTCGCTGCCTAAGGATGCCTGGGGACACGATTTCGTGTATCAATTGTCCCCTGAAAGCGGCAAACCCTTCGTCCTTATCAGCTATGGAGCCGACGGCGAGGAAGGCGGCGAGGGAATTAACAAAGACCTTTACAGCACGGACGCGGATTAACAGAGGACAGATGACAGAAGACAGAAGACAGACGAGAGTCGAACAACCCCTGCTAACCACATTCAGGGGCAGGCAAGCGACGAAGCGCGGTTTTACGCTGGCGGAGTCGATGGTGGTAATCGTTATTGTCTCGCTGATGATACTGTTAGCCGCCACAAATCTGAAAGGCGTCATTACCAAAAACTCCTTCAAAGCAAAGAGTCAGGGGCTTGTCGCCGCTCTTGAGGCCGCTTCGACCAGCGCCGGCCAGAGCGACAAAAGATACGAAGTCATCATAGATATCCCGCAGCAAAGCTATCTCCTCCGCGAAATTTCCTCTTCCAATCTTGCCGATGTTCTTGAGGAGGAAATAATTGCCGAGGAAGATTTCGGTGCCAACTGCGCGGTTTCATACGTTCTGTTTGACGACGGCCAGTTCACAAACCAGGACAGGGCCAAGTTTCGCGCAAGCCGGGCGGGATGGCAGTTTGGCGGCATAATTTGTCTGCTTGACTCGGAAGGGCAGCCCTGGTCCATCATCGTTGACCGACTAAGCAACATTGTTCGTGTGCAACCCGGCGAAGCGCAAATCGTCTGGCCAAGGAGCAAAGATGAATTGCCCTTCTGAAAATACAAACGTATTGCGTCGTGCGTATCGCGTATTGCGTGATTTGTTCGTATTCCCGAAAGGGACGCCTTTCGGCCGACGCACGATGCGTCACGCACGACGAGCGGCTTTCACGCTGGTCGAAAGTATGGCCTCCGTCGCGCTGCTTGCCTTCATCAGCGCAAGTGTCTGGTTAGTGCTGGAACGCTGCACGGCCTCCGCGGCGGACTCGATTCAGCGTATGCGTGCCTTCGAAATCGCCCACGAAAATATGGAAAAGCTCCTTGGCTCCGACTCTGTGGAGGAAAAAACCGATTACGGCATAAGCGAAAAATTTCAGGACATCCGCTGGCAGACCTCCGTCGAGAGTTTCTCCGAACCGGTTACATCGCATATGTGGGCTCGCGCGGTCTGCTCCACTGAATATACCGACTCGGGGGGCGAAACCAAAAATGTCGAGCTTACCTGCTGGCTCACCGGCCTGACCGCCGCACAGTCGGCGCAGTTGGCGGCAAGGGCGGCAATTCAGAAACAATTACTTGCCGAGGATATTATCACGACCGAGGAGCTGGCCGCCGAATACGCCGGCGTTGATGCCAAAACCATCCAGCAGTGGGTCAAAAACGGTATGCCAATGATGGAATCCGGTGAATATCTTAAGCCCTGGCTGGACTTGTACCTACAAACCGACGGCAACCCGACGAAACAGGACAGGCAGGACACATTGGCTGAGTATCCTGAACTGTCGATTACCGGGCCGAAGAAAGCAACCCAGGACGGACTAACAACGTCTGGGTCGCAGTCGCCGGCTACACCGGAATCGCAGGTGCAGCCGGGTTCCGATTTATCGAACCCAGAAACAACGACTCCGGAGGAACTCGCCCCGAGGTCGCGGGAAACGATAGAAAAATTGAGGA
Source organism: Phycisphaerales bacterium (assembly GCA_003141275.1). Classification (GTDB taxonomy): domain Bacteria; phylum Planctomycetota; class Phycisphaerae; order Sedimentisphaerales; family Anaerobacaceae; genus Fen-1362. The sequence continues at coordinate 75,442 of PLLM01000009.1, forward strand.
AGGGCCAGTAGCCGGCAATTTGTTGTTGATATGCAACCAATAAAAAACAAAGTATATTCTTTTGAGCGGGCCTTCACGCTCGTCGAGGTGCTTGCCGCCCTGACCGTCGGCACGATGGTTCTAATCGTAGTCATGGCTCTCTATAACAGGGGGCAGAGGGCGTCGGCCGATGTCATCGACAAGATGGAAAACAACCGCCTGCCTCGCGAAATATTTCAGCGAATCGCTGAAGACCTTGACCGGGTTGTCGGCGCGGGACAGGGGACCCAAATTGATATCTTAAACAAGTTTCAGGACGGTTTTTCCGCCGCGAAAATTGAAATACTCCGTAGCATTACAGACGCTAAGGATCAATCGCAAACATTTGAAAAAATCGTCTGGCAAAGCAGCGTTGACCCCGACGGCAGGCTGCTCACTTTGTACCGCAGCCATTCCGGAATTGCGCTCGAAGATACACTGCTCGACACGCAAAAGGAGGCCTGGCAGCGAGAGGTTTTTGTGCCGATTTGCACGGGCATTACCTTGTTCAGAATCGAGGTCCCGCAAGGGGAAACTTTCATCGACCGGTGGACAGGCGCAGTTCTTCCGCCGGCGGTTAAAATAACGTTGTCGTTCGGCCAGCCGTATAAGACGGTAACCGGCACATTTGATGTCCCGGAGCAGGACAAGCTTGTGCGCACCATTGCTATCGACAGAACCCGCAAGCTGGCGTTTAATATACCGGCGACTGACGTCAACCAGCCGGCCGATGCCAACGGGAGGGCCGATGCCAATCAGCCGACAGATGCCAATCAGCCAGCCGATGTTGAGGAGCCGGCACCGTCGAGTCCTATGCCATTTTTACGAAGATAAAATAATACAGGAGCAGCCATTTGAATAGTAACCTTTTTAGTTGTCAGAATAATTTGCCGGCCGCAGAAGACGAACCGTCGGTTCGCACGGCTCGACTGAACTCGTCTAAGTCCAGCGGCATCGTCCTTCTGATAACAATGGTTGTGCTGCTGGTTCTGGTGACGCTTGGATACACCCTGGCCACCCGCGTTTCGGCTCAGCGCCACAGGGACAATTACGTCGTCGATTATACCAACGCCTGTTATGCCCGCGATTCGGCGATTAAATACGCACTGGCCGCGCTGGAGGACATGAACAGCATTAAGTTTGTTTCCCGTCCCAATGAGCCGGATTTTTCCGACCTTTTCCATCTCAGTGAACCGGCTTACCGCCAACTGATTGAACAATGGGCTGCGGAACTTGCGAAAAATCAGCCCGAGCTGCTCGATAACTCCGGCGAACAGCCGGAATCTTCGAATTTGGGAGGAGTTGACGAAAATGGAACTATCACAGGTCTTCTCTCCGTCCCGGAGGCCAACGACTCGAACGGAAAGCATGCCGCCGACTCGAATGCCATCAAGATACGCGGGCCTTATGGCCCGGTCTGGCCTTTCGTAACCGAGCCGGTCGAATTTGAAATCGGCTCTACAACCGTGAAAATAGAAATCGAAGATGAAAATGCAAAATACCCACTGGGCTGGGCCATCATCGATAATGAAGACGTCCAGCGTGAGGCCCAGGCAGGCCTCTTGACATTCTGCGAATGGATGGGACTTGATTCTGACCAAATAGAATCCGTCAAGGGACAACTAAAGCAAATCGGCTCAATAAAGCCCTTCAAGGTCGAATTCAAACCCGTTGTGCAGAGAACGCCTGTTACAACCCCGACCCCTAACCCGGCCAGGCGGGGCACAAGGGCCCAGAGAGTCGTTTATAAGACAACAAATGTTCAACAGGCAGAGCTTTTGACCAGACAAGCCAAAGATTTTTCAAAGCTTTTCCACAGTTCCCTCCTTGACGTGCAAATGCTCGCCGCACCCACGATTATAAGCGAAGACAGAAAGGAATCGGCGCTAAAGTATATGGGTTTGTGGGGGACGACCCAGGTCAATATCAACTCGGCGCCAAGAAACGTGCTCGAAGCCGCCTTTACCTTCGGGGGCGACGCCGACAAGATAGCGGATGAAATCATAAAGAGAAGGCGAGAAAAGACGTTTGACAATATCGATGAGCTGAAAAAAGAGTTGTTTGGATTTTCCAACTCTATCGAAAAAAGCGGGCCTTACATTACCACGACCAGCAGCGTGTTTTCGATACGCGTTACCGCCTCAAGCGGCGTGGCAAAGGCCTCGGCTGTCGTCGTTGTGCTGAAAAATGGCGGCAAAATCGAACGAGTTGCCATTGTGTGCGGATAACTGTTGCCGAATTAAAGGAGATGATTGGAAAATGGACTTGCTGCCGAACATCATGAATAGTCGATTAGGAGCTTGCTGAAAGTGCAACCTACAAACTTTCTCGGAATATACCTGGCCAAAGACCACGCCACGGTTGTCTGTCTGGCCGTCCAGGNNGAAAAGCAGATTAAATTTACTGAAGCGGCGGTTGCCCTGGACTGTGCGATGTTTATGCAGCACAGCATCCACAGCGAGTTTTCCGACGTCAAAAAAATCACCCAGACGGTCCGCTTCGATACGGAAGAGGCCCTCGGCACCGACGCCACCGACGTCGCAATCGCGTTCAAAATAGATTCTACCGACCAGACCGGCTCAAATATCAGCGCCTTCACCGCGCAAAAGCAACTGCTCGCTGAGTTGCTCGGCGCCCTGCAAAGCAACAACATTGACCCCGTCAGCTT
>PLLM01000098.1 GCA_003141275.1 Phycisphaerales bacterium
TGGATGAGGACCTTAGTTCTTTCAAAATTAGGCCCGGCAAGCATACCATCCTTGGCGACGTCGGTGTAGATTATCGCGGCTATAGGCAGCACAGCGGCCTCACGGGCAAGTTCGAGCAGGGACTTGGGATGTTCGTCATACCATCCGCCGGTGACGACGTGCGAACCTTTGGCGTCGAGGCCCAGGACGACTTTGCCGGGGAAACGTGTAGTCATATCGCTGAACCACTCGAAATCGTTGACCGCCTGAGTACCGATGATTACCCGCTCGATTCCCAAATCGAGGAGTTTTTTAATGTCCTGCTCGGTCCGAAGTCCGCCGCCGACCTCGATTTTTAATTTGCCGAGGGCCGCTATGGCGGAGATGGTGTCGGCATTTACGGGTCTTCCCACTTTAGCGCCGTCGAGGTCAACGATATGGACCCATTCGGCACCTTGTTCGATGAATTCATGCGCCTGTTTAACGGGGTTGTCCTGGTAGTTAATCTGGCGATGATAGTCGCCCTGAATGAGGCGGACGCATTTGCCGCCGCGGAGGTCGATAGCTGGTATGATATACATTGTTTCGTCCTTCAAAGAATCAAAAACAATTCATCAGGAATTTTAGAATTATCTGATGCTCGTTGCAATATATTTCGGGCGAAGGTTTGGGGCTAAAGGGTATTTTCTGCAGGCCTTATTTATCGATGGGCGTCGTTTTTGATTCCTTAATATTGTGGGCCATGGGAAAGATAAATGACGGTTGTTTATTCAGCAGGGCATATCCGAAATTGAGCATCGTATCGTTGCCGAGCTTGGTGATTTGGACGGGCTCAATAAAGAAATTGACGATGAACCCTTTGACTCTGCCGATGTAGCTGTTCGGTTTTGACGCCTTATTAACGGACACCACTTCGATACCCATCCTGGGGTTGCCGTCGGTTTTTTTGAACGTGAGGGTGGCAACCTTTGCGACAATATCATTATACCTGTTCTCGTATTTATACCGCCCGTTTTCAGGTTTAACGCTATAAAGCCCAATGGTAACGGGGCTTTTGCCCTTTGTGCCGAAACGCACGTCCACCTGTGTAACGGTTACATTTGAATCGACTATTGTTCCCTTGACGTCTATCCGGCCAAAGCCCTCTCCTTCGAGCCGGATATAGTCGAGGATGTTGGTCACGGGGGCGTTTTTCTTTATCTCTTCGGGGAAAGCGGCTATAACCCCATTGGGGTCGAAGATATCGACGAAAAAGCCGCTTCCCTGCAACTCGAATTCACATTTCAAGGTGAAGGAATCCAGGATGACGCTTTTTTCATACGATCTAAACATCGCCTGCTGGTTATTATGGGGGCTGATTTGGGTAGAAATGAGGGGTGGCGAAATAAGGGGGATAAAATACATAAACGAGGGAGTGGGCATTTTCAGGGGCTTAAGGGTGTCGTAGCTCAACATAATAGTGGGGCCGTTGGAGTCATTAATGCCGGCCGGTGGTTTGACGCCGCGGCTGCTTAGGTGACTGTTGGGGGCGGCGCATATCCCGAGGCCCGCCATTAAAAGTAGCGTGCCAAAAACTGTAATAACAAACAAATCTGACCGTCGCCGGTATATCAAAATTGCACCTCAATTATTCAAATAATCGCTCACAGGTTACCCCCAATACTGAACGCATAGGCCAGCCAGCTATTTTAGGGCAACGCCGGCTTATTTTCAATGGCTTTCTGGCCAGCGCTATTGTTCTTGCAATTTTGCGCGCGAAAATGTATCGTTTTAGCGGTTTTCGGAGAGGTGTCGGAGCGGCTGAACGAGCTGGTTTCGAAAACCAGTGTGCTCTTTATTGAGTACCGTGGGTTCGAATCCCACCCTCTCCGTTTTGCCGAAGGCAAAACAGAGCAGTTGAGCATTTGAACAATGGAGCAGGTGAAAATGCGAAACTGCGTTCAACTGTTCTACTGCTCAACTATCAATCGAACACGGGTTTCGATCCGACACCCTTGAGTCTATTTTATTGGTTAGCAAAGCAAATGCGTATTGGATTAGGGCAATTTGACGCAGTGGTTGGAGACCTTGAGGGTAACGCCGAGAGGATGCGGGAGATTTACGGGCAGGCGGTCGAAAAAAAGGTTGATTTGCTTGTGTTCCCGGAACTGGCGGTTTGCAGTTATCCGCCGGAGGATTTGCTGCTAAAGAAACATTTTCTGGATGACAACCGGAAAGTCGTAGAGAAACTCGCAACGAACTGTACGGATGCGACAATAGTCGTTGGTTTCGCGGATCATTATCGCGGGAAAACTTACAACGCCGCAGGGGTGTTACGGAATGGGCGGCTGGCAAATGTTTATCGTAAGGGGCTTTTGCCAAACGAGGGCGTCTTCGATGAGCCGCGGTATTTTGAACCGGGCAACAAGCCGATGGTCATTACGCTGGACGATTTGAATATCGCTATAACGATTTGCAGGGATATATGGGACATCGAGTGGCTGGCTAAGTTTCTCAAAAACGCGGGACAAATCGATACGCTGCTGAATATTTCGGCGTCGCCCTTTCATCTTGGGAAAATCAGGACGAGGGAGGACATAGTCAGCGATTGCGCGACACGGTTGAAGTGCCCGGTCGGCTATTGCAATCTTGTCGGGGGACAGGATGAGCTTATTTTTGACGGGAGGAGCATGTTCACCGACGCGGCGGGTAAAATCGTCGCGATGGCCAGGGCGTTCGAGGATGATTTGCTGATAGCGGATATTACAAAGAAAAACAAAACAGTACACATCGAACCGCAGCCAAACAGTAGCGGGGCCGATATTGGTTTACTCGAAGAGGCGTACCTCGCCCTTGTGCTTGGCACAAAAGATTACGTTAGGAAGAACGGATTCAGCAAGGTGCTGATAGGATTGAGCGGGGGAATCGATTCGGCAATAACCGCGGCCATTGCGGTCGCTGCGCTGGGCGCCGAAAACGTAACGGGAATCACAATGCCGTCGAAATTCAACAGCGCTGAGACAATCAGCGACGCCGAAAGATGCGCAAAAAACCTTGGGATTAAATTTATGACCATCCCAATCGGCTCTGTACTGGAACAATTCAACGGTTCGCTCGAAAAAGTTGACGGCTGGAACAGCAAGGGGCTTGCGTACGAGAATTTACAGGCGAGAATCAGGGGCACAATTTTGATGTCGCTGAGCAACCAGTTCGACGCATTAGTACTGACCACGGGAAATAAAAGCGAAATCGCGGTAGGTTATACGACACTTTACGGGGACACGGCGGGCGGATTCGCGGTCATAAAAGACGTTTTCAAAACGATGGTTTACAAACTCGCGAAATATATCAACGAAATAAACAGCCGGGAAATCATACCCAAAAGCGTTATCGACAGGGTTCCGACCGCGGAACTGCGTCCGAATCAGAAGGACAGCGATTCGCTGCCCGAATATGACCTGTTAGACAAGATTCTCAAGGGATACGTTGAGGAAGATAAATCGGCCCAGCAACTGATTGATGAGGGTTTGCCCAAAGAGGCGGTGAGCAGGGTTATTCGTATGGTTGACCGCAACGAATACAAGAGGAGGCAGTCGCCGCCGGGGGTGAAAATCACGCCCAAGGCGTTCGGCAGAGACAGGCGGCTGCCCATTACAAACCGTTACAATCACAGCAACGGTTTAAAGTAGGCCCGCCCGGATTACTTTGTCGGCGTTTTGTCCAGCTTCGACTGTCTTTCTTTGAGTGCAACGACAATTGCCCGGGCAAACTGTACGGCAACCGATGAGTCGCTGGCGGTTATAATCAGACCATCGTGTTCAACGGTTGAGCCGGTGAATTGTGCCCCGGTTTTTTTCATTTGCTCCCGTTGCTGCGGCAGGCCGGTCGCCCGGATACCCCGCAGGACGCCGGCGTTAGCCAGAATCATCGGGGCAGCGCTAATAGCCGCGATTACTTTGTTTCTGGCGGACGCCTCGCGCGCGATGCGGAGCACGGCAAGGTTGTTGAAATAATCAGCAGCCCCGGGGCCGCCAATAAAAACCACCGCTTCATAATCCTCGACCTTCAAGCTATCGAGGGTAATCTCCGAGGCGACAATACCGCCAAATGCTCCCTGTATCACCCCAATCTTTGAGCTTGCGACAACAGACGCGATACCCGCCTCATTCAAAATTCGCTGGGTCTCAAAAAGCTCGACATCGGCAAACCGGGCGGCAGGAACAATCAGAATGGCCTTTTTTGTGATTTGGACGGCTGACTGGGCCTGGTCCTGAGATTTTTGCTGCACAAACGGATGACCTACGCAGACAATCAACAGCGGCTCAAACTCGGCGGGCAATTCACAGACCCTGGCGACATTTCTTGTTTCGAAATCGCTAACGGGCATCGAGGCCAATCCCAGTGATACGGCCTGCAACTGGATATTCCCGGCAACTTGGCCCGCCTCAAGCAGCATAAATTTTTGGGCTTTATTACCATACTTGGGGGCTATTTTTCGAACGGAGCCGGCGATTACAATATCGCACGCCGCATCTTCGACCGGCCCCAGTCCTGAAGCCGCGGATGAGAGTTGCTTTCGCAGGTCGAGGGAGGAAATCTGTTTAAGGGAATGGCCTTCGGAATTATAAACGAATACGCCCTCCGGCGTGACCAAATAAAGCTCTATAGGATACAAGTCCCCCGCCGATGGCACGGCGCGAAGGCCCTGCTGCTTGTCGGTTATACCCTGGCCGGCCCAGGCCAGTTGTCCAATCTGAGCAAAACTGAGCGGCGCGTCGGCAAACTGCTGAACGCTTCGCCGCATATTGATTGCCGTTTCCAAACTGACCGCACCCGACTTGTTCGGTTCAGGAAGCTGAATCACTTTCAACTCGCCTGCCCGAGTTCGTCTCGGGACCTCACAAAACGCAGGCAACACTGCAGCGAGCAGAGCAGTCAAACAGCAGCCAGCCATCAGCATTCGGCCTGGCATTTGAGAATCTTTAAGCCATCTCATGACTTTGGCCCTCCAAATTTTAATCGAATAAGGTTTCTAACCCGGGCTGTCCACGGGCTCTTTTGTCCCGTGCTTGTAAATCAGGTGAAGATTTCGCACATAAATCAGCGTATTAAGCGAAAGACCCAGCATAAAGATGAGGTCTTTGCGGTGGATTGAGTAAGCCAGTAAAATCACGCTGCCAACCAGCGATATGTACCAGAAAGCAACCGGCACAAAGGAGCGTTTTTTGTATTCGCTGACTATCCACTGGAGAATGAATCTCGCGCCGAAGGTCACCTGTCCTGCGAAACCAATGATGAACCAGACCGGATGGCCTGCCACCTGCTCGGTTATGGTACTTCTGAAAAACTCGACTACCGACTGCAACATAGTATCGCTCCTTGATAATTTATGACTGATAACTGATAATCGATTATTATGACCGTCGCGGGCAAATTATCAATTATCAATATTCAATAAAAATCAGAGGTGGTTGTGGGACTGACTGGCAGGCAAAAAAAGACAATCGTAGTTTCAGTATTTTATCTGATTACGCTGTTCACCTTTACGCATATACCGATACCCCAAGTGGTTTACCAAGCAGGGGTATCGGATAAGTGGCTTCACTTTCTGGCGTATATGAACCTGTTTTTTCTGATGTGGTTCTCTTTCTTCCCCGACAAGAAAGCCGATTGGCGTAAACTGGCAGTATGGTCGGTTTTTCTTGGGGTCATCATATGCGGCGGGGTCGATGAATTATCGCAGCCATACACGGGAAGGACGTGTGATTTCTGGGACTTCGCTGCAGACGCGAAGGGGGTATCGGCGGGATTGATTATTGTTACTTTTGCATCATTCTGGCCGTCATTGCTGGCGGTCTGGGCAATATCAATTTTCGGAGTGGCAACTCTCGTAAGCGCCGACCCGTCAAAAGTAGCGCCGACTTTAGATACTGTTTACCACATCTTTGCTTACGGCGGTTTCACATTGATATGGACGCAACTTATGAATCTTTACCTCTCGCCCAAGACAATAATCAATCGATTGCTGCTGATAATGAGCTTGCCTCTTGGCTTGATGTTTTTTGTGAAGGCCTCGTCGATGCTTCTTGGCAGGTATTTTACAACGGCGGAAATGCTGCTTTCAGGAGGCGCAATCATCGTTGCCGCAATAGCAACGTGCTTATTCGCGAGAAAGAGGTATCAGAAACCTTTTCTGGCAAAGGGGGCATAAAGGGGGTCGCCAATCAGCATCATTTGCCAGGAGCAAAACGGCTGTGAGCGATAAAACGCTTCTACGAGACATTTGCCGTCGATTAATTCGAAGAAGAATTCCTCGGGGTCCGGGAACGCGCTGAGATATGGTTCCGCCACGGGGCCGAAAGTCGCGGTAACGCCGTGAACCAGCATCGAAGGACACCATTCCGTGCTGTTTGGGTCTCGAAGGTCAACCGCCTCAAAACTGGCGATATGAGCACCTATCGCACCGTCAACGAAATCGAAGGAATCGATGTACTTTTTCAAGCTGTACCACCCGCAGTAAATTGCTGTCTGGGGGCAACTGTGCGGCTCAAAGAGCTTTTCGGTTCGTTCCTCCCTGACCTGCAAAGTCGTGCGAAAACGCAATAAAACCGCGAGATTGCGCAGCTTCTGATCGTAATTACCCCAAGAGCCGGGGTGTTTGTCGTCGGGTCTTCCGAGAGAGTCGATGTAAGCGAAGCCGTGCAGACCGGTTTTTTCAGCATATATCGCCTTATCGACAAGACCACGGGCAATTTGCGGGGAAGGGCCGTCGAGGCGCGACACCATAACTGTCAGAATCGAACCTTCTGTATACCCGCTATGCCTGTTCCACTGATTTGGCAGCCAGCGATAAAGCTCGTAAGGGCCGAACAACACAAGCGACAACTCATTGTCAACGCTCGCCTCGGTTTCCCTGCCTGAAATCCAGTCAATTTCGGCTTTTACCCTGCCAAGCTCCTTGTTGATTCTGGCGTTCACATCCGCCGCCTGCGAATCCCTGAGCTGTTTTTCATATTGCCCGACGGTTATTTCGAGTTGTTTGAGCTGTTCCTGCTTTTCCTTGAGTGGCCCGCGAGGTCCAACTTTGTATGGCACGCCGTATGTCGTAAGCAGGCACCTGATTGGCTGTCCGGGTTCCTGGCCGGCTATGCGTTTGCGAATCGGCTCGGCGATGTTTTTGTCGTAATCATCTCTGCTTATCGAATTAGTGAGAGTTTTGCCGAGAGAAAGAGTGAGGATATTTTTTTGGGGAACATTGCGCCGCTGACAATAATATTGCCCCAAATCTGCCGACGCCTCAATATCCCCGTTTACGATAACGAGAATTTCGTTTGGCTCCAACGCCGAAGCAATTGTGCAAAATACCAGAACAAGCAATATAGCGAAACCGGTTAAATATCTTCTAACCAATGATACCTCTCAAACAGAAAAAACCGATGCCACGCGATGGTTTCAAGGGGTTTTGTAGCCATGTGCATTGGTGATGGCTTTCAATTCGTCGGAAGCGGGAGATATTATTTCATCTTGTTTGAACATATAAACGCCCGCCGGATAATCACCGATATTCGGGATTAGCTTCTGTCCCTTGTAAATGGCAATCAACTTGGCGGGGAAATCGGCTCCGCACAAGTGAGAACAAGGATATCCGCCGCCAAAACGAGGATTTATTTCGAGCAGCACAGGCCCGTTATTTCCAGTTCTTACATCCACATCCGCCGGCCCAAATATAGGAAACGCCCGGGCTATTTTCATGCCCAAATCTATAAGCTTTTTATCGTTGACGCTGACTGCTTTATCGGTTTCACCCGCCCGCATCGCCAATTTCAGTTTACAGAAAACACTTACCGGTTTGAAATCGCCGTCGCAGAAAATGTCGTAGCCGTATTCGTTGCCGGAGATAAACTCCTGAATCATAGGCGCGGGGCAACTCTGAAATGCCAGCATCAACTCGCTTTGGTTACTGCAACTATTGACGAATAACGAGGCGCTGCCCTTTCGCGGCTTTACCATTAACGGCCAGGACAATTCTCCCTCCGAGAGAAGCTTAATGGCTTCTTCAATGCTGGTAACTGTTTGCGGCACTTCAATGCCCACCTGTTTTGCATGAAGATAGGTCAGGTACTTGTCAAAAGCGATTTCAATAGTTCTGGCGGGCGAAACGACCGCCATAACACCGTTACTTCGGAATTCATCATAACGCGCCGCGAGAACCTCCAGCTCAGGGTCTATCAGCGGCACGACCATATCTATCTTGTTTTTCCTGCAGAGAGTGAGAAGTTTGTCGGCGTAGTCCGCTTCCCCAACCCTGGGCAACAGCATAACATGGTCGCAATACCGAAACGCAGGGGCATAAGAACTGCTGTCTGCACCCCATACTTCGCCGGCGTCCCCCACCGCCTGCTTGAAGTACTTTACCAGGTAACCACGTCTCCCAACGCTGGAAAGTAAAACACGCATTTACGATTTATTCCTTGTATTACGCATAAATCCGGGCTATTAGACGTATCTGGCGGCTGTTTATTGCAATTCCCCACCCTTGTTAACCACCACATACCAATCTGGCCGCGGATTATATATCAAAATGGCATAATGTCCAACGGTTTTTCTGGACAAATCGGCGTAAAACCGTAGAATCCGGTTCCCAGTAATGTTTTGAAAGAGGATTTGGCACAAATAATATGTTAGATGACTTTCTGGGACCCAAAAGACCGCTCGACTGGGCCATTCAGTTTTGGCCTGTGCTCGTAGCGTCCTTTGCCTGCGCGATGGTTGCTACCTGGCTGTGCAAAAGTATCGCACTGCGGTTGAATATCGTTGACAAACCCGACAACCTCGTTAAGACGCATAAAAAGCCGGTTGCCTACCTGGGCGGAATCGGGGTTCTGGTCGGCTTTTCCGTCGGCATATTGTGCGGCGTTTATCTCATCCGTGGACACGACCTCCTGCCGGATGTAATGCGGTGGCTTTTTGGTGTTCTCGCCGGCGCTGTTATTGCCTGTTTCGTCGGCGTTCTGGACGATATTTTTAATATCAGCCCCGCGCAGAAGATACTCGGCCAGACCATAGCCGCATTAACCATTTTGCTGGCGGGTATCTGGCCGGACTTTAGTGAAATTGTAGCGCCTTTTGGTTTTCAGATGTCTAATGGCATTGAGATAGTGATTGGTATCCCGATTGTTATTTTCTTTGTTCTTGGGGCCAGCAATTCGCTCAACCTGCTTGACGGGCTTGACGGCTTGTGCGGAGGCGTTACCGCGATAATCACCGTAGGGATGCTGTTGCTCGCGATTCATCGTTCCACTTACGGCTTCAGTGAACAGGGCGATATGGTCAGGGTCATAGTTTGTCTCGCCCTGGTAGGCGGAGTATGCGGATTTTTACCTTTCAATCGACATCCCGCCAAGANNACCGTCGGGATGCTGATTCTTGCAGTCCGTCGTTCCACATACGTCTTCAGCAGCGAGCGGGGCGATGTAGCCAGGGTTATAATTTGCCTTGCACTTGTAGGCGGAGTTTGTGGGTTTCTGCTTTTCAATCGACATCCCGCCAAGATATTCATGGGCGACGCGGGTTCTATGATGCTCGGGTTTGTCGTCGCAGCAATGATGATGCTGCTCGCCCGTAAAGCTCCGCGATGGTGGATTGCCTCAATAATCGTGTTCGGGTTGCCGATATTGGACACGGGTACTGCCTTATTAAGACGGTTTATCAATAAAAGACCATTATTTGTTTCGGACCGCGGCCACATCTATGACCAGATGATTGACAGGGGCATATCTATGAAACGAACCGTTGGTATATGCTATCTGCTGGCCGGTCTGTATGCTGTAGCCGGCCTTTTAAACTCTTTGATTCCGACGCCGTATAACTTAATCCCGTTAGTGGCAATTTTTGCCATATCGTTCCTGGTTGTCTGGAGAATGGGGTTTTTGAAAATGGAGGGCCTGCGGGGAGCAATACACAAGAAGGACGATACTGATAAAACACGCTCATAAACCGTATATTATGCTCTTGTGTTTCGCCGGTTATCCAGAAGAAATATTCCGATTCACCAGATACTGAATTATGTTTTTTACGCTGGTCAGTTCAATCGCATCGGCGGGCGGAATGGATATTGCGAATTCTTTTTGCAGGGCGAGAATCAGGCCGACATGGGCCATTGAATCCCAGCCGGGGACGCTGTCAATTGACATAGACATGTCGATTTTATCAACACCAAATGCCTGGGAAAATATCTTCTCTAATTGCTTATACATACATCCATATAACAATACGCAAATTAAACCTTTTTCGCTAAAACGACAATCCGGCCCCCTCCTTGTCTTAATATCACACCATTATAAACAAGCCATGGCAAGAATAAAACTCTAAGCCATCGTGGCCAACAGGTCTCAGACCATGGAAATTTATTTCGTTTTATTTTTATTATTTTTAAGCCGGCTCTCCCAAGTAGCGCTTTAATACTCTTTTCGCAAAAAAACCAGATATGGTAAGGCGGCCAATAATTTTTTCGAGGATGTCGACGAATCACCCAACTATCCCAGTCAGGTGTACTGAAAGCAAAAATGCCATTGTTTAATAGCAATCCTTTCGCTTTACTTACGAAGACAAACGGATCGCTTACGTGTTCGAGCACTTCGAAGCATGTTATTGCTTCAAAACTTTCTTCCGGCCATTTTGCCTGTTCAATAGGTCCAACCTGAAAATCGCCATCTGGCAAGAGATTTTTAGATAACTCAACTGCTTTACTGCTAATATCCATACCATGAATTTGCCAGCCATTATTTCTGCATCCCAAAAGAAACCTGCCGATACCGCATCCTATCTCAAGAATATTTCCCGAACCAAACGGTTTAATGTTTTTGATAAAACACTTTTCATACCACCTAAGCAAAACCTGTTGTGTTGATTTCATTCTATCATGAACATTCAAGAAATCTTGCCAGATAAATCCTTCCGAGTTTTTATCATACGCTGAGTCATATAGTTGTTTTGTGTTCAAAGCATTTGCTGCCCAAACAAGGTCGCAATTTTGACATTTTCTTCCTTCGTAACCGAAGTTTAGCTCAATCGGAATACTATTTGTGCTTTCACAAGCCAGGCATTTTTGTTGTACTTCGGATTCCATTCATTCGCCCAAATTAAGATATTGCAGTATCTTTGGTTTATATTCTTCCAGAAGCAGCTCATATCGGGTGGCATTTTTATCTGTTGCCAGCTTTTTGAAGCTGCTTTTATCCCAAAAACCTGCTACGAGATTATTTTTGGCCGTAGGAATGTATTCCGCTGAAACGCTTATACATCCTGCTTTGGCCGCATCCCGGCATATTCGGTCCACCAGAGCATCTTCGACCTGCCTTCCAATAACACGACAACTCATCAAAAATGTGTCCACTCGCCATTGCTTCGGCTGGATTTCCACCTGGGCCAGTCCTACCGTTCCATTGTCGCCGAATTTATCCTTCAAGCCCAGGACGTAAATCCGCCAATTCGGGTTTTGCGCCATCGCGGCAATGTCCGCCTCGGTATATCGGCGTGTGGTCAGGTTGAACTGGTTGGTTCGCTGAGTCAACTGCGCGACACGTTTAATATCGTCTTTGCCCGCGGGACGAATGGAAACGACCATTTCGAGTGATTTAAGAAAATCATCGAGCGTCGCACAGGACTGCTGGAACTGTTCTCGCTGGCGCTGGTCGGCATAAATCTGCCCGCGATTTTTGTCTTCCTCGGTCAAATAGGCACGGGTAAAACAGCCGGTCTCGCGTAACGTTCGAGCAAATAATGATGGGTCAGCGGGCATCTCAATCGTTTCAACCTGTGGCAGCAACTGCCTCATCATCTGTCGCTCAGCAGGATTGTCGTCAATAAAGACAATCGTATCCAGACCGATGTTTATTTGCTCGGCAATCTTCTGCATATTCTGCGGCTTGGCTTCCCAGTTGACCGCAATCGAGGCGAAGTGCTTTTCGCGCAGGAGCATTTGAGGGTGCTCATTGAGAACCTGCATAACGTCATCGTAATTATTTTTGCTGTTGATGGCGAGAATTACCCCCTGCTCATACAGTTCGAGGATGGTTTTTTGAAATTCGAGATATTCGCGTCCTGGAGAATCGTGGCCGATTTGAATGCCATCGAGACCGTCTTCACCGATGATTCCGCCCCAGAGCGTATTATCGCAATCGAGGACAAGACATTTTCGGGCAAGCCCCAGTGTCGCAATAATATGGGATATAACCCTGCGGGCGAGCATTCCGAGGAACGTTTCGCTGAACGGGATACGGGCCATACTCATCATCTGGGGGGACATCGCGTTTTGACAGCCGGCATAGGCAACCAGAGCATCAAGGTCGAGAATCTGTATTCGAGGATGGTTTTGATAACGTTCGATAATGCCGGAGTTAAGCTTTTCAATTAAGATACGACGCTGGTCAGGCAGAACTTGTAATGGCCAGGAAGGGCACGCGGGAAAAGTATTGATAACAAGGGTGCCGGTTGAATTCTTTAAAAACGCGTCAACCAAACCCTGAAGGCGCGACGCTTGCTCATCAATGGCATCAGATTCGGCTTCAATCAACAGAAACGTGATTTGGGGAGAGATGCGATACAGCTCACTTTTGGGATTGAGCAATTCCTGATTAAACTGCCCGTATGGAGCAATATACTGATTTACCGCCAAATCGCTCTGAGCCGCGAATACCTGCACATAATCGGCAAGTGGGTCCGTCGTATAAGAAGAAACAAACGCAACATCGGCCTTATGTTTTAAGGTCATCATCTTCTGCCTTAGGGCATCCTGAATGGCTTTTGCGGCCCGGCGTATTACAAGCCAGCCCTCATCACCTTTAAGTTTTTTAAATGATTCCCAATTCATCACAATCAGCCATTACTGTTTTTCAACAAATTCAATAAGGTCATTCCCTGCCGTGACGACGAAAGCAACACGCCTTGCCTCAATTGCCGGCGCAGCCGTCGGTTGTTTTACTATGTAGGCCTGGTTATTGGAAGTAATCTGGCGCAAAACCTCTTCCAAATCATCCACCTCGAAGCAGAAATGATACAACCCGCCGCCTTTTTCAAGAAACTTGCGCACGGGACTATTGGGACCGTATGGTTCGAGCAGCTCAAGACGGGAACCATCCCGGTGAACCAGAAATAAAATACGAACATTCTGACTTTCGTCAATAACAGGAGCTGATTCGATTTTGTATTCGAGGAGCCGGCAAAATTCTTCCGCTTTTTGTTCGACGTTTTCACAGACGTAAGCAATGTGATGCAGTCGCATAATTTGTTATTTTGCCACCTGATTTTTGAAGTTGTTTTTAAGAAGGCCGAGACGAAGGACATCGATTCGTTTGCCATCGACGACTTTCTCGCTGTACAGAGTTCCTTCGACATGGAAACCGATTTTTTTCATTGTAATTACGCTGGCGATATTTTCGGGGCGTGCCTCTGCCCAGATTTTTTCAAGCCCACTGGAATTAAATGCCCAGTCAATCAGAAGGCATTCGGCTTCGAGCATTACGCCTTTACCCCAGAATTCTTTTTGGCCGATAACGAGGTATATTTCGGCAGTCCGATGCGTGGAATCGATGCCCGCCAAACCTATAATGCCAATGGGAGTTTTCTCCGTAGTTTCGATTACAAATTCCAGGCGGCTGTCATCGGCCTGCATTTTTTCAAACCAGCAGATTGTTTTTTCAAGCTCAAACCGCTCACTTAATATCAGGGTTTTGCGGACATCGGGGTCATTAAACCACCGGAGGCGGTTTTCAATATCCGCCTTGTTAAGCGGACGAAGAATGATATGGTCACCTGTAATTGTTATTCCGGGCATAACAAGACGCTTTTTAAAATGCGTAATTTTTGAATATGTCGTTCAGTGTTTGTTTGGAACGGACAAGTTTGAATGTGCCGCTTTTCCTGACGACAATGGCCGGAGCAGGATTGATAAATGGCGGCGTTAGGACAACGGTATATGCGCCGACATTGTCAATTTTTATAAAATCGCCGACATCCGGCAATGTATCTGTTATCTCCGTGAGGATATAATCTTTTTCCATGCACGTCGAACCGACAACGCTGAAAGTGCGGCGTTTTTTGCTGCTGATTTTTCTTATTATCTGATACGGGTGATTTATCTTGTGGGACGTCGGCTGGACATTGTAGCCGCTGCCATCCACGGTCACAAATAATTCGCCTCGAATGTCCTTTACGCTTATCACCTTAGTCACAAAACTCAGGGCATTCGCAGCCATCGCTATGCCCGGCTCAAGCATAAGGTGAGGTTTTTGCCGGCGCACCCATTTACTGGTTTTCAAAACTTTACACACGGCTTTCGCGTAATCGTCGAAGGAGGGCGTCTTTGCCCATCGCATCTGAGGAGGAATATAACCGAAAATTCCCCCGCCGATATTTATGTATTCAATCGATTCAGGAAAGAACTTTTCCGCGATTTGACAAAGTGTTTCACTAATGATTTGATAGCACCAGACGTTTCTGTCGGTAGTCGAAGTGTGGCCATGCAAACTATTGACCATAACGTTACCGATATCAGCCAGACGCGAAACTACTTTCTCCATATTCGAGTCGGCGGGGTCAAAACCAAATCTTCCAGTTTTCAAATACTCCTGAATATGAGACAGGCCGCTTTTGTCCGACAGCCCTATGTTTATCCTTAATCCAATTTTAATTTCCCTGTTCGGATTTTTCCTGGCGTATTTAGCCACATGGTCAATCCCGGACCAGGAGTCCAGATTAACTATGCTTTTATTATCGAGGGCAAGCGCGATATCCTCATAACACTTCACAGGCCCATTGAAAACAATTTTATCTGGCTTTTGGCCGACCTTCAACGCAAGGTCATATTCCAGCCGGGAAACGACTTCCGCGAAGCCGCCCTTTGATTTGATTATATTGCATAAGTACGGAATATAATTGGTCTTATAGGAATAGGCCAATATGAATTTTTCGTACCTGCTTCCAAATGCCTTGACTATATCGTCGAAATTTTTTCGGAACGCCGTTTCGTCGAAAATATAAAACGGCGATCCATACTTAGCTTCAATTATTCTGATTTTTGTGTGCGAAAGCATATTTTATTTCCGGTATTACTTCTTTGGGCGTTCGACGGCGTCGTTTGGCCTCGCGCCCATAAACTCATCCATTGTTGCCCTGCCCTGCTGAGTTATACCTTCTCTTGCTACTACCATCCAGACGCTCTTGAGAATTATTTTAATATCAAGCCAGAGTGTCCAGTTGTCAACGTACCAGACGTCCAGCTTGAATTTATCTTCCCAGGAAATAGCGTTCCGGCCATTTATTTGTGCCCAGCCGGTGATTCCCGGTTTGACCTCGTGTCGCCTGGCCTGCCCGGGAGAATACCGGCCAAGATATTTCATCATCAACGGGCGCGGGCCGACGATGCTCATATCACCTTTAAGCACGTTGAGCAATTCGGGCAGCTCATCGAAACTTGTGCTTCGCAGGAACCGCCCGAAGGCAGGCAGACGCTGCGCATCCGGCAGCAAATTCCCCGCTGTGTCACGCTGGTCTGTCATAGTGCGAAATTTATATATGACAAATGCTTTGCCGCCCAGACCCGGTCGCTGCTGGCGAAATAAAACGGGAGAGCCAAGTTTGAGGCGAACCAGCACGGCCAATACCGCCAAAAGGGGACTGATTACAACCAGCCCCGCTGCGCTGGAAATAATATCGAATGACCGTTTTGCAAAGTTACGCATCACGTTAATTTTGTTTTTTGCCTGTCTGCTGCCAAACAATTAATGACGCGGTGTGCGGATGATTTTTATATCGCCTCCCTGACGCATATCAGAAGTTGCGATATATTTTGCATCCGGGGAAAAAACCATACTACTCATTACCTTGTGGCCTGCCCCGGGTATATCATATTTTTTACGAGTTTTGGTGTCCCATGCAAATATGCCGTTTCCAACGACTGCCGCCACCAGTCCGCCATCGTTACTGATTACAACAGTCTGAATTGGCCGAGCCCTAGAAGTGCCTTTGTTTTCTTCCGTCGGCAACCAGCGGTCAACTACATCCCCTGAATTAGTTTTGACCAGTATCAGCATACTGTCGCTGCCTCTTATATAGATAATCTCTCCATCGTTCGAGAAAACCCCTTTATACAGCTTTTTCAAATCCGGCAATTCTTTTTGCCAGACAATTTCCTTTTCTTTGGTATCCGCAATAAAGAGCCAGCCGTGCTCTTTTTTTTCTCCTACGGCAACAACATAACGTCCGTCATTGGATACCGAGAAGTGCTCCACCCTGCCCTGCTCTGAGGGAATTGAGGTTATTAGCCGGACCGCCTTTGTATTAAGCTCCACCTCAAACAGCTCATAGGTTACACGCTGGTCATCGCCTCGTTCCAGCAAAAGGATTATTTTGCTCCCATCCAGGTTTGCATTCAAATGTGCCGCGTTAGCCGTCCGCAGCAACGGAATTTTTTTGCTTTCGCTGTTAGCATCAAAGCCGGAAACAACAAGACAATCGGGATTTGTTTGCTTCACAGATACAATCGCATCGGGTGCGGCAAAGGTCACTTCGCCTGATTCGACCGCATATTCGCTGTATTTTTTCGACAAATCAGCCCAGTTCCAAACATATATCTTGTTGTCGTTGGAAATTGCAACCAGGAGATTGTTATGCGTTGACAGGGCAACTATCCCATTGTTCAGCGGGATACTGATTTTCTGCACGTTTTGACTGCGCATACTGGCTATGAACATCAATATTATAACCGCGGCAAAAACTACTATCAAGAAAATAGCCGACGAACTATTCCTGCTATGTGATTTATCCATGAGAATCACCTTACGTTAATTTGTTCTTTGCAGGTCCTTCTTATGTGTTCTTGTCTTAATACGGCTCCGATATTGTCCAAAAAACCATTGACCCATTTATCACATAAATACCATACCAAATTTCTAAAAGGATACGCTATATTAACCATTGTTCTGAACCTGCGTTCATATATTACGTTCAGGACGGCGTATTCCATTGAAAAACCAAATACCTTGATTAGATAATCCTGAAAATTTGTTCTATGATGAAGACGCCGGCAACCATCCAAAACGTAATCCATCTTTTTATGATTTAGATAATAGTCCAAGATTCCATCGAGGAATCCGTAACTGGAATATTTATTGAGATAGGCCGGGTCATGTCTCATAGTTGCCAGCCAAACAGCGTTGTTTTGAATATAATTTTCAGAAATACTAACCATACGATCTTCATAGAAACATCCAATATATTCCAAAACCCCCGGCAGTTTCTTAGCGGCGGCAACCTGCTTTTCCAGAGTGTCTCGCGTTTCGATTTCGGTTTGCCCTTTATATCTGGTGGTAGCTAATTTTGCAATCCGGGGGCACTCTGTTAAGATTTCATCAGATGTCAAAATCCTTACGGAAAACTGTTTTTTGCCCTGACGAATCATCCATCGTTTTTTCTTGTCTTTGATGGTCTCAATATCCCACAGACCTCTTTTTAAGACGTACCACCATTCGCCACTTTTTATTTGTCCGAAATTTGTATCCCATCTTGCAAACGGTTTGCCTGCTATGTTTAGCGCCTGTTCGGCAGTTTTGTTCGTAATGGGAGGGCAGCAGTGTGGAAGGTAAGCCGGCGTTATGAATCCGTTGTAAAGGTACCAGTCAACACCGTCAACTGTAATCACGTAATTGCCCATCTCTTTCAGGAAATGTGCATATTCGTTTTTATTGGCTGCTTCCGGCATCTCTGGCCTCTTTGTGCTGTCGGACATGTTTAGATATAAATTCAGTTCTGTCTTGTTGTGTCAGACACAACGTCTAATGCTTGTTGTGCCAATTTATTCCTGTCGAATTTTTCTTCTGCTAATCTGCGGCTGTTTCGCCCCATTTCTGCGAGTTTTCCCCGATTGTCGCGGAAATACATGACCTTTTCGGTGAACTCATCTACGTCACAAAGCTTGCAGCCCAATCCGGCTTCAGCTGTCTCCAAAAGCTCTCTCTGCCAACCAGAGTAATTCAATAAAACAGGCTTACCGGCACTAAGCGAATCAAAAAACTTATTCGCTGAATTATGTTCGATGATAGGATAGTTGCCAATTATAACAAGCCCGACATTCGCGGCCGCAAAAAAAACAGGTATATCTTTTTTCGATACTGATGGTAGTATTTCAATATTATTTAAGTTTAATGATTTTATTTTTTCTTCAAGTCTTTGTTTTTGGTTTCCATCGCCAAGCAATACAAAGCGGATATCCGGTAAATTCCGCAGATTCTTTGCCACATCGACAACAAATTCAAGGCCGTTCACTTTGCCCATCGCGCCAGCATGGAGAAAAACAAGTTTATTCTGCCAGCCATATTTTTGTCTGATTTCACTGCCATCAATGGCTGGGGTAAAAGTATCTATATCGCAACTATTTGGTATGACAATCGATCGTTTAGAAGAATAAACATTTTTAATGCCATCGGCCTGCCCCGGCGAACCGGCAATAATTGCGGAACTATTTTTATAAATAGTTTTTTCAAGCCATAATAAAAATTTAATAAATACTTTATTTTTTATAATGCCCAGTTCAATAGGTATTTCAGGCCATTGATCCCTAACTTCAAAAACAAAGGGAATCTTTCTGAGCCACTTACCAAACAGACATGGAACACCAACTGTCAAAGGAGTACTTGTCGCATAAACAATATCTGGCTTTCTGGTAAAAAGAACTACACCCGACGAGAGCAGGAGAAACGCCAGAAAAGATAAACCTCGCTTGAATACGCTCATTTGTTGCCTGTACGGAACAGCCATTGCCATAACATCAATGCCATCGACTGTAAATTTCTTGAAGAACCGGCCATGTGCCTGTGCCAAATCTTCGCTTGTAAGATTGGCAGTGCTGGTAAGCATAGTGACTTTATGTCCCTTGGCAACCCATCGCCTGGCAAACTCATAAGACCTGGTACCAGTCATACCCAAAGGCGTCGTAAAATATTGGTGAATATATAAAATGTGCATTTGGTTCGGTTTGCGTCCTTGATGTCTTGAGGATTTAACGCTGCTTTATGAATCGAATTTATGACCCACTTCCAAGGCCGGACAGGGAGGCATTTCGACACCGACCCCTTTTCGCCTTTGTCGTAAATGAAACATCCAGGCATACATCCGCCGACCTATCGGCAAGAGGGCATTGCGATAAAATAACACACTATATGAAGGTTCTAAATGAGCCCCAAATTTTATTTTATAGTCCCCGCCGCCACAGATTTCATGTCTTACACAACCTTTCTGTGCTGCTATCTTCATCGCCAAGAGTTGGACCGGTTCGTTAGGTGAATGTTCCTGGGCGGATCGCAGGGATGCCCAGCCATAGGCATGCAACGTGCGGTTGCCTATTATTGAAATTTCGGTTGCAATCACCTTGCCTTCGCGCTTAGCCCAAACAGTAATCAATCGACCCGTAGGCTTAAATCTTTTCCATAAAGCCTTCACCTGCAACTTGGGAAACGTAGGTTTGATTCCCTGTTTCCCAAAGACATCTTCTATATGATAGTAGAAGTGGTCAACAAATGAGGGGTCATCCGTATTTTCCACTTCAACTCCATGTCTGACGGATTTCCTTATTGCTTCACGGCAGGACTTTTTGAACTGCGCAAAAATTTCTTCTTCCGTTGAAGGAAGTGGACTAACAAAGGTATTTCCTTCCACAGCTTCCAGGCCCGCTTGTTTGGCAAGGATGCCTGTAAAAGTGGGATGGCTAACTTCGGCATGATGGTAACCATTTTCTAAAAGATAAACTCGCCAAGCCTTGAGCAGTTCCAACGGTGCCAAATCATTGCTCGCTGCGCCCATATATGCCGTCATCCAACCTCTCATCGGCGAACCAAGTAATCGAATCGGCCCCCTGCGGAATTCCGCTCCCGCCCAAAAACCTTTAAGTTCCCCTCCCTGGAAAATACCCAACCGCAACGGATGTACATTCTCCGTTTCCTCGAGAAAACCAAGCCATGCATCTGTCTGATAAATAGACCAATTGGAGAACCCCATCAAAATCTTATCCCAGTTTGCGGTTATTTCATTAGCAACCGGACGAATTGTCACATCCATAACCTATTACCCCTTTTTCGGTGCCTTGATATTCAAGTTGTGCCGACTCTAATTTTGTGTAACAGCCATTTGCGTTCCAAAGCTCGTCTCTGGCTGCTGGTGGCAACACAATCACCGTTTTGTTCTCTCAGGTAATCCAGCAAGGTAGAAACGGGTACAAACCAGCCATTTTTCTTAGCCAATCTTTTGATAAGGGATTCAAATTTTTTATCAATGTGCCCATCCGTATAAAAACCATCTGCAAAATGAGTGTACATTATGCAGGCACCGCTTTCGGCCTCCAGACGGTCTTGGTTCTTTTCTGACAGGGCATTATTAAAAGATTGTACGTTGGCGCCCTCAGTTGAGGCAAACCAAAAATTCACATACGGTCTTTTGGGGTCGTGATATGGCATAAACGGGCATTGCTTTAGTGTATTTGTGTCTTCGAACACGAAATTGCGAACATAGGTTATATATTGTTTGCAATAGTCCCCCCAGAACAATGGATCGTTTTCTATATGGCCACGGTAAAAGTTTATTCGCTTGCCCCTGGTTAGTATGTTGTAAAAAAGCTTATTTAAGCCGGTTAACCGGTGTTGTCCCCAATAGATGTTCTCCTGGCAATCGGCGTGGTTTGCCATGGATTTTGGCCAATTACCGAAATAATCATAAAATCTTTGCAAACCATGTAAAGTTTCCATGCGTGCTGATGTGTGAAATGTAGCATTATGAAACGCGATTTCAAAACCGTCTGTCTGTAGCTTTTTAACCCATGCCAAGTACTCGGGATTTTCACAGGTATCACCGCCAATTGTTGGTTTTTGTTGTCCTTTAATCGGCCAAACAGATTTGGTGGTGAAAATACCATTGTCTCTGAGGAGAGAATAAACCGACCCAACATTTTCAACGCTTGACAAATCCGTGTCGTCGAAAACTGTAAACGCAAATAGCTTGCCATCAGGCCAGGTTATCTTTTTTTCTTCCACAATCCCACACTAACCGTATAGATTTACCCAAACACCCTACGAACACTTACCTCAAGTGATGTCTTCGGTTTCCAACCGCAGTAATCCTGTAATTTTTTGTAGTTACCGTAAATGCTGTTTATGTCAGATGTTCATTCCAGCCGTTCAGGGCGATATAATACTCGCCCGCCTGTAACAGTAAGACGGTAATTAAGAAAAGCAATAAAATTATATAGCAGTCGTATCATGTTTTTATCAATTTATAATATATCGCTTCGATCTTTTCCATATTTCTTGTCCTACCGCCTTTTTCAACCACACGATCTCTGTTTGCTTTTATCGCCGTTGCGATATGATCCGGTTTTCGCATCGCCTCAATTATTGCGCCAGCAAGTTCATCGGAATTGCCGACGGCATGCATTGATCCGGTAACACCCTCATCCAACCAAGCCGTATTTGCCGGTATGCGGGATACGATAGGATATATCCCTGCAGCCATCGCCTCCAAAAGCGAAATACTGGTGCCGTCCCATAAACTTGCCGAAACAAAGATATCATGCTCATGTAAAAGAGCAGGCAATTGGTTGTTATTATAGCCGCCCATAAATCGGATTTTATCCCTAACTCCCTGCTGCGCCGACACATCTTTTAGTTGCTCCTCCATATCACCGCCTGCGGCAAAAGTGATAGTAAAATCAACGCCTTTTGCTTTTAGAACTTTTGCGGCTTTTATGATCGTCATCGGATCATAGACATCTGCCAGTGTGCGCGTGCAAAGTAATCGAAGCGGCCTGTGAAATTCTTCAAATGGTTTGCACGTATAAATATCGGTATCAACCCCCAGTGTAGCAACTACGATCTTATCATTCGGTATGCCCAGTGTTCGAATATGTTCCGCCAATCGTTCTGAAACCGGATTTATATATGCGGCCTTGGCAAAAACACATTTTAGTATCATCCGCCACAGTTTCGATGGCATCGAACCGATAACATCGCTACCATGCGCTGTAAGCACAAGCGGCTTAAAGCCTGAAAGCATCCCGATAACCCCGGCGCTGGTTACATAATGGCCGTGCAGAATATCCGGCCGGAGTTCTTTTATTATTTTTTTTAATGACATGCCCGCAAGCAAATATTTCCACTTCGATCCGGCCTCTTTGCCGCAAGCTCCGCGGGAAATATCGATAACCTTTACGCCATAGTCCCTATTCGGCGTATCATAAGCAATGAGCGTAATATCATGCCCGCGTGATTTGAAAAACTCAATGTAAGGCCCGATATGCGTAAACGACCCGCATGAAAGATATGCTATTTTGAGCTTACGCATTTTTGTTTTCCAGTACATGGCGATAATATGCAACGCTGTTTTTTACATGCGCATTAATTGAGAAATTTTCATGTGCGATCATCAATATCCGCATCGAAGCCCCCTGGTCTATTCCACAGCATCTGGCTCTTTGAGTTTCTGGACACCTTTAACCATAATAGCCAGAAATTTATAGATGTTGTTATTTCTATATCGTATCCATCTGTCTTGCATTGAGCCAATGCAAGGATGATCTATAATTTTTTTCAGGGCTTCCAACTGACTTATATGGAGATTGTGATAAAATGGACTGGCAAGGCGTTTTGTGCCATTGTCGTAATATGACCAGTATCCGGCATCATATTCATGCAGATATTTTGTTAATGAAGCACAAGTTTGCATATAAAATGCCTGAATCTGTTCGTCTTTAAAGAGAAGAAGATAATCGTACACCCCGAACAGCGAAAAAATCCAGCCATTTAGAACTGTATCCCGCTTATCACCTGGACACTCCTCGAGAAAGACATCCTGACCATCATAAATACACACACCATCGTTTTGAATAGATTTTCTCATCAATGTCATCGCATTTTTGCATGCCCGTTCGAAAGCGATGTCATTTGTCAGCTTATATGCTCTGGTCATTACACTAAGTGCCTGCCCCTGCGTCATAGCTGAATAGCGATACTGTGGCGGCCGGTCCGTTGCCCCCCAAGTATCCCAACCTCCCATCGCATCCTGGTTATTTTTTAACCAACCGGCTATTTTAAGAAAACCGTCGCGGTCTTCTGAATGACCTTGGATTAGCCACTTATCCCAGTGGCCCAGCGCTTTTTGGCACAGCATTATTGGAAAATATATCGTCTTTCCGTTAGACAATACGAGGTACGATATCCCATCATTATCGACTCCGCCTTGCCAATCGGCCTTCCCAGTCATATCGCTGAAATATCCCTCCAGTTGCCATGGGACAAATCTGCGCCCCATTCCAAGCGGCTGATGATAATAGCTGGTGCCATTAAACATCTTATACCAATACTTGAACTTGCGTGTCCAATATACAAAACTGACTTTTGACATTCTATTCCCCGCAACTGCCGTGGTTATTTGATTTGAAACGACCATACCGCAGATATATCGCCTCAAGATTTTTGGCCATGATTTCAGGAAGAAATTGTTTCTGTGCATATTGCAAGGCATTGTGGCTAATACGCCTGCGAAGCGGTTCGTCTTGAATAAGCCGAAGTATATTTTCAGCAAATTTATCTGCGTTGCCGCAAGGTGAGATCAAAGCATTTTCTCCATGAACCATGATCTCTTCATGCCCTCGATAATCTGTACATACAATCGGTTTGCCTGCCACCATAGCCTCAATGATCGTGTTCGGTAGCCCTTCGGAATCGCTTGCCAATACTGAAATATCTACTGCGGCCAAAATTTCAGGAATGTCTGCCCTTCGGCCAAGGAATACCACCTTTCCAGAAAGTTCCAAGCTATGAACGTATTCGCGTATTTCTTTTTCCATCGAACCTTGCCCCACGATAAGAAATAGCGATTGTGGTTCCTGTCGAACCACTATGTTTGCCGCATCAATTAACATCTTATAATTTTTCGGCGGTTCCATGCGGGCGACCATTGCGACAGTGATAACATCCTCCGGCAATCCGAGTCTTGCCTTGGCTTCCCTGGTCGAAAGAGCAACATGGAATTTCTCAGATGAAATGCCGTTATAGAGCACAGCAATTCTCTCTCGACTAATGCCGGTGCTGCAAGCCATCGAATCTGCAATAGCCTTTGAATTTACAACCCAGCCACAGAGCAATTTGTCAATACAATAATGATATATCCTGTACTTGTATCCCAGGTTATAAAGCCCGCGAAAAGATCCAAAGCGATTTGGAATACCAACCCATTTACCGACTACTGCGGCGTAAAATTCAGCGGCCGACTTAAAGCCGTGCACGACGTCATAGTTGCGTTCTTTAAACAGGCTGCGAAGCTTGATACACCTTTGAAAAAACGGATACGCCTGAACATAGATCGGCTTAAGCTTCAGGTCTTCCAGCACCTCGGCATACTCCACCGTTGGATGATAATAGATCAGATCTACCGAATGGCCCAGTTTTCGCAGTTCGGAAACGCACAGGATCGCTTGCCGTTCTGCTCCCCCCGCACCAAGGGTATCAATTAATATGGCAATATTGATATTGTCCTCACGTTATCAACTGGTTCGGTTTCTATTACAACCTTAATATTACGTTCGAAATGATAAGACCATCCGATGAGTATAGCCATCACTATCCAATGCAGTTTGTCATAATAGCATATCACTGACATATTTGAAATGAATATCATAATAAGCAGGGCTTTTGCCATACCGACCAATTCCTTTGATTTGGGGTCAGTTACTATTTTGCCGAGCCGTCGCAATCGCAGCCATAATACAAGATATATCGAAAAGAATAAAATGCCACCCGGAATACCTGCGCCGCAAAAAACCTCAATATAGTTATTGTGAGAATATAGATTATAGCCTGAAACAACAACGAACTGACTCATCCCGATGCCGAGTAGAGGATGCGTTAAAATAAGGAAGACGCCCTTTTGTATCAGCTCGCGTCTTTCGGAAATGCTGGCGCTTCCATAACCCCCGCCTCTCATTTGCTCAAGGCGTTTTCCCATCGTAGTGTTAGAAAGCGATGAAAATAGTATTAATAGTCCGAATAGCAGCACAATGAACATAATAATGACAGTACCGGGCCGGTTTAGAACTTCTCGACCATACGAAAACAAAAACCATACTACTGACAGAATAACAAAACTTATGAAGCCGGATCGGGAGCCACTTGCAATGATCAATAGCGCTATGCCTATTATGCCGACGGTAAAAATTACTTTCAGAATCAACGTTTTTGAGGTCTTGAAAAAATAAAGCACGATGGCGGACGCATAGACCAATATCATTGAAAAGGCATTGGCGTTAAGCGCAAAACCTGACGCTTGCTCGAACGCAACCTCTGCCACGCGCCGGTACTCGCCGCTTAGATATGCTGAAAGTCCTACAATAAAACATCCTGTCAGAACCGCCAGTAACAGGTAGCGGGCAGCCTTGGTGCTCGTACAAAAATGGATAATTATGATTACCATTACATATAATTGCAAAAGAGTAAATATTGTGGTAGCAACCATCGAGAGCACTCGTGCCACAATAAACCCGAGACTCGACCACATTAAAAAACCTGAAAACAGCCATGTCTCCGGTGGAAAGACTATGTTTCCACGCAACGATCCTATCGCAAATCCTGCTGCACAGACGGCACCTATTCCCACAACAACATAATTCGCTCCCGGCAGCGCCGCGATAGAAACCGCACCGATAATAAATGGAATTAAAAAAATCATAAACAGCGACAGCCGCTCCGATTCCAGCGGGTACTCAGCCGGGTTTTCCAGTAGCTCAGTATTCTCTAACACGCGCACTCTCCAAAACCTTTAGCATTCAGGGCTGGTTTCCCATCCCGTGTTGGTTATGTATTCCCGTGCTCCATTGAATGAGATTACCTTCCCCGGAACACCCACTATTATCGCATTGTCCGGCACATCCTTAGTCACCACGCAGTTTGCGCCGATAGCGACGTTGTTGCCGACCTTGATATTTCCGAAAAGCTTCGCCCCAGGCCCGACATACACCCCGTCACCCAACGTCGGAGCCCCCTGGCGCTCTCCCCGGTACGATTGCCCTATTGTCACGCCTTGGCTGATATTACAGTTCTTTCCGATCCGTGCCTTATAGGTTATAACGATTCCGCCGAAATGCCCGACATAAAAACCCGGCCCGATCTCCGTCTTATACGGTATCGCAATACCGTACTTGAACATATACCGCCGCATCAGCAGCCACGAAAAAATCTTTAACACTATCCAAATCCGCGACCGCCTATCCGCCCACCAGCAAAGACGCATCCAGAACAAGTACTTATATTCAATGCCGAACGCGAACGCCTTCAGCAACGTCCGCAGATCTGCTCTGCCATAATACCGGTAAAGATCAGAATATATGAGTTCTCTGAGCTTCATACCCTTTATTTGCTTTGTTTCTTCGTGTCGATTCTCGCCAGCATATCCGCCATGATCGCATCCTGCGGCCACATCGCCCCTTCATGCCGGTTCAAGTCTTTATCCCAGTGCCCATTACAAGCTTGGACCGCGCTTGCAAGATAGCAATAACTTACCTCGACTATCAGAGGGTTTGAATTTTCATCTTCGATAAAATCGAAAGCCATACTCTGTGATTGCAGTTTTTCCGCCACCTCAAAGGCAATCGCAACACACTTAGTATTTATTTTAGAAAGATCATAGTCAATGTTTCCGCTTCCCGATGCCCTGAAATCATTTTTCCTGACCATACGTCTAAAGCCAAAGGCCCTGTTGCCAATAACGGTTATCCGAGTATCATATTTGTTATCTGGTATAAAGTTTTGAAAATAGATATATCCTTTCTCTCGTGCCCGCATTTTATTGCTCACATATATACTCACCAAAGAAGGAAGCAGCCTCTTGATTTTGCCAAGATAATCATTTTTAATGCGTGTTTTTCTCATTTTTGTCGAGAAATCTGAAAAATAACTCGCATTAGCTCTAAACCCTCTGCCAAAAGCTATTTTAACCATCTTCTTCGCATCAGCTTGATTCTTAATTAAACTTACATTCGATGAACCAGCGCCGCCTCGCAATTTAAATACCTTTGGAAAGTTTGTCGTCTCTATCCAATCAATCGCGTCTTTCTTGTCATAAAATACATGACTGGGCACAAGAGGAGCCCCGATTGATTCCAGCATATATTTCTGCCCCACCTTGTCATCAAAATGCCAACAGGTGTTTATGTTTGGAAATACCTTTATGCCCATATTTTCTACGGACAGCAAAAATTGACGGGCAAACAGAATAGCTTTGGGATCTCCGTGATCCCAGTGCCAAAGAAGCACATCGAAATCTTTAAGCTTTGTGATAATATCGCTATCATAACAATTGACAATACTGTATGAGATATGCCTCTCTTTGCAATACTCTATCCATCTATCAGAAAAACTGCCTTTACGGTCATGAATTGCGATGCGCAGGTCTTTCATAAATATTCCTTGTCCCACAATACCAATTGCAAAAGATCATCCTCTCAGCTCAATATGTTCTTTCCATCCATCCGGCGGAATGAAATCTTTCCCATACTCTCTCGCTGTTTCAGCAAATGAATGCGTTTTGCCATTTGCGCACACTTTTAGTTCTTCCGCGGTATAGCGAACGAGCGGATAGTTGTAATCAGACTCCAAACCGTATCGGAGCAGAGCGATTTTCTGCCAGTCGAAATGCATAAGCGCCGCATGTGCCATATCAGCGAACAACGACGAGCAGGCAAATGTAACAGCCCCCATGTTTATCGGTTCAGGAGAAAGCGGTCCGTTATGATGACCGGCTATAATACCGTCGGTAAGTGAATAGACGCTTCTTACCGGGGTCGATGACATCGTGCCATCAATTTTGCCGTACAACGCAATTCGATTCAAGTCAAGTACCATTCGCCATACAGTATCATTGCCATACCAAGAGCCCTCCAGCGATGTATTCACATGCGGATGTATCGCCCGCTGCAATCCAATTGCTCCTGTTGCACAAAGTCCCCAGAATGAATGATCGGGCCTGTTGATTCGACTATTGCTTATATCGAGAAACGATTCTGCAAGACGCTTAAAGAAAAATCTGCCCTCATAGCAATCGCCGCCTTGTGCAGAGCCGCCGATTCGGTGATGCGGCAAATAGTCCTTATTTCCATTGATCCCAACAAGATTTTTTACCGCCGCCGTTATTCCGGCTTTCTTGTGAGTTTTCAATTTAGGCAAATTGATGATAACATCGGCCTCAAATGGTTCTTTGGCAAGCAAATACTGGTGACAGCCGGGCCGGTGTGTTTGAGCGAGCGCATGCGGATCGTAGTTAGTAATTCTGAACCGTCCCCTCGGTTCCGAAATCGGCTCCAGCAAACTATCGTGTCCCAAATCAAATAAAACATAGTGCTCCAATCCGCGCTTATCAAAATCGGCTCTGCCGCTTTTATCGACGACACATCTTCTGAAATCAATAATCTCAACAGGACAAGAGTTGTTTATATCGCTGGTCTGAGGCCGTCCGGTTCCCGTAATTTCTCCAAACTCTGCGAGCTGTATTGGCGCATCCCCCATCATTACCCGCGATGGCTTTGCGGCAAATACCTCTTTCAGCACCGCCTTAATGAAAAGAGGGTGGGTAATCATACAATCCATCCCATAACCGCTTTGGTTGTAGTGAAGTACCCAGTTTGGTTTTAACAGCACGCTCATTCCCGGCTCTATAATATCTGCCAGCGGAATGTCAGGGTTCTTGCGGCCTAAACCACCCTCTCTCATTGCTTCCTTTAGGAGTCGTGAAAGCAATGCCGCATCATGATAAGGCGAACTTGTTCCAAAGGCGTCCTTGTCGGCAAGGGCTAATCCAACACGGGTTTCATCCATTATAAGCATAATCTCCCGCAAACTTCAGGTTTAAACTATTTGCCTTTAACAACTTATTTAATGTTAAAATGATTAAGAAGAAACTCCTTTTTTTGCTGTGGAGCTAATTTATACGTTTTAACGGTTTTACCAAGCACTCCCAGATAATATTCTTCATGCAACTTAAGGGGTTTTGCTGGAACTCCAACAGCAACACAATTAGATGGAATATCTTTAGTAACAACAGTGCCCGCCCCAACAACTACATTATCTCCGATATTTACCCCCGGCATTATAATCGAACCATATCCTATAAATACATTGTTTCCGACGGTTATAGGCGCAAAATACTCTTCGTCTGGGATTTTATGCCATAGCGTAAACATCGCCCCGTCATGTGTTACAAATGTCGCATGTGTAATAGCCACATGGTCGCCTATTGTAATCAGATAAGGTTCGGATCCGAAAAATACAGAAAAGAATTGACACTCTTTTCCCACTTTAACTCCTACGCTCCTGGCATAACCCACCGGATCTATCGCATTGTACAGTTTACTGTAAATAAATTCATATACTATTTGAAAAATCCTCATATTGATCCCTCTTAAATAAATAATTATATGACTGTTTTAACAATAAGTATCACTAAAACGATCTCGTTTTTGGACATCGCAATTTTTTTAACGGCCTCCAATTTGCCAGTTCCTGGTTTAAAGATATTAACCAAATAAATAAATAGGGATAACGACGATATCTATGAAGATAATAGTATAAACCCTCTTTAATTATTTTTGCTATCTTTGGGTTGGGTTGTTTTTTTATTGACTGTCCAAACTTGTGGACTATTAAGCTTGAAGGGATAATATGCGTTTGCATATTGATTCTGCGCAATTGATCTGACAATATAAACTCTTCATAAAACAAAAAAGTGTTCTCGTCAAAAAGTCCTATTTTCTGAAATGCCGATAATCTTATCAGCATACAGGAGCCGGAGATTACATCAACTTGTCGAGGAGTGGAAAAATCATATTCGCCTATATAGCAATGTCGACGGAGCCAGTAATTACCCGGAAATAGTTTGCCCCATATACCGAGCCTAAAGATGTAATCACCAAAATCAAGTCTTCTTCTGGCACAGGCTACGTCGATATTTCCATCCAAGTCAAGAATTTTTGGGCCTACCATTGCTGCTTCGGAATGATTGTCAAGGAATCCGGCCAGCGGCTCAAGAAAGTCTCTATTCACGATAGTATCATTATTGAGAATTAACACATATTCCGATCCGGCCCTGATTGCCCAGCGGATACCAATATTGTTACCGGCGGAATACCCCCGATTGGAGGTGGATTGGATTAAAACGACTGGATTACCGTCAAAATCGCCTTGTTCTGATTGCTGCTGTGTCAGGCGCAATGGCTGGATTTGGCGGGCGGTAAGCCATTTTTCGATTTCATCCAGCGAGCCATTCTGCGAATCGTTATCGACGACGATCACGCGATATGGCCGATAAGTAATCTCAAAGACCGACGCTAAACACTCGAGGGTATCCCGCCAGTTTTTGTAATTCAAGATAACTACCGAAATCTCGTTCGCCATAAGATGTTGCGCCGCCGTTTTTTCAACAAACCTTTTATCTTACCATTAGTTCTACAATCTGTGGCAACAGGAGCCTGTCAGCCTTTAGAATCCGCAGAGTAAATCTCCTGTCCACTTTGTTCATAAATAACCGATAGACAACTATACAATAGATTAACGAAAAAATAGCGCCATAGATGAATAACCTTAACGGATGGTCGATAGCCATATAACCTGAAATAATAAATATTATCACCGTGAAAATAACCGCTGGCGAGCAGCCTATTATGAGCGCATCCCACATTTTCCAAGAACTGAATTTCAGTTGTCTGGATAAGTATATGATATTAAACAGAACGCCTTTCCAGAAAACTGCAATAATAGTGGCAATGCCGGCTCCGTACATTCCCAGCGGAGTGTATTTGATTAATATAACCGCAAGAATAACATTAAACACTCCTGCAACGATTGTCACCACCCCGGGTATTTTAAGGGTATTGAGTCCTCTGAAAATACCAAACACTGTCCCCAAAGAATAGGGTATTATCTGACCGAGAGTCAATAATATCATTAATTTATAAAGGTTGACAAAATCTTTGCCAAGCCACAGCAACAGCAATGGCTTGGAAAAACCGCACACCAGACAGATTGGCAGACCTAATATCAGGCCGAGCATTTTAGTCAGTCTGAACAGATTGGACTTGAGAGTTTCGTAATCTCCTTTCGCAAGCAATTCCATTACAAGCGGGTCAAAAGACCTTGTAACTACGGCAGCAATCGTTCCTATCAAAGTTGCCCATTGGACAATCGGACCATACATCCCTGTAGCGGTCGCCCCCATCAGGATATTGATTACAATCAAATCGGAGTTCATATACAGCAACCCCCCTAACTGATTAATCAACACCCCGCTCCCCATACTTGTCATTTCCCGAAATGCCTTAAAGTCAAATTCGCTGAGAGTTATCTTTATTTCAGGCATTAATATGTAAGCAAAAATAATCGTTAACCCCAGCACGCATAGAGAAGAGACAGCAGTCCCCCAGCCGACAAAAGCAAGAGAGGCGGACACATATCTGAAACAAAGCACAATCACCGCAACCTGGACAACCTTTGAGAATATGCCAAAAATATCCATTATAAAAAACCTGTGCTGAATAAAGAACGGCACGCCAAATGTACTATTGATGGCAGCCAACATGCTCGAAGTAACAATTAACATAAAAAGCCCCCTGGCCTGGCTCTCATAACCCGCTGGTATACTAAACACCTTATCGAGAAAAGGCATCAAAACCATTGACGCCAAGATAACAACTGTTGAAATCGCCAGTATTCCCCAAAAGGAACTGGCCATATAAACCATTGCCTGCCGCGTATCGCCTTTGTAATAGCTTAATGAGACAAACCTGCCGGTCGCAGACGTTAATAGCGTGGTAATGAGCCCCAGGTAAGTCATAAAAGAAAGAAATAAAGGAACAAGGCCGTAAACCTCGACTCCCAGCTTGCCAATAAGATAGGGAGTCATCCACAGAGAAACGGCTGCAGTCGTAACAAGGAGAATGGTATTGGATGTAAAATTAAGAAATGCATTATCTACAGCATTTTTCATGCGGCTTAATCCTCTGCTCGGCTGGTTGGAATCTGGTGGACAAAATCCCTTAATCTGTGGATATCAAGAGGTTGCGTTAAAAAATCCAAGTGTTTAAGACAATATTCTTTCGTCAACATGGAGTAATCTATTTTAAGCAGTTCGTTAATGATTTCCTCAGAAAATCGATATCTGATAATTCTGGCCGGATTACCAGCAACTATAGCATAAGGCGGCACATCTTTAGCAACGAGACTCCTTGCGCCAACAACCGCTCCCTGGCCGATTTTCACACCAGATAATATCCAAGCATCAAAACCAAACCAGACATCAGAACCGACAACTATAGGTCCTTTTGAATACCCCTCTCCTTTAATATGCCCCTCAAAAAACGTCTTTACAGGGAACATGGTAAACCTTTCTTTAAAATGATCACCTGCAAGATAAAACTTAACACCGTTTGCAATTGAACAAAAATGACCTATCTCCAGCCGTTCATTTTCATAATAAAAATCTCTTACATAAAGTTCACCATACGTATAATTTCCCACAGACACTTTCTTCACATCGAAGATGCAACTCGCAATCGTACGATTGTGTGGATTCAGTTTCCTCCATTTTTTTTGAAACATCGCCAGTTCAAATCTATTTATTAGTGCAGCAACCATTTTTTAGCGCCTTAATTACAATAACTGCCCCAGCTTAACAGACAAATGCTCGATTAGTCCTTCTTTGTGCCGCTCGATGACGTGCAATCTTTCAGGCATACTCATTTTGATATGCTCAAGCTGATCTATGATATTCTTCATCCCGGAAAGAACTTTTTCACAATTATCTTCTGTAAGCTCTGAAAGGTATGGATAACCCAGTTTTTCGGCAAACAGCCCTTTGAACTTTCTGCTGTAGGTAAGAGGAAATACCGGCACACCGCTCGAATACGCAGCGATACAGCAATGCATTCTCGACCCGATTAATAAATCCAAACCGGAAATATAGGACTTCGCTTCAACAGGAGTATAAAAAAATGGCCCGACCTTGCATTGCGGAAACTCGTTCTGAAGCAATTTACACACATAGTAATCATCCGCCGTGTTGCCGGCGTTAGGACCTTTGATATCATGACCGATTAACTCCACCGATACCCCGTCGAGCGAAAGCAGGTATTTCACAATGGACCTGATAACAGTTTGATAGTCATCTTTGAGTCCAAATTGATTATTCCCGGTATAACCCCCTCTCCAGAGAAGCCCCGATGGATTAATCCCAACGGTAATGCCGGTTTTTTTTTGCGTATCTCTCTTTTTGTATTGCATATAAAAAGCAACATCTATTGTTCCAAACACATCCACGCCAGGCAGTATCTCTTTTGCGCAAGCAACACTCAAAGGGTCTCTCGCGTAAACAGCAATTGCCGACTGCAATATCTTTCGCGCCCGTTTTTTGACATCGTCGGATTGGAAAGGGCCGATTGTCTGAGGCAAGAGAAT
Source organism: Phycisphaerales bacterium (assembly GCA_003141275.1). Taxonomy (GTDB): domain Bacteria; phylum Planctomycetota; class Phycisphaerae; order Sedimentisphaerales; family Anaerobacaceae; genus Fen-1362. Next base: position 33,492 of record PLLM01000098.1, read on the forward strand.
GAGTGGTTTGCCGGAGTTTATCGCATAACTTAAAGTATGGAAGATATCGTTAAAACGCTCGCGTCCATAAATATCGCTGAAGCTGTCTCCCCAATTATTATCGAAATAGATATCCGCCTTTTTTAGAATATCTGCCTGACAGATGAGTTCTCTACAATTACGACGATAAGCACAGCGAAGCAGGCCTTTGACGCTAAAATCCGGGATCTGTTCTATAAAAGTAATTTTATAAGACGCCAGTTCCGGAGGAACAACCCCTGTAACGGGATTGCCTAAAAGATAATACTCAAACTCGACATTTAATTTTTTTGCAACCTCGGACAAAACCTCCAGAGAACCGTAAGTCAGCGCATTGCACCCCATATTATTGGAAAAGACCGGCCCTGATAACAACGCCAATTTATAGCATTTATTCATCTTCGCACTTTCTGGTACATCTCAATTCTATTTGGAGTTATCTTTAATTCGCACATCATGGATGCAATCCGATATGCTTTTACGTTTCGGGACGATGGGTGGATGCTTGTCAGTATAACCAATGCAAACCAGCCCGACCGGCAATAACCAGGGTGGAAGATTAAATTTCTTATTGAATGCCTGATCATATTTTGCCCAAAACATCCAGCAGGAACCTAATCCCAGCGAATGAGCCGATAACAGAATATTCTGGATAGCTGCACCGCCGTCCAAATAGGCCATATGTCTTTGGTGAGGCAGAGCATAACATCTTGGATCGATCAATACGACTATATTAACAGCGGCTTCTTGCGGGAAACTGTAGTACTCTCCCGCGTACTTCTGACAAAGGAGAATGTCATTTACATCATTAACAACCAAATACTCAATTGGCTGCCTGTTACATCCGCTGGGAGCCCATAGACCTGCCTCCAATATCTTGTTTAGTACTGCATCTTCAATCTTTTTTGATTGATACGACCGCACAGACCGCCGTGTTTTAATTGCCGTCAAAATAACATCAGGCGCATACGGCGAAAGCGTTGAATTCTCTACAGGATTTTCCCTTTGAGGCCCCCTATAGTAGCCAAGAACCTCCTCGGCCCATTGACGGATTATATAATCGCTTTCTTTCTCATCATGGAAATTACGCAGCGCTTCCTCTACTTGCTTGGCCATTGTCGATTTATTGGTTTTTTTTCTTAAAGTTAAGGTTTTGTCCACTAAATGCGTCAGTATCCTGATTCGTTTGGACAGATATTCCCTGTCTTTGTATGTCTGACTGCGAATTTTCTCAAAAAAGGCAAACTCACCGCGATAAATTTCCGGCAAAAAACACTGCACAATTCCCGCCCTTGATACCAGAAAAAGCTTCGTTAAGATATATCTAACGGAATGGTAATACGGCCTAATAATTTTTTTTAACAACTCTTTCATGGTACCCACCATTCAAATTGCTATGGCATAAAAATATGATGTTTTTCCTGATAATAATAGATATTCAATCTGGATATTTTAAATATCTTGCTTCCGCAGCCAAACGACAAACTTTGCCAGTACTGTTGTAATATCGGTTTCGTGATTGTACCCAAAACTTCTTTGGGCCTTTGCAATATCAGCAAAAGCGAATATTCTTTTTAAGACAGCTTTAGTCGTTTTTCAGGCGTTTTAGAATCAGTTCGGCAATGGTTTTGCGTGCGGCCGCATAATCTTCCGGGGCCGCACATGTATAATAATCTCGGACAACATTAGACACAATAGCATCAACTGTAGCTTTATTAGTTAATTCTTCAAGCATCTTGAAATACTCAAAATCCTCACATGCTCTTCGCCACATTTTAAGCCGCATACTGGCGATTGGCCCGCCGAGACCAGAAATACCAACTCGATCAGAATTTCCAGGGTAGATTAAGGAACCCAAGCCATTATATACCAAGTCTGGAGCGCCAGGATTTGTATAAGTGCGTGATTCAACCCAAGCATCTATCCCATCAGTCCACGGCATTGTTGCTCTCCAGGCAAACCCTCCTGTCATCCCAAGCATATAGCCATACCATGCAAAATCACGATAAGCCAGAAGACTTGCATCTATATAACCATTCGGACTGTTCGTCCATAGAATTCTGTAGTTTGAACCTGAACCACCAATAAAATCGCTTGCAAGGTCTTTGATGCTTCGATAGGTTCCTGGGGCACGCGTATGATCGTCTATAATACTTTGACCATAACAAACCCAAAGGTCTGCACATCTATTCCCTGCGGAATCCAGAATGTCAAAGGCATATTGGGAGCCAGTGAGCATCATTTTTAGTTTCAGGTCAGGTATTTCGTTCATTATATCCTTAACAGCTTTCACTGCATCCTTGTTACCTTGTAAATATGGCTCGTCCAAATAGACAAGATACTGACCATACTCAGGATGTGCTTTTGACAAATCACTATAACATTGCAATGTCCTTTTAATCGCTGTTTTGGTAGGTTTAGATTTTTCACTCGGCACTTCATCTTCCATGCTCGTGAGTAACCAACTCGGCGGAATCGATATTATGCCTGTTCGGTATTTACTGATAAACGTTTTCATGTTGCTATGGTACAAAGGTGAAAATGTAACAGTCCCGGCGGGTTTTTCTTCTTCGCCTGCCTTTGCTTGCGTCGTATAATCAGCGCCGGCTAGCTGGAATTCGGGATATATTCCGTGCTCGTAGACCATATCCCTGTAGCGGCCTTCTAATATATAGTAATCTTCTCTTTCAGGATTTAGAAGGCCGTAGTATTGATATATATTATAGAATCCATACATCCATGTAATAAATTTACGCTGTTTTGGCAGTGTAAAATCCCATACATGTAAAAGCACAGATACCTGTGCAATTGTAGCTCCGGCGGAGGTTATCGTAAGGTTGGTCGTATAAGAACCTGCAGGAATTTCTGGGCCAACGGCTATATCTATCCAATACCCTTGGCTGGTCTTGGGCTGTACCGTCGCATGGTCGGCCAGATACTTGGCTTTGGTAATTGGTCTGTTTGTATAGGGATCAATAAAAGGAATCAGGGCATCCGGGTACATGCCGGTTTTGCTTTTCAGGCCGTAAGAGGGTTTATCAACTTTGACGTAATGTTCTCTGAATAATGTGATGGTTGGAACTTTGGAGCCGGGTACAACGGCTTGCCATTCTGCAGCGTCAATATGCACATCTGGTAACGGTGCGGTTGACTTGTTCGCCACCAAAACCTGGAATGACTCAGTTTCGTTCTTGGCGCAGAATATTTCGGCGCGTGTGCTGCCGGTAACTGAAGTTTCATCCTGCAGTACCTTTTGACAGCTTGACAGCACAAGCACCGGAATCACCATGTTCTGATTGCCGACAGAAAAGGTCAATACCTGATTCGTTTTTAATTTGTATGAGGCAGACCAGTTCTTTAGTTTCGAATTTATTACTTTGGCAGTATAGTCGGCAGTATTAGATATGCCAATACTGCCGGTGTCGTCCGCCAGGAGCAAAGGGTTGCCTTCGGTTACCTGGAGAGGAACGAAATTCCCCGTGACATTGAAGTTTACATCCGCTTTTACTGCCAGCATGCACGTTGAGTCTGCACAAATGCCGGCATTGAGCTTCTCTGACCAGAATAAGACCTGCTCATTTGTATCGACCACTTTTTCAAAAGAGGCCTTCTGGTCAAAGGTAACCGTCGCCAGCAGACGCTTATTATGACCATAGCCCTGATAGATTTTTAGTTCGCCTGGAACATATTCATACCGCGCGCCGGTGGTTTCGATTAAAAAGGCCCCATCTGCAGAATAAGATCCGGTAATTTTCATATTTATTAATGTCGAATCGCCGCGAAGCGAGACGTTACTTACGTCATAATCGACCTTGGCATTGCCAAAAACAGGGGAAATAACAAATAATAAAAAATATATTAAAAATTTTCTCATTTTTTTCTTAAGCACACAGTAAAAAGTAAGAAGTTAGAGAACAGAAATTAGAAGACAAAAAGCTATCGGTTCTCGATATTCTCAAGAACTGATGGTCAACCGACAAGAGACACTATTGTTTCCGCCACGTAGTCCTTCATTGCGTCGGTTAGCTCAGGGTAAATGGGAATCGCCAATACTTCGTTAGCCGCTTTTTCTGCTTCCGGGAAATCCCCTTGTCTGTAACCGAGGTATTTGAAACATTCCTGAAGATGCATAGGGACCGGGTAGTATATTTCGCAGCCGATATTCTTGTCCCTGAGTAACTTTATCAGCTCATCGCGTTTGGGTACCCTGATAACATATTGGTTATAAATACTTACACAGTCGGGGCTGATATAGGGCGTTTTGACAGCTGTCCCCGTAAATTTTTTATCGTAATAAACGGCGTTACGTCGTCTCGCCTCCGACCATTTATCCAGATACGACAGCTTTACTAAAAGGGCCACCGCTTGTATCGGGTCCAGCCGGAAATTACCGCCGATATATTTGTGGTAATACTTGGGGTTGCTTCCGTGATTACGCATTATTAAAAGACGGTCGTAAAGCTGCTTATCATTGGTTACAATCATACCTCCGTCGCCAATGCCGCCGAGATTCTTGCTTGGGAAAAAGCTGAAACAGCCGACTGTTCCGATGCTGCCCGCCTTTTTACCTTTGTATGTACTTGTGATGGATTGTGCTGCATCCTCAATTACCGTCAGCTTGTGTTTTTTTGCTACTTCCATAATCGGGCCCATATCAGCCATTTGGCCGTAAAGGTGAACCGGCATTATCGCTTTGGTCTTTTTTGTAACCGCGGCAGCTATAAGTTTAGGATTGATGTTGTAAGTCAGCGGGTCAATGTCCACAAACACAGGTTTTGCGCCGACGCGCGCAATGCAGCCGGCCGTCGCAAAAAAAGTAAATGGCGTCGTAATTACCTCGTCTCCTGTCCCGATTTCCAAGCTCATTAAACTGTTCAAAAGCGCGTCCGTGCCGCTTGATACTCCGACGGCGAATTTGCAATCACTTATAGCTGCTATCTTTGCCTCCAGTTCTGCAACTTTAGGACCGCCTATGCAGCATTGTGACTCCAGCACTTCCGATACTGCCGCCATAACTCCTTTTCTTAAGGTTGCGTATTGTGCCTTCAGGTCAAGTAAGGGAACTTGCATAGTATCTCCTCATCGATTCGATGCTTATCATTTGGCTGGTTTGTCGTGCAGATAGTTAGGCGAACATATTGTGACGTAATCAATCTTGTCTGCTCCTCCTCGACGCAATAATTCGAGATGCCGGTCGAATCTCTCGAACTCGGTGAAAAAATCAGCTTCCGGAAAATAGGAGTCAATAATCCCCACAGAATCATTCTTGTCGAGCGCCGCCACGACAATATTGCCTGTGTCCTTTATGGCTTTTAGATGACGCGGGGCAATGTAACCGCCAACTCCTATTACAGCAAACCTTTTCATCCGTTCGACCCTTTCGTAAATTAGTAAAATCAGCAGGTTTTTACAACTTAAGCGTTCTTACGATCATCCGCAACGATTCGTCAAGAGTTGTTTTGGTCTTCCAGCCGATTGTATCCCGTACCCGCTCAAGGCAGGGGACACGGCGCATCATATCCTCAATCGGTCTGCCATAAGCGATTTCGTAGGGAACGAATTCCCTTTTGCTTTTGCTGCCTGTGATTTCAATGATTTTGTCGGCAAGGGCCTCAATAGCAATCTCTTCATCCGAACCAATATTGAACACCTCGCCCATCGCCTTTTCACAATCCATCAGCCGAATGACCGCATCCACGATGTCCCCGACATAACAAAAACACCGGCTTTGTTTGCCGGTGCCGTATATGCGTATAGGTTCGTTTTTGAGGGCCGACTCGATAAACCTCGGCACAACCATCCCGTACCTGCCAGTTTGCCTGGGGCCTATCGTATTGAAAAATCTCCCTATCACCACATCAAGCCCGTATTGCTGATGAAACGCGAAACCCAGAAACTCATCTACCGCCTTGCTGCATGCGTAAGCCCATCGAGGCATACTTGTGCTGCCCAGAACTATGTCGTCATCCTCACAAAACGGCACCGACTCGCTCTTGCCGTAAATCTCGCTGGTTGAGGCGATAAAAATCGGACGATTGTATTTATTCGCGGATTCAAGAACGACCTGTGTCCCCGCGATGTTCGTCTCAATGGTATGCACGGGGCTGTCGGCTATCAACTGGACGCCGACCGCTGCCGCCAGATGGAATATCTTGTCGCACTTCCTTACAGCCGACTCGATTACCGCTGAGTCGCGAATATCCCCTTTTACAAATTCAAATCCCGGCTTACCAACAAGAGCCGTGATATTCTTCAAACTGCCTGTGCTGAGATTATCAACGACAATCACTTCATTGCCGTCTGCGACCAATTGTTGCGCCAAATGGGAACCTATAAAACCGGCTCCACCTGTAACCAACGCCTTCATTAATTCTCTTTCAAAACAGGGAAAAGAAATCTAAAGAAATCTGTTGAGCGAGGAACTCTGTCCAGACTCCGTCCCCGTCGGGTGCGCAAAGAAACACCCATCGCATCCCCGCGAGGGATTCAAAACCCTAAACCGTCAAAATTCTGATAAACGGGCAATTATAGCAACCGGCGGCACTTCAGCCAAGAAGCAAAACTGCCCCTCAATTCATAACATAAGTATCGGCGTATCAAGGAGATAGCTTTAGTGCTGTAATCACCCAAACCCCTGTAATACAAGCCGCAAACTATACGCCAAAACCGCATCGCAAGTTCATCGCCAAAACACGCCCTGCAATGCTAAAAACGGCTTTTTATAGGCCCTGCCGATACAACAAGACGTGTCAACGGTTACCCGTAGTAGGAGCTATATGTTTTGTCGGTTTCCCAGACGGTAACGCAGTGAACAGTTGACATAAAATCAGACAGCATTGCTTTTTTTATGTTCAAACTCTGCGATATAGGAAGCATACACTGCTTTGTCAGAAGAGTTTTCCGCTTTGTCCATTGCTTCTTTGAGTAAGGCTAACCCCTGTTCAATATGCCCTTTCTTCGCCAGAACTAACCCTCGTGTCCCCTTAAATTCCGTTTGCCACGGCATTTTTTCGCAGGCGGTCTTAGAGAAGGCATCAGCTTCTTCCAATAGGTCGTTTCCCCCTATCATAACGTCGGCAGTTGCGATTTCGTTTAAAAGATGAATGGCCATAGCGGGTTCGAGGTCGGTATTTTTCCGCAATTGCACAAACATATTTCTGGCGTCCACATAATTACCGAGCTCTAACAAAAGTCTCCCCGTGCGGCTTTTAAGCGCAACACTGTCAGGAAAACAAGCCAACCCCTTTTCGTAGCTTCGTCTGGCGTCTTCAATACGACCTCTTACACTACAGTCATACCCTTCCCATACATAATGTGCCTCAATATTTTGGTTAATTTTTAATTTGGACATAAAGGGTATAGTCAGAAGTGTCAGGCCGTCGGATGGTGTGCTTCTGCCTCCGATATTGACTTTTCTGGGCAGAAGCCCATACAGTAATACGAAAATATTCGCTGCCATGAACGCTCTGATCACAGCCGCAAGCCATGGCGAAGAAATGTGGAAAAGTGCAATCAGTGCAGCAACTCCCAAGAAGCAATTCATCAGCGGCCCGCCTAATGATATTAAAAAACTTCTGGTTCGATAAAAATTTCTGCTGCTTATGCCAGGAATCACAAATCCGCAAATCGGGACCGCACAGAATTTCCATTCAATTCCCAAAAAATCGTGTTTGTACAATGTCCTGCCTAAGCCGATAGTCACTTGAAATATTTTGGCTCTTGCTGCAAAAGCGGCCAGAACATGGCCGAGCTCATGAGGTATTGCGACTATGGCGGTGAAAAACAAAAAAAGACCTGCCTGAAATATCAGCCATGCAAATTCGTTTTGAGGATTTGCCATTACCCATACGAACCCTCCGATCAATACCACGATACAAGCTATTAAATAAGATTCCCCAAGCTGAATCGCATCTTTCTCCCGGCATGCAGGGCAGTAAAATATTTTGTCTGAATAATATGATTTTTGAAATGCCTCTTCTATTTCAGAAACTACACCGCATTTTGCGCATTTACGAGCCATTCGGAACATTCACCTATTATTTCTGTCAGCATCGGTCTGCCACTACATAGCAGATTACCCATAATACGAACTGTATGTTTTGTCGGTCTCCCAGACGGCGACGCAGTGCAATGCCGTTGTCTTGCCGAATCTGCCTGCCAGCTTATTCCACGCGAATACAGCTATATTCTCAACGGTGGGGGTTATCCGCTGAAACTGGGGCAAATCTTCGTTGAGATTTTTATGGTCCACGACCTTTATCAGCTCCTGATGAATCACCTTCTCAAAATCGCCGGTTTTCAGCGACTGACCATCGGATTCGACAAACTCACCACAGGCAGGCCATTTAACTGTCACCTCGACAATGTAGTTATGCCCGTGGCCGGCGGGATTGGCGCATTTGCCAAAAATCTCGATATTCCGCTCTTCGCTGAATTTTCCGTTCCACAGCTTATGGGCCGCCGCAAACTCGAATTTTTCACTGTAATAAATCATCGCACAATCCTTATCACTTACTGCCAGCATTCTGAAAGGGCTTAGCTTCAAGCTCAGTTTTGATAATTGCGCCGAGCCGAACCCATTGGCAAGTTTTCCCCAGACAATTTTCAAAAGCCGAACCAGCTCATCGTAACCAGTATGCCGGGCCTCTCGAAGGTCGGCTTTTATTTTCTCCGCAAAAACGCCAACTGCGCAATCCCGAACCTTCTGGTCAATATCGCTGACGTTCACAATCAGGCCCGTTGCCGCGTCCGCCTCGCCCGCCAACTCGACACCAAGTTCAAGAAATACAGACAGCCCCTCGCCCGCCGGCTTCGACGCAAATGAATTGAATCCCGCTTCGTCGGCAGGCAGAAAAGGATTTATTGAAAATCGAACGTACCGGCACAGCTTGTGCATAATTCGCTGACACCTTTTGAAAGAAATTTTTACAATCGCCTGTTATTTGTTTTGGCTGTGTATCAAACTCATAATTTCGTTTCTGCTTCTCGGGTCTTTTCTGAACAGCCCGCGAACCGCGCTTGTTACCATCACTGAGCCGGGTTTCTTTATCCCGCGAATCGTCATACAACTATGCGCCGCCTCAAGCACAACCGCAACGCCCATCGGTTTGAGATTGCTCATCAGACAATCCGCTATCTGGTAAGTCAGCCGTTCCTGCGTCTGTAATCGACGGGCGAAGCAATCCACAATTCGCGCCAGCTTGCTTACGCCTAAGATTTTGCCCGAGGGCAGGTACGCAACGTGAGCAGAGCCGATAAAAGGCATCAAATGGTGCTCGCAGATACTGTAAAAGGGTATGTCTCGCAAAAGCACGATTTCGTCGTAGTTCTCGTTGAAGACCCGGCTGATATGCGTATTTGGGTCATCGTGCATACCCGCCAGGAGCTCGCTATACATTCTCGCCACGCGGGCGGGCGTATCCTTCAGACCGTCGCGGTTAAGGTCTTCGCCGACCGCCGAAAGAATCTCCCTGACCGCCTTTTCAATTCTTGCCTCGTCTATTTTCTTCTTTTGTTTTGTCATATCAATCAGTCAACATCACTTTCCTGCTTTTGTACCTGTAAGGTTCATAAGATACGTTGTCAGTAGGCGCACGCCGAACGCGCTTGCACCTTCCGCAGCCGACGCCGTCGGCTTTTCAAAGCAATCAACCCCAGCGATGTCCAAATGCGCCCATTTTTTGTCGCCGACAAACTGCTTCAAAAATGCTGCCGCGGTGCACGCCCCGCCCCACCTGCCGCCGCTGTTTTTCAGGTCCGCTATTTTACTTTTCATTTCCTCAGCATACTCGTCCCCGCAGGGCAGTTGCCAGACCTTTTCGCCGCTGGTCTGCGCCGCCTTTTCGATGTCCTTGCCAAGTTGCTCGTCGTTGCTCATCAGCCCCGCCATAAATGTCCCCAGCGCAACGACACAGGAGCCAGTCAGCGTAGCAATATCTATAATCACGTCGCAGTTTTGTTTTACGGCGTAGTGCAGCGCGTCGCAAAGTATCATTCTGCCTTCAGCGTCGGTGTTTTGAATCTCAACCGTTTTGCCAGAATACGTCGTAACAATGTCCCCGGGCCTGTAGCTTGTGCCGCTTGGCATATTTTCCGCCGACGGTACTAATGCGTAAAGATTCACGGGCAGTTTCAATTCCGCCGCCGCTTTTATTGTCGCCAATACCCCGATGCCGCCGGTCTTGTCGAATTTCATCTGCTCCATATTTTGTGCCGGCTTTATGCTTATCCCGCCAGAATCGAATGTTATCGCCTTACCAACAAGAGCGACTGTCGGTAATTTTTTCGCCTTACCTTTTGGGGCATATTTCACAACTATCAATCTCGGCGGCGTTTTTGACCCGCTGCCAACCGCAAGAATCCCGCCCATACCCAATTTGGCCAATTGCTTTTCGTCGAGCACTTTGCAGCTAAGTCCTTTGGTGTTTCTGGCGAGTTTTTTCGCCTCCGCAGCAAGCGACGGCGGGTTTATCACGTTGCCGGGCCTGTTCGCAAGTGCCCTGGCGTAACTCTGGGCCTTACCGATAATAGCCCCTTTCAGCAATCCGTCTTCAAGCCGTCTGGTTTTGGCCGCGTTGTCATCAATCACTTCAACAACAAGCGAATCCGTCCTGCCGTCTTCATCAGACGTAATATATTCATCGTAACGGAAACTTCCGTAATATATTCCCTCCGCAATCGCCTGTGCCAAAAGCCCCGGCTCGAATTTGGCACCGAACTCTTTGTGAAGCGCGACAGCCGTTTTCTGCGCCTTCATTGACACCGCTTTATTAGCCGCCAATGCAGCCGCTTGTCTGATGGTGTCGATAGTCGCCTTTTCCCGCTCGCCTAATCCAACTATAAGCACGCGTTGCGCGCCTATACGATTGTTGCCGTATATCAGGGCGCTGGTACCGGTTTTACCTTTGAAGTCGCCGAGTTTTACGACCTGTTCGATAGCCCCGCCGAGTTTTTTACACAGTTCGATGATTTCCGGCAGAGGTTTTTTGTCGTCCGAGAACTGACCTATAGCCAGCATCTGCGTTTTACATTCAGCCAGGCCGACCGTCTTTGTTTTCAGCTCAACCTCAATTATTTTCTTCATTTTTTTCCACCTTCAACTTTGGCCCTCTTGCGTTCGGTTTACCTTTAGCGCGATGGTGCAGATACGCCTCAATAAATTCCTCTATATCGCCGTCGAGCACCGCGTCAACTTTTCCGGTCTGACAATCAGTGCGATGGTCTTTTATCAATTGATATGGCTGTAAAACATAGCTGCGAATCTGGTTGCCCCAGGCAATCTCGCCCTTTGCGCCGTATTGTTTGGCAATCTCCGCGTCGCGTTTCTGCTGCTCAATCATATACAATCTCGCCTTGAGCACCTTCATCGCCGAGGCGCGGTTTTTGTGCTGGCTCCGTTCGTTCTGGCACTGAACAACAATACCCGTTGGTTTGTGCAGCATCCGCACCGCCGAGCTTGTCTTGTTAACGTGCTGGCCGCCTGCGCCACCCGCGCGATAAAAATCAATCTTCAGGTCCTCTTCCTTTATCTCGATATCCACGTCCTCATCGAATTCAGGAAGACAATCGACCGCGGCAAAAGTGGTATGTCTGCGTTTGTTGGAGTCGAACGGGCTTATCCGGACAAGCCGGTGAACGCCAACTTCGCACGACAGTTTCCCGTACGCGAAAGGCCCTTTTACCTGAAGCGTTATCGACCGTATCCCCGCCTCTTCGCCGGGGGTGATATCAAGCTCGCTATACTGGTATTTGTTCGCGTCGAAATATCGGGTGTACATCCTCAAAAGCATACTCACCCAGTCGCAGCTTTCGGTCCCGCCCGCGCCGGCGTGAATACTGAAAAAACAGTTCTTCGTATCATTAGGCCCGCTGAGCAGACCCGTTAACTCTATCTGCTCGCAGCGTTTTGAAAGCGCAGCCAAATCCTCTTCTAATTGCGCAAGCTCTTCGGGTTCCGATTCGACCGCCATCTCGAAAAGCTCAGTCAAATCCTGCACTTCCCTGATGACCTCCTCAACCGGCTCAACTATCGCCTTTAACGCGCTTAGCCGGGAAACCACACCCTGTGCCGCCTCCTGGTTGTCCCAGAAGCCGGGACTGCTCATCTTCTCCTGAAGCTGCGCAAACTCAACTTTTTTGCCCGCCAAGTCAAAGCCAGTCCCGGATATTTTCAACCCGGGCCTTCATCTCCGCTATTCCGCTTTTTAGTTGCGCAACTTCCATAATTGTCGTACTTATAACACATTAGGCCTCAATATACAATCCTGTCGAGGATTTGCAACTGTCCCAAAGGTTGTTTATTTTACGCCGATGGGCGATTATATTGTTAAGAGCAAAAACCATACGCAATTAAAGGGTCAGAAATGACACAGTGGTGGCAAATCGGTATCGAGCAGATAGCCAAAAATCTTGGAACGGATTTATCCGGCGGATTGGCCTCTCAGGAAGCAACTGCCAGATTAACTAAATACGGCCCCAACCAGTTGCAGGAGAAGAAAGGCATTTCACCCTGGAGTATTTTCTTCGGCCAGTTCGAGGATTTTATTATCTGGGTGCTTATCGTAGCGGCTGTTGTATCGGGTTTCCTGCAGGAATGGGTTGACGCATTAGCGATTATCGCAATTGTTGTTCTCAATGCGATACTGGGCTTTATACAGGAATACCGCGCCGAGAAATCGCTCGCGGCGTTAAAGAAGCTCTCAAGCCCGTCATCCAAAGTAATCCGTGACGGCCAACACGCCGTCATATCGTCTTTCGAGCTTGTGCCGGGCGACCTTATCGAGCTTGAGGCGGGCGACAACATACCCGCCGACAGCCGGGTGGTCTGGCTCACCGCTAATTTCGCCGTGCAGGAGGCGAGCTTGACGGGAGAATCGACGCCCGTAGCGAAGACGACCGAAGCGCTGGAAGAAAAAGACGTCCCATTGGCTGACAGGGCAAATATGGTCTATATGGGAACGTTTGTCGCGGGCGGTAAGGCGAGGGCTGTTGTCGCGGAAACCGGCATGCAGACCGAGCTGGGAAAAATCGCCGGTATGATTCAGGAAATAAAACGGGATTCCACGCCTTTGCAGAAAAAACTCGAGCAGTTCGGCAAGTGGATAGTTTATGCGTGTTTCGTGCTTGTGGCGATGGTTTTTGTGCTGGGCGTTATGCGTGGAGGCAAACTGCTTGATATGTTCCTCACCTCGGTGAGCTTGGCGGTTGCCGCCATCCCGGAGGGTATGCCCGCGGTAGTAACAATCGCCCTTGCGCTGGGTGTGCAGAGAATGGTAGCCCGCCACGCACTTATCCGCAAACTGCCTTCAGTCGAGACGCTTGGTTGCGCGACCGTTATCTGTTCAGATAAAACAGGCACGCTTACCAGGAACGAAATGACCGTCCAGGCGATTTACGCTGATGCCAAGCAATTCAAAGTAACCGGTATCGGCTACGAACCAAAGGGCGATTTTCTTTTAGACGGCAAATTAATAAAACCAGCCGACTACCCGACGCTCAACAAGACATTATTTTGCGGGACGCTTTGCAACAGCGCACAACTGATTCGTGAAGGCGACAGGTTCAAAATTTTCGGCGACCCGACGGAGGCGGCAATCCTGACCGCCGCGGCCAAAGCGGATATATGGAAGGAAAGAACAGAAACCGATTGGCTGTTCGTTACAGAGATACCTTTCGATTCTGAGCGAAAAAAAATGACCATAATCCGTGAAAATTCAGGCAGACGAATCGCCTTTGTAAAAGGAGCCCCGGACATCCTGCTCGGCGACTGCACTAAAATCGAATCGGGCGGCGCAGCGAGAAACCTGCTCCCGAAGGACACAGAATATATTTTGAACGCCAACAACCACATGGCAAACGACGCAATGCGGGTATTGGGGCTGGCATATAAAGAGTTGGCAATCGCCGATACAAATTATCAGGCCGAGGTTATCGAAAAGGACCTGATTTTTGCGGGGCTTGTCGCGATGATTGACCCGCCTCGTGAGGAGGCAAAAAAAGCCATACAGGATTGCAAGACCGCTTCGATAAGAACCGTGATGATTACGGGCGACCACAAGAATACCGCGGTCGCCATCGCGAAAGATTTGGGATTTTTCCAGGCGGATTCGGTCGCGCTCACCGGCGAAGAATTAGACAAATTAACCGATGAACAGCTCGCGCAGCAGGTGCAAAAGGGATGCGTTTACGCACGTGTGTCGCCTGAGCATAAACTGCGTGTCGTCCGTGCGCTTCGGCGTCAAAACGAGGTGGTCGCGATGACTGGCGACGGCGTCAATGATGCGCCTGCGCTCAAGGAGGCCGACATAGGAGTCGCGATGGGCATCACCGGAACCGACGTAACCAAAGAGGTCTCGGATATGATTGTTACCGACGACAATTTCGCCTCAATCGTGGCTGCTGTCGAGGAAGGCAGAGGGATTTACGACAATATCAAAAAATTCATTCATTACCTGCTCTCCTGCAACACGGGCGAAATCCTTGTTATGTTCGTATCGTCGCTCATCGGCTGGCCCGTGCCGTTATTACCAATTCAAATCCTGTGGGTAAATTTAGTAACCGACGGCCTGCCCGCCCTTGCGCTGGGCGTTGACCCAATCGACCCCAACGTTATGAAACGCCGGCCCCGCCCGCCAAAAGAGCCGGTCGTCACAAAAGAAAGGGCGTTAATAATGGTGGCGCAAGGGGTCTTTATCGCTTTTTGCAGTTTGGCGGCGTTTTATTTTGTGATAGCTATTGAAAACGAAGGTTTGCCGCGGGCCAGGACCGCCGCATTTGTGGTGCTCTCGTGCAGTCAGTTATTCCACGCCTTTAACTGCCGAAGCCAGACCGAATCGCTTTTCAAACTCGGCGTCTTCACAAACGCAAAACTGCTCTGGGCGGCAGGGATATCATTCCTGCTGCAAATGATGGTTGTTTACGTACCCTTCTTCCAGACGATTTTCAAAACGGAACCGCTGATGGGGTTCGACTGGTGTATGGTTATCGCTATTTCGTCGCTGCCTCTGTGGGCGACGGAAATAATCAAGGCGATTCGAAAACAAACGGGCGCTGCACAATTAGCATAATCGCTCAATCGCCGAAGCACGTGCCGACAGCGCGGGCCGAGGTTATCAGCGGATGCTCAACAGGGACATTTCGCGGGCCTTTCGCGGCCTCTTCAATCGTAACAGCCGTTATATCATTGCCTTTGACCGCAGCCATATATCCAAACTGACGGGCCTCAATCAGCTCGACCGCCTTTGTCCCTAAGCGGGTCGCCAGCACCCTGTCCGTCGGCGTGGGGGTACCTCCCCTTTGCAAATGGCCGAGGACAACCTGGCGTGTCTCTATACACGTTGCCCGCTCAATCTGATCACCCAACACAAAACTTATGCCGCCGAGACGCACTTGTTCTGGGCTGTTTTTCACAATTTGACGGACGACAACATTGCCGCCTATCGGCTTTGCCCCTTCCGAGACAACTACGATGCTAAATCTTTTGCCCATCCGATTCCTGTCTTTGACTTTGCGGACGATAGATTCGATATTATAAGGAATTTCGGGTATAAGGATTATGTCGCCCCCGCCCGCGACACCCGAATAAAGCGCGAGCCAGCCCGCGATTCTACCCATCACTTCGACAATCATAACGCGGTGGTGCGACTGGGCGGTGGTATGCACGCGGTCAATGGCCTCGGTCGCGATTGAGACAGCAGTATCGAAACCAAATGT
Source organism: Phycisphaerales bacterium (assembly GCA_003141275.1). Taxonomy (GTDB): domain Bacteria; phylum Planctomycetota; class Phycisphaerae; order Sedimentisphaerales; family Anaerobacaceae; genus Fen-1362. The sequence continues at coordinate 49,221 of PLLM01000098.1, forward strand.
AACATCCGTCCCCCGCAGGTCGTTATCAATGGTCTTGGGAACAGCCACAATGGGGACACCTTCTTTGTAAAATTTGTTCGAGACGAACAATGTCCCGTCGCCGCCTATGCAGACAAGGCACTCGACGCCAAGTTTTTTAATGTTGGCGATAACCGTTTTTGAGACATCACGGAAATGAAGCTTCTTTCCTTCGCCGATGGCGTATCTGTATGGGTCCGACTTGTTTGACGTGCCGAGAATCGTGCCGCCTATGGTCAAAATACCTGATACGTCCGCGTAATGAAGCTTTCGCCATCTGCGATGAATAAGCCCTTCGTAGCCGTCCTCTATGCCTATGACTTCCATTCCGAACTGGATAATCGCTTTCTTGGCGACCGCCCTGATTACCGCATTTGTCCCCGGACAGTCCCCGCCGCCTGAAAGTATCGCAATCGACCTGGTTCTTTTCATACATTCCTCATGAATCAATTTGTTTTCGCAGCAAGTATAACAACATCATTATCTTGAGTCGAGATTCCGATTTAGATACCGCTGGAGGTCTTTGAGGCGGTTTGTTTCGTCGAAGCCGAGCAGGATTATCGGAAAGGCCGTTCAAACCAGACGTGAACATTCTTCCAGTTTACGCTCTGTATCTTATTTCTCCTTGACAAAAAAAAGGCCGATTCTGTATTTCAGAATCGGCCTTGGGGTAACGATCAATTACTCAAATTACGGTAATGGTAATACTGTCCTCGTGGTGTAATTATGCAAAACTGTTGTTTGAATATTTGCTACCGTCTCTTTCACGGTCCGGTTGTTCTTATTCGCGTCTTTGGTCAGTCTTAAATCAAGCGTTGCCTTGGCGGTGCCCCACCCTTCAACGAACCGTCCCTCGGACTCAAACCAAACTTGGCCTTTCAAGATCTTCGCAACCGAAAATCTTGCGGCTATACCAATACCAATGCCAATGTCGCTGGTTATATTTTTCCCATATAGGTTGGTCGCTATGTCGAAGCCAGTAGTTGCATTCGAATCCCCAAATCCGATTTCCGCCTCTGTAGCATGGGTATTACGCATGTTCGTGACCTCAAACGGCATAATAGAATTAACACCACCGAATGTCCGAATGTTCACGAAGGTATTTGGTTTATTACCGCCCAGTGTTATCTGGAATTTTACCTTGCCATCTTTACCGAAAAGGAGCACTGTTGGATTATTATTTGCGTCTGGATTGCCATTTGCGTCATTCACATCAATTTGCATCGCATAGTTGGTATTCACGTCGAACACAACATAAGCGGATAAATTTGTCCTCCAGCACCGTACATCGGCTTCGAGCCCATTCGCATCCTCGTAAACAATCACAGGATTAATGTACGTGGTCATCTTATATACCAGCACCGCACGACCGAGCGAGACAACCATATTGACGGCTGTGCCGATATTGACGGCCGTGCCGCCTGCCGGAGATTGACTTATAACCAGGCCCGCACCTACCGTATCGCTGTGTTCTTGAGTTACTGTACCAACCGTTAAATCAACGGCAGTAATAGCAGCGATTGCATCCGCCTGTGCCTCTCCTATTACATCAGGAACTACCGGCCGGCCCAACGATATAACAAGATTAACGGCTGAGCTGCCTGTTGCAGCAGTCCCGCCAGCCGGAGACTGGCTTATTACAATGCCTGCAGCGACTGTATCGCTGTAGGCATTGGTAACGGTGCCAAGTACAAGACCGGCACCGGTAATTGCCGTGTTAGCATCCGCCTGGTTCTGATCTATTACATTAGGGACGTTTGCTTCGCTTGGGACGAAACCTGGGGCGTTTATGGTCTCGACAGCGCCGCTGATCGTGACTGCACCACCACGGGCCAACGCTCTTCCGTTCAAAGTACCGCCGCCAAGGGTGATGCTCTCGTACGCGAGAATGTTTCCGGCGAAGGTGTTGGTGGCACCAAGGGTCAGGGATGACCCAATCTGCCAGAACACATTGTTTGCCTCGGCGCCATTAATCAACACCACGTTGGCGTTGGCGGGCGTTATCAGGGTGGTGCCGATCTGGAAGATCCACTGCGCGCTGGGATCTCCACTAGCATCCAGCGTCAGATCGCCGGCCCCGAACGTCCAAGACGCAGCCACACCATAGGTGTAAACTCCCGGAAGGAGGGTCGCTCCGCCCAGTTCCGCAGGTCCGGGCACGCCGCCCGTAGCGCCCGCCGCCGCAGTGTAAGCGTCATCCAAGTCAAGTTTCGCCTGTCCCACCACGGGGCCTGCCGCGGCGTACAAGATGCCGTTGACATCCGCGGGCAGTAATCCCGAAATCGATGGCGTCGGATAAGAGCCGACATCACCGTTGATAATGGTACCAGCAACCGCGTTGGTCACGCCTGTGCCGGCCAGCGCCCCAAAGCTGCCTGCCGTTTTCAGGTCAATAGAAGCTGCGTTAACCACCGGCACACACAGCGCCAAGACAAACAATAACATTGCTAACTTCTTCATTTTGTGTCTCCTTAAAAAAAAACTAATACCTTTTTTCCCTAATGTCTGTCTGTGATTCTCGTTGTTGCCGGATAAAAAAGCATATAAGTAATTTACTTAATTTGCGCCTCGCAAATACCTATGTGGTAAGTGTAAATAAAGGCAATAGAAGGTTTGATTTGACAGGCGGAAAGTACAAGATATTCTATCGGCGGTCGACTTATCCCTGACTGATGCCCCGATTTAGCTGCCGCTGCAGGTCTTTGAGGCGGTTTGTTTCGTCGAAGCCGAGCAGGATAACGGGGAAAGCCGTCTTGTTGTGCAATAACGGCTCATCCATATCAACCCATTTCCTGCATAGTTCGCCATCGGGCGTACCAGGTATCGGCGAAAAATCGGCGAGCATCCCTCGTATGCCCAACCTATTCACAAAACGCATCGACTCTTCCAAATCAGCAACGTTGGTTTTTGGGTGTCCCAAAATCTGGTAAGCCGTGATATTACTCGGTTCAGCACCGGCCTGCCCTGAGTACAATCGAAGGGCGGATTTCAGATTTTCAATCGCCTCGGCCAATTCTTCCGAAAAAACCTTTGAGCCGGTTTGCTTTTGCCAATCTCTTGACGTGTTTTCAAAACCAAGATAAAAACATTTGAAGCCCGCCCGCACCATTAACTGAGCAATTTCCTTTGTCACGAATCTCGCGTTAATCGCGTTGGGGCTGTGAAAATTCACTTTTATATCTCGTCGGATGACCTCATTGAAAAACGGGACCAGAACATTCTTCGCGTCGAATAACAAGGCATCATCATAAAACGCGACGTTTTTCGCCCCAAGTTTTACAAGAAGTTCCAGTTCCGCCAGCGACCTTTCCAAAGACCTCGCTTTAAACTTGCCATATACCTTCGGCACAAGACAATACGTGCATTCAAAAGGACAGCCATCGCTGAGCTTCAACGCCCCGACGCTTAATTTATCATACACCTCCCAAAATCCGGGCTGGGCCAAATCAGGTTTAAGCCCAACGAAATCCCAAACCGGCCCAAGGTCATTACCTTCGACAAGCAAATCAGCGCCCATTTTTTCCGCGTGTTTACGGCACAGCGTTACATAGTTGCCGCCGATTATGATTTTGGCAGCAGGCATCGCCCGGCGAATGTCCTCTATCACCTCCCGCACGCCCGGATACCAGTAGGTCATTACCGTGCCTATAAAAACAAAATCATAATCGGTGTGTGTGGTTAGAAAATCCTGAAAAATTTTCCTCGGCAGACCAAATCGTCTGAAAGAGCGTGGTATGTCTTTCAAACAATCGGGATTAGGAATTTTCTCGAAATAAAACCTGCCCCTGCCCCACTGGTCGTTCTTGATTTCTTTGTGAGTCGCGTAAAACGGATGCAGCCGGTCGAGGTAATCGAAGAGGGCAAATTCCGCCTTTGCCCGGAGGTATCCCGCTACGCTTAACAGGCCGTAGGGCTTGAGCCAGAAATCATAAGCGGCGAAATCATATATCGGCGGATTTACAAGCAATATCTTTGGCGACGCTGACACAGTTCGATTGCCTTAAAAACAATATCAAAAATAATCGACCAGCATCGGCAATCGGCGTTTTTTGTCAACAGTTTTCTGACTAAGCGGAAACAATGGATGCGACTAAAGATTCTGGCGGGGTTAAGCGGCACGTTTACGGCCTTGCCATACTCAAACAATCTCTGTTTATGCACCCAAACCGCCCAAACTGCCTATATGCCCCGTTTTATAGGGCCATGCTCGCCACCTGTTTACATAGTTAACACCCACACCAAAAACACCGATTTATACAGCGAAACGCCGTACGGCTTCTTTGGATATAACACAAATATTTACAATACTTTAAATCGGGAGATGTACGATTGTGGCCTTTTGCCCAACCGGCCGCTCCTTATTCTTTAGGGAAAACAATGAATACTCTGACATATTCATCTCGCAAAAAATCACAACGCTACGGGTTCACTCTCGTGGAAGTAATGATGTCGGTCGCGATTATCATTATAGTCGCCTTGGGCACTCTGTCTTTTCAGTATTACAGCGTAAAGGACAGCCGTACTTCAGAAGCCCAGACTACCGCCACACGTCTTGCCCAACTGCTCCTCGAGGACTGGAAAAGCACAGGCGGCGATCCACTCTATGACGCCACAACACTCGGCCTGGGGTTCTTAACGCCAACACCCCCGACAGCCCTCAATTACATTATTACCCTCGACAACCAAACATTCCATCTGAGCATGGCTCAGCAACCGATCAGTACCGACACCGTTGCGGGCGTAACGCTCCAGGAACTCAGCGTCACTGTAAGTTGGCGAAAAGATTATGGCAATGGCGCCGTCAGTGGTTCCGACCATACTTTAACCTTTACCACTTTTGTCAGACGTGACTCGTAACCATCCCGATCCATCAGGGTAAAATTATGAAAAGAAACGGATTTACACTGATTGAAGTAATGGCGGCAATAGCCCTCAGCTGTATTGTTATGCTTCCCGTCGCGATGCTGATCCAAAGCGGTTACAAAAGCTGGAACCAGGCATACAAAACCGCTAATGCTGATTCCCAGCTCGACTCTATTGCCACAACGACTTCCTTCGGCTCAATAGGCCGTAAATCCAACAAAAATGATTACTATGTGTACCGGGTCGCCGGCAGCACCTTCACCGCGCCGCCGGTCAATCAGCTCGATCCGGATGAAATCCTAGCCGGACAGGCCGTCGAGTTTAGATATTGGAGCACCGACCTTACCGCCGCTATGCTTACCCCAACAAGCGTCGCTGACAAATACGCCCTCTTCTATCTCGATAACGGCCAGCTCAAGCTCGACCTCGGTACATCGACCGGCGGTCCAACCGGTGGTGCCATCAACGCCGCAGGCCACAGAGTAACGCCCGTAAGCACCACCATCCTGGCCAGAAACGTCGCCAGCATCGCATTCACCCACACAAAAAAAACTCCGGCCGGCGGCGGCTGGGGCTGCGTCAGGATGAATCTGACTATTAACGACCCCGCCGACAATAAATCCAAAACCGTCATTGCAGCCACTTACCTCCGAAACGTTTGGCCTCAGTAGTTCATAATGGAGCTGTAGTATGAATACTAAACTTGATACTTGTCGCTCTGCGTTAAGGGTACACAATACGCAATACGCAATACGCAGTACGAAAAATGGATTTGTCCTGCCTCTCGTGATTATAGCTATGGTGATACTCATGGCGCTCATTATAGGCGCCACAATGACAAGTTATGGTTCCCGAATACAGGCCGTCCAGACAAAATCACAGACCGAAGCAATGCTCGCTGCCGAAGCCGGCTACGAACAAGCCATCTTCTGGATGAGCCAGCAGGGCGACATCCTCGGCGCTATCCCAGGCAATGGTTCAATTACCTTCGGAACAGGTAGTTGCAGCTACACAATTAACTTCCACGGCTTCATCGGAGCAAGACCTGTATTCAGAGTAACCTCGACTGGTATATGCGGAAGACCCTCGTTTACCAGAATCGTTGACGTGGACGTAGTACAGGAAACCAGCGGCTGGGCTATGGGCTCCTGCAGGATTCCAAACGGCTCATCTTCCACCATGGGTGTCAATTTTGTCGATGGTGAAATAATTGATATACCCCTGCACATAAACAAGGCCGGCGATAGCCCCGATGTGGGTGATATCTTTATATCCGGAAGCCCAATTTTTCGGCAAAAAGTCGAAATGAGTGAATCCAGAAAAATAGGCAGCTCCGATAAAAGCATCTACACCTCGACCACCGGGGGCTTAACCTTACTTGGCAACTACTCCACGATTGTGCCGCTGTTTAGAAACGGCATAGATTTTGACCAGCCAAATGTCCGCATTACCGATGCGACAGCCGTCCAAAGCAAAGTCAACCGTTTCCGCGACAGCACTGCTGCCGCCTATAAATTTACACCTAATCTAACCGGCTGTCCTACTACACCCCCATTCGACTCTTACAAGTGTCCCGCCACCCAGCTCGAATTCTTCGTCCAGGGTGGCGTCGGCAAGGTCAGAATCACCAACAACTGTGCTGTCGTATTAAACGCCCCGGCTCCTTACGATTACAACATCGTTACCGGAAGTAACCCCACCATGTTCCATCAATACAACATCTACGGCTACCACTACAAATCAAACAATGCGGCGTATCAAAAAACCTACTCCATCACAGATACCTACGTAACCCAGACCATCGGCGGCTATACAAGCGACCCGGGCGGTCAAATCTACGTCAACGGTAACGTAATCATCGGAGGAGACAGCAACGCCACTTTTCCAGACCCGAATCAGGTCGTCCAAGGCAAAATCACCGTCGTCGCCACTGGTAATATATGGATAGCCGACTCGATAAGAGTTGATGGCGCACACACAACCGACGCTAACAATAAGCCGACTGACACCAACCCCAACGTCCTCGGCCTTATCGCACAGGGCGTCATAAAGGTCGTTGACCCAGGCCGATCGCCGACTTCACCTTCAAGCGTATCCGGCTACACCTATCAGCCAATCGGAAACAGCGGAGCCTCGGGGCGATACCTCCCCGACCCAACTATCGTTGAGGCCGCAATGACCATAGGCGGCGGCGGCTGGGGAGCGGAATACGTCGGCGGCAGTGGCGGCAGAAAAGAATTCAGCGGCAGCAAAGATAACCTGAGGGTCTGCGGCAGCATCACAGAGGTTATCAGGGGCATCGTTGGCCAATCAAGCCCTGACGACGGATATATCAAAAACTACTACATCGACACCCGACTGATGTCGGGCATACTCCCCGGCGATATCTGGTTCAGCGGTAAATACATCCCCGCACCAGCCGGCTGGCATGACCACAGCGCCAACTAATTGATAATTGATGATTTGCAGATCCATGCGCTTTTAACAATCAATAAAAAGGCCACCCTGATTTATTTCTAAGGATGGCCCGTTGGTTCGCAAAAACAGTTCTAACTTAAGAGTTTCACCTGCTTAAGGAGGGCGAGGCAGGGGATGTATCCTGTACACTAAATTACTCACTCCAAAAAAGTTCTCCCAAACTTGCGAATCCCCTTCATATTCAAAAACTACTTTCCCCCCAACCAAACTCACCTCCCGTAAGGGACGCCTAACGGCGGGTAGCAAGAGGTTTATAACCACCATCATCAGCCCTATAGGCGACATCAATAGTTCCATAGTCAAACCCCTATATTCTGATTCTCTCATCGACAACTATTTTAATTTTTTATGAGTCGAAATCCCTCACCCAAAAATGAGGAAAACCCTTATCCCCCAAACTCCGTTATCAGTATAAAAAACACTGTTTCCCTCGGGCGTCAGCCATTTTGAGATTTAAATTTTGCTAATTGGTGCTTGCCTGCCCTGAGTGACCCGTGGTGAGCGAAGTCGAACCAAATCGAAGGGTTTAGAACTTGTCCGCCGGAGCATCGACAAAGGTGGATTTAGGATTTGGAACTTGGGGTTTTTATCTTGTCCTGTTCAAAAGCGATTCCGCAAGCTGACGAAGCGCCTCCGCTTTTTCGCCGAAGGGCTTTAACGCAGCAACCGCCTCATAAGCGAGTTTACCAGCCAACTCTCTCGACTTCTCCAGCCCCACCACCGCTGGATATGTTTGCTTTCCCTGTCTCGCGTCCTTGCCGCTTGTCTTACCCAACTGCTTGCTCGTCCCGCACACGTCGAGTATGTCGTCTGCTATCTGAAACCCAAGCCCGACCTTCAATCCGTATTCCCGCAGCCGTTTCAATTGTTTCTCGTTGGCCCCTCCGCACATACCCCCAATAACAGCAGCACAGCGAAACATCTTCGCCGTCTTGTTGGTATGAATGTATCGCAGCATCTTCTCGTCAGCGTCTTTTTTTTCGTAATTCAGGTCGGCCATTTGTCCCGCAACCATTCCCGCAGGCCCAGCCGCCTCTGCAAGCTCACCAACCAATCGCGCAGCCATAACTGGCGACTTTATCTCCTTCGCCAGCACCTCAAACGCCAGCGTCAGCAGCGCGTCGCCCGTCAGTATCGCCGTCGCCTCGTCAAATTTCTTATGGCACGTCAGCCGACCCCGCCGGTAATCATCATCATCCATCGCCGGCAAATCGTCGTGTATCAGCGAATACGTATGAATCATTTCTATCGCCGCCGCTGCAATTTGGGCGTCGCGATTAATCTTCCCGCTTACCATTTCGCAACACCACAACACAATCGCAGGCCTGATGCGCTTGCCCGGCCCCGTTAGCGCATATCGAACCGGCTCTCTAAGCTCTTTGCTGATTAAATCCTTCCGCGACAAAATCTCCTTGAGCGTCTTGTTGACCAGCTTGACCTTGCGCTCCAAATCCCCCTCAAATTCTCTTTTCACTTTACTATCTGACTTCATAACACCGGCCCCGGAAAAGTTGCGTTACAATCTTAAAAACCGTATTATACACTCGCCCCGCGGGGCTTCGATAAAAAATTATGAACCCCAAAATGATTCTTATTCTTGGCGTCACCGCTTCAGGCAAAGGCAAACTCGCCTTCGCCCTGGCAAAATCTCTTGGCGCCGAGATTATCAGCATCGACTCGATGAAGGTCTATCGCCGAATGGATATCGGCACCGCCAAACCCCCCAAAGAAAACCGCGACCAGATTCCTTATCACCTAATCGACGTCGTCGAACCCAGCGACTCATTCAGCGTCGCCCGATTCCTCGAACTGGCTATAGAATCCATCGCCGATATAAAAAAACGCAACAAACCAATCGTCGCCGTCGGCGGCACAGCGCTTTATATCAAATCCCTTCTCTATGGCCTCTTCGAAGGCCCCGGCGCTGATGAGCGAATCCGCGATGAACTCAAAGCACAGGCACAAGCCGAAGGCCTCGATAAACTTTACGAGCAACTTAAAACAATCGACCCCGCCACTGCCGCCAAAATCAGCGCCAACGATCCAAGACGCATCATCCGCGCCCTTGAGGTCTATAAACTCACCGGCAAACCTATATCCGCTTTTCAGCAACAGTGGGACGCAAACGCTTCGCAGGACTGGACAATCATCGGCTTACGAAGGGAAAAAACCGAAGAAAGCAAACGCATCAACGCAAGAGTCAAAAAGATGATTGACGCCGGCTTAGTCGATGAGGTCAAACAACTGCTTGCAGAACCAAAACCCCTCAGCAAACAGGCACGCTCAGCAATCGGCTACGCCGAAATAATCAACCACCTCTCAGGCCAAATAACTCTCGATGACGCAACCGAACTTATCAAGAAAAACACCCGAAAACTCGCCAAGGCACAGCGGACCTGGTTCAAAACCTTCAAAAACGTCCACTCACTCGACCTCGCCCCCGACGAAACCCCCGACCAGGCCCTCGCTCGCACACAAAGGATTCTTAACAATGAAACCTGAGTACAGGCAACCAAAACTAATTACGCTCTTTCTCGCCGCAAGGCCGAAGTTCCTCACCGCAAGCGCAGCCCCTGTCCTTGTCGGCTCAGCCCTCGGTTTCGCAATCGCCGGAACGTTCAACTGGCCTCTTTTTCTGCTTGCCCTTTTCGCGACAATGGCCCTGCACTCAGGAGCCAACATCGCCAACGACTACTTCGACCATATATCAGGCAACGACTGGCTCAACAAAAACGTCACCCCCTTTTCTGGCGGCAGACAATTCATCCAGCA
>PLLM01000043.1 GCA_003141275.1 Phycisphaerales bacterium
CCGATAATGAGCAAAGACCTCGGCTTTTCGACCAAGCAAATGGGCTGGGCGTTTTCCGTGTTTTTCTGGGCGTATGCCCTCTTTGAGATTCCCAGCGGCTGGCTTGGCGACCGTATCGGCGCACGCAAAGTGCTGATGCGGGTAGTTATGTGGTGGTCGTTTTTTACAGCCGCGACGGGTTGGGTATTCAGTTTAATTTCGTTAGTGATTACTCGCGCGATGTTTGGCGCGGGCGAGGCGGGGTGCTTCCCGAATCTGACCAAGGCGTTTACCACATGGCTGCCAAAATTGGAACGGGACCGTGCCCAGGGCATAATGTGGCTAAGTGCCAGATGGGGCGGAGCGTTCACGCCTTTATTGGTAGTGATTATTTTGCAGCATATTTCCTGGCGTCACACCTTCGGATTGTTCGGCCTGCTGGGCATAATATGGGCGATTTTCTTTTTCATCTGGTATCGGGACAATCCGCGCGACAACAAAAGTATTAATGAAGCGGAGCTGGCGATTTTGCCTCGTCAGCAGGACGTGGTGCTTGGACACGGCAAAATCCCGTGGGGGAAACTATTAGCTTCTAAAACTGTCTGGCTTCTGTGGTTTCAATTCGCCTGCCTGAATTTCGGGGCGGTTTTTTATATCACCTGGCTGCCTACATATTTGCAGGAGGCGCGGGGATTCGACCTTGTGCAGCATCCGCTGATTCGCCAGGTGCCCTGGCTGGTCGAGCATCCGCAATTTGTCAAAGCCCTGCTGGCTGGTGTGCCTTTGTTTTTTGGTGGTCTGGGGTCTCTGTTCTGCGGGTCCATTGTCGCCCCCCTTGCCCGTCGCATTGGCAGCGTTAAGGTGTCAAGGCGATTATTGGCCGGCACCGGATTTCTGGGGGCTTCCATTTTGCTGGCATCTTCGGTGACGATAAAAGACCCGTTCCTGGCCGTTCTGGCTATGGGCTTGGCCAGTTTTTGCAACGATTTGGTGATGCCGACGAGCTGGGGTGCGTGTATGGATATAGGCGGGAAATTCTCAGGGACGCTATCCGGCAGTATGAATATGATGGGCAATTTCGGCGGGGGGCTTGCCGCCATCGCAATCGGTTATATCCTCGCGTGGTCAGGCCACAACTGGAACGTCGCCCTGTATGTCGCATCGGGCGTATATTTCCTCGGCACATTCTGCTGGCTTGTTATTGACCCGGTAACCCCTATCGAACAGTCGTAGTATTAAGATACATTCTGCCCTGATGAATTCCCGGTCGGTTCGGTTTAGGCGGTTCGGCACGTTTATTTTTTCTGTTAGTTTTGCGTTGCCTGTCCCGAGACGGGTTGTCCCTGTGGGGTCTTGAACCACCTGGAGGTTTTTTTCTGCAGTGATTCCATATAAAGATAAAATACCGGCGTGACATAAAGCGTAATACTTTGCGAGAACAACAGCCCGCCGACTACGGCCAGACCAAGCGGCCTTCGCGATTCGGCGCCTGCGCCGAACCCGATAGCGATGGGAAGGCCCGCCATAAGCGCCGCCATTGTCGTCATCATTATAGGTCTGAAACGTATTACGCTTGCCTCAACAATCGCGTCATAGGGGCTTTTCCCGTGTTTTTGCGCATCGATGGCAAAATCTATCATCATTATACCATTCTTTTTCACAAGTCCGACGAGCATAATTATGCCCACAAACGCGTATATCGAGAGTTCTTCGCCGAAAATTATCAGCGTAAGCAGCGCCCCGAAGCCAGCGAACGGAAGGGCTGACAATATTGTCAGCGGGTGAATGAAACTCTCATACAGAATCCCCAGGACAAGATAAATCACCAGTATGGCAAGCGCCAGCAGAAGCCCAAGACCGCGCATCGACGCCGCGAATGCCTGCGCCGTCCCTTGGAAGCTCGCCGTTACCGTATCAGGCAGGGTATCTTTTGCCAGGCGGTTTATTGCATCGACCGCGTTTCCAAGAGGAAAATTCGGCGGAAGATTGAATGAAATCGTTACGGCAGGCAATTGCCCCTGGTGATTTACACTCGTCGGCCCGACGCTGTTGGTCAGGTTGGCCACGGAGTTCAACGGGACAAGCTGCCCGCTGTTCGACTTTACGTAAAGCGTACCCAGCGATGCGGGGTCAAGCTGGTATTTCGGTTCAAGCTCTAATATGACCTCGTACTCGTTGCTCGATGTCAGTATTGTTGATATCTGGCGTGTGCCGTATGCGTAATACAAGGCATCTTCAATTTGCTGGGCTGTTATGCCCAAGCTTGATGCTTTGTCCCTGTCTATATCGACGCTCACCTGGGGATTTTTTACCTGCAAGTCACTGGTTACGTCAAGTAAGCCGGGCATTTGTCTTATCTTCTGCTCCATTATCCCGGCATATTTGTATAGCTCGTCCAGGTTGTAACTTTGCAGCGTGTATTGATACTGGCTTTTGGACATTCTTCCGCCAAGCTGGATAGAAGGCGGATTCTGCAGATAAACCCTCATTCCAGGTATATTGCTCAGCATACCACGCCATTTCTGGATAAGCTGGTCGGCAGAAAGTTTGCGTTGGGACTTCGGTTTCAGCCGGATAAGCACTACTCCCATATTGCCCCCGCTTCTGCCGACGCTCGACATAAACGAATCTATCTCCGGCTCTTTCTGTATGATGGTGTCCACCGCCCTTTGATGTTCCGTAATAGAGTCGAATGATATTCCCTCTATTCCTTCTGTAAACCCGAATATCTGTGCGTGGTCCTCGCTGGGCAAAAAACCTTTGGGGATGGCCACAAACAGATAAAACGTTCCCGCCAGAATAATCGCCGAGAAAACCATCGCGCCGCGTCTGTGCAGAAGGACCCATTTCAGGGTTCGTTCATAAAACGCGGTCATTTTGTTATGCATCAATTCGGTAAACGCATAAGCACGGCCGTGCTTGACGTCTTCGGGTTTTCTCAAGAATCTGCTCGATAACATCGGCGTCAAACTAAGCGCGATAAATCCGGACGACAGTACGGCCACTCCGATTGTTATGGAAAATTCCCTGAACAGCCGTCCTATAAGGCCGCCCATAAAAATAATCGGGATAAAAACAGCGCTTAGCGACAGCGTCATGCTTACAATCGTAAACGCAATTTCCTTCGCCCCGTCCACGGCCGCCTTGATAGCGCTTTTGCCCATTTCCATGTGCCGGAATATGTTTTCCAGCATAACAATCGCGTCATCGACCACAAATCCCACCGACAGTGTAAGCGCCATCAGCGACAGGTTGTTTAAGCTGAATCCTGCAAGATGCATTATGGCGAAAGTCGCCACTATCGACATCGGCAGCGTCAAGCTCGGTATCACCGTTGCCGACATATTCCGCAGGAAAAGGAATATTACCAGGACCACCAGTATCAGCGTCAAAACAAGCGTAAATTCGACGTCCTTTACCGATTCCCTGATAAACATCGACCTGTCAAAAAGAATGTTGAGCGAAACCGACGCCGGCATCTGCTTGCGGAAACTCGGCAAAAGGTTCTTCACCGCGTCCGTTACCGCTACCGTATTTGTTCCAGGTTGTTTCTGCACTGCCAAAATAATCCCGCGCTGTTCTTCGTTCGAAGTAGCATACCATGCGGCGGTCTTGTTGTTTTCAACGCTGTCCACAACCTTGCCCAGGTCTCCAAGCCGGACCGGCGAGCCGTTGCGATACGCTACAATCAGCGGCCTGTATGCGGCAGCGTCGTTTAGTTGCCCCGTTGCCTCCACCGTTATGGCTTTATCTGGTCCGTAAAGTATCCCTGTGGGCAGATTCACGTTGCCGTTTGCGACAGCGTCCGCGACTTCGTTGATTCCAAGGCCTTTGCTGGCCAGCGCAGCCGGATTCAGCCATACACGAACTGCGTATTTTTGTGCGCCATAAACCTGCACCTGCGCCACACCGCTGACCATCGAAATTTGCTGTGCCATAAGGGTCTCGCCGTATTCATCCAGCGAATACATAGGTATCGTTGGCCCGGTCAGAGCGATATATAGAATCGGCTGGTCCGCCGGGTTGACCTTCCGGTAAGTGGGAGGGCTTGGCAGATCCTGGGGCAGTTGTCTTTGTGCCTGTGTGATTGCCGCCTGGACGTCCTGTGCCGCCCCGTCAATATTGCGGCTGAGGCTGAATTGAATGATTATTTGTGTGTTTCCCAGCACACTCGTTGACGTCATTGAGTCGATGCCGGCAATCGTAGTGAATTGTTTTTCGAGAGGCGTAGCCACCGCCGAGGCCATTGTCTCCGGGCTTGCCCCGGGAAACGAGACGGAAACCTGTATCGTCGGAAAATCCACGTTTGGCAAATCGCTTACGGGAAGCTGAAAAAAAGCCGCGATGCCGAAGATTAATATCCCCAGCATCACAAGGGTTGTCATTACGGGTCGATTTATAAACAGAGCTGTGAAATTCATCTTTTATCCGCTTGGTTTTTATTACCTGTTGTTTCCTTTATTTGAACTTTTGCGCCTGCCACCAGCCGGAGCTGTCCGTCCGTTACCACTGTCTCACCCGGCTCGACTCCTTCGACAACGGAACTGTCATCTGTTGTCCGTTGCACTGTAATCGGCCGGACTTCAGCGGTGTTGTCCGCCTTCACCACGTAAACGAACTGGCCCTGCTGGCCGTTTTGGACCGCCTGCGAAGGCACAACCACGACGTTAGGTTCCTGCGCAAGCTTAAGAACAACGTTTACAAACAGCCCGGGCCAGAGCATGTGCCTTTTGTTCTGTAGTAGGCCCCACAGCCGAATCGTTCCCGTGCCGGTATCTACCGAGTTATCGATAAAAAGCAAAGACCCACGCACCGGCTCCTGCCCCTCTGCGCCGGGAATTTTCACGATTACCTCAAGTGTGTTGCCGGCCATATATTTGCGTATCGAAGGCAGATACTGTTGCGGCAGTGTGAAACTTATCCTGATGGGGCTTATCTGGTTGATGGTTGCGATGGCGACGTCTTTTTCCTTAATCAAATTGCCCTGGTTAATGGAAATCGACCCGATGACGCCGTCGATGGGCGAGCGGATTGAGCAATAACCGAGTTGTATCACCGCGTTCTCCACTGCCGCCTTATCAGAATCAACGGTAGCTTTAAGCACACCCATTGCCGTTACGCTGTTATCGTAATCGTTCTGCGACGCATAGCCCTTCTTCAACAGTTCCGTCTGCCTGGACACATCTTTTTCGGCGTTCTTCAATTGCGCCTGGTCTTTTTCAAGAGTTCCCTGTGCCATTCTGAGCGCCGCCTCGAAAGGACTCGAATCAATCGAGATCAACAAATCACCATTGTTGACCTCCTGGCCTTCCACAAAATGAACTGCGGTAAGGATGCCGGCTACCTGCGATTTCATCGTAACGCTCATATTCGCTTCAACCGTCCCGAAGCTGCTCAGCTCAAGAGGCAACGTCTGTTGTGTTACCTGTGTTACCGATACCGGTACGGCTTGCGGGGCCTGCGGCGTTTTTTTCGAGCAGCCGGCAGGCAGAACCACACCCGCCAGCGCCACTATCAACCAAATCTTTATTTTACAGTTTTTCTTAGTCATAGGTTTTAGCCAACTCACTGCCTTTAGATATTTTTACGGGAATACTGCCCGGACTGGCAATTCCGCTTCGCATCAAGAGCGTTCCCTCAAGCCGATGAAGCTCCACTATCGCTATCTGATAATTTATTGCGGCCGTAAGCTCGGTTATCTGGCTCTGCAGAAGATCTCTTTGTGCCTGTGCGACAAGAATCGATGTTGATTTGCCGACTTCGAATTTACCGGTTTCGACCTTGAGTTTTTCCTCCAGCAGTTCTCTGCTCGCTTTTGCCGCGACAACCTGCTGCTGAACGCTTGTAATCTGCAAATAAGCGCCTCTTATATCAACCTCGACTAATTGTTCGAGATTGCCGAGCGCCTCCTGTGATTGTTGGCGTGACAGTGTGGCCTGCTGGTTTTTCGCCTGCGCCGAGCGGTTCATCGGAGGGTACTCGAAAGTTATGCCTGCTGCGACGTCGTAATCATTTTTCTTAAAAATGTTCTTGGCCGAATCGTCAAATGAGTCGGCGTATCCCGTTTTGCCGAGAGTAATGAAAAAATCGAGCTGCGGCAGCAAACCGTTGCGAGTCCTTACAATTTCAAGCTCATCGCGGTCTATCTGTAGTCGCGCCTGGTTCAGCTCCGGCCTCATCTGCTGGCCTCGCAGGACGTATGTCTCCACAGGGCTAAGCTCAATTGCCGGTGTCGTTGGCTCGCTTTTGAGAATGATTTTTCTGTCCCAGATTTCGTTGCCGCTGGGGTTCAACAGCCGCAAAAGATTGAGCCGGCTTTGGGCAAGCGTGTTTTCCGCGACGATGAGGTTCTGTTGCCTAAGCGCTGTTTCCGCCTTGGCCGCGGCAAGCTCGCTCCGTGCCAGCGAACCTATGTTAATTCGCTCCTCGGTTTCCTGTTGCTGTTTTTCCGCCACTTGCATCGATTGTTCGTATATCTCTATGCTCTTTTCCGCCAGCGAATAATTCCAGTATGCTTCCTCAATCTGCGCCACTAACGTCTCAACGAATCCGCGAAGTTCATATTGCGATATCTTCGTATCTATCCTGGCCTGGTTTACCGAGACAAGATTTATCGCGGTGCCAAAACCTCTCAAAAGCGATTGCGTTACACTCCCACCCAATCGCGTTGATACGAACGGGTCGGCGGCAAACGAATCATCAAGCCGGCTTGTGCTGCCGTCAAGCGCCAATGTTGTGCCCGTAGGCAAAAATTCGCTTAGTGAAGCGTCTGCGCCAAATGCCTTTTCGGTTTCTTTAAGAGGTCCTGAGCCGGGCGCCGGAGGCGACTCTAATTTCGTTTTGCCTTGCGACACTGTTCCTTTTAAATCCGGGTCGAATACGGATAACGCCTGCTCCTCGAAGGTTCTTTTTATCTGCGGGTTTAGTTTTTCAACTGCCAGAGATTTGTTTTTCTGCAGAGATATAAGGACCGCCTCATTTATCGTTATATCAATAGGCCCATTCGGCTCGATATTCACTATCGGCGAAGAATTGGGTTCCTGTGTTTTTTCATTTTCCAGAGGCGGCTGAATAGCTGGTTGCGAATCGGATGGTCCTATATAATCCTGTTTATCAGTTGCCTGGGGCTCGGCGCACGAAGTGAACAGACACATTGCCATCAGCAAGCCAAGTGTTATCGCGGTTTTATAGAACATTAAAAACTTTTTCGCTAACATCTTCAATAATACGGTAATCGTCCAATATTAGGGGTGAATTTCCAATAATCTTTCCCATTTTAACATTTTCAACGGTTTTGTCCATAGGTTTCGCCAGTTTTGTAAATTATCAGGCATACCGGGCAGGTGGTTTACCAGTTAGACGCTTGCAATACGGCTATTATTTCCTCGATTTTGCCTAGGGTAGGCCTGACCATATTTTCGCTCTTTTTGCGAAGATAATAGGGATTATTGGGTTTCGGGGGGTGGGGGCGGTTCGGGTTCGGTTTTGGCGATTTGACCTGGTTCGACTTTGTGCTCACCGCTGGAGGTTACCGTCATTGTGCGGGACGGGTCTCTTGTAGGTCCGAAAAAGACAAACGAAATCAGCACCAAGGTGGCGCCGGAGATAAACAGGATGTGCCGGCGAGGCCACTGACAGCACAAACCGAGCCACGGCGGGGCACCTTCTATGATTGTAGTATGGTTTGGCTCTTCGGCTAATGCACGCCTTGCCGCGGCGAGTTTGCCGGCGGTCGCGCGTGGGTACGCGGTGTTTGGCTCATTCGACTCGATGCCGAGTGTCGCGGGGGCCAGACGAGCAAGCTCTTTGGGGTTGCCCTCAACCTGGGCAAGCAGCGTGTCGTAATCGGAGTTCAGGGATTCGAGCTTTTTAAGGTGTTCTTCGGACTGGCTGAGCAGACCTTTATAGTAGTAATATTCGAGCAAATCATCGCACAGTGTCGTCACCGATAATACGGCAGCGCCGATGCTGAAGAACACTACAAACGCAACGGTTCGAATGACTCGCTCGCTTTGCATAGTCCCGTCCAAAAAAATCGGCAGGTGCAATCATCCGTTATCTGTCGGGCTTCTCGCACCTGCCGTTGCTCACATGGTAATCCTTTTAACTCTTCTGCAGCATAAAGCCGGCGTATCTGGACGCTTTGCCAAGCTCCTCTTCGATTCGCAGCAGTTGGTTGTACTTGCAGATTCTGTCGGTCCTGCAGGCAGAACCCGTCTTGATTTGCCCGACGCCGGTTGCCACTGCCAGGTCGGCGATTGTGGAGTCCTCGGTTTCGCCGCTTCGATGGCTTATGACCGCGTTCCAGCCGGCGCGTTTGGCCATATTAATCGCCTCGAAGGTCTCGGTCAGTGTGCCTATCTGGTTGAGCTTAATCAATATCGCGTTTGCGCTGCCAAGCTCGATACCTTTGGCCAAGCGTTCGGTATTGGTGACGAACAGGTCGTCGCCGACGATTTGGATTTTGTCGCCGAGTTTATTGGTCATCGTTTTCCAGCCGTCCCAGTCGTCTTCCGCGAGGCCGTCTTCGATTGAAATGATGGGGTAATTGCTGACCCATTTGGCCCAGTGCTCGACCATTGTGTCGCTTGAGACCTTGTTTTTCGGGTCTGATTTGAAGAAGCTGTATTTGCCGGTCTTGCTGTCGAACAGCTCGTTTGCGGCCGGGTCGAGCGCGATAGCGATATCCTTGCCCGGTTTGTAGCCGGCTTTCTTTATCGCTTCCATCACCACCTCAAGCGCCTCTTCATTGCTCTTGAGCGACGGTGCGAAACCGCCTTCGTCGCCGACGCTTGTGTTGTATCCTTTTTCTTTCAGAACCTTTTTGAGCGTGTGGAAGGTTTCGGCTCCCATACGAAGCGCCTCAGCGAAGTTTGGCGCCCCGACGGGCATAATCATAAATTCCTGGAAATCGACGTTGTTGTCTGCGTGTTTGCCGCCGTTGAGAATGTTCATCATCGGCACAGGGATGATATTGGCGTTGCAGCCGCCGAGATACCGATACAGGGGCAGGCAGGCGGATGCGGCAGCCGCTTTAGCCGCGGCTAATGATACGCCTAATATCGCGTTTGCGCCGAATTTGCCTTTGTTGGGCGTGCCGTCCAGGTCTATCATCAGGTGGTCAATATCTTCCTGGGCCATTGCGTCCATACCTATAACTTTCGGCGCTATTTTTTCATTCACGTTTTTTACCGCGCCGGCTGTGCCTTTGCCCATATACCGCTTTTCTTTGGTATCGCGAAGCTCGACCGCCTCGTGAGCGCCGGTGCTTGCGCCCGAAGGCACCGCGGCTCGTCCGAATGAGCCGTCTTCCAAAAGAACATCAACTTCAACAGTGGGGTTGCCCCGGCTGTCTAATATCTCTCTCGCCTTTATGCCAACAATCGTTGTGAACATCTTGCTTACTTCCTTTCTTTCTCAAAACAATTTGCCGCTTCTCAAGTTTATCCGTTCGCAAAGTTCACAAAATTACCCATTTTAAGCCGTTTCGTCAATAGCAATCCGTCGCTCAAAGACCGGCTAAAAATGGTTGCATTAGGATTCTGCCCCCGTTAGTATTATGCCCCAATATGCGATTTGGCAGTTGAATCAGACGGTTTGTTGAGAGAGAAACTTATGAGCAGCGAAATCCAGAAACTCCCGTTAAGAGAAAAGGTCGGTTACGGATTCGGCGATTTGGCGTCCTGCCTGTTCTGGCAGACAATCACATTTTACCTGTTTTTCTTTTACACGGACGTATTCGGCCTTGCAGCGGCCGCAGCCGGAACAATGATTGCCGTCTCAAGGGTGCTGGACGCCTTTTTCGACGTGGGTATCGGTATTATGGCCGACCGCACTAATACACGGTGGGGTAAATTCAGGCCTTATTTATTATGGATAGCTGTTCCTTTGGCTGTTTCCGCAGTTCTTGCGTTTACTGTGCCAAGCTTCGGGGGTGTCGCGAAAATTATTTACGCGTATGTTACGTTTATATTATTTATGTTTATGTATTCGGCCATCAATATTCCCTATACGGCTTTGCTCGGCGTCATCAGCGGTGACCCTGTCGAAAGGGCGGACGCCGCTACTTCCAAGTTCATAGGTGCATACGCAGCCGGTATTATCGTTTCTGCCGTCGTTTTGCCTCTCGTGACGCATTTCGGGCGGGATAACCCCGCAAAAGGATGGCAGATGACGCTTGTCGTCTTCGGCATTGCGGCTGTCATCTTCTTTTTGATAACCTTCCTCTCGACAAAAGAACGTATCCAGCCCATCGCGAAAGAAAAAACCTCGGTTAAGAACGACCTCAAGGACCTCTCAAAAAACGTGCCTTGGATATTCTTATTCATCGTTACAATTCTTTTCATTCTGTTCGTTTGCATCCGCTTGACCGTAACCATCCACTATTTCAAGTACTATGTCGGAGAACAGGTCAGTCCCTGGCTGGCAAGCTTCTTTAATTTCTTTTTAAGTATTATTAACCCGCTGATAGGTCTTTTCGGAAAGCAAGGTATTGTTCTGTTTGAGCAAACCCACAAATTTGGCTTTGATGTGCTGACGTCGGCGTTCAATACTGTCGGACAGGTTACGTCTTTGCTGGGACTGGCGATAATTCCGGTGGTCGCGCGACTCTTAGGCAGAAAGAAAGCGACGATTATTCTTTTTATCATCGCGCTGATTTGCACCGGCTCGTTCTATTTCTTCAAGCCGGAAAACCTGCCGATGATTTTCATTATGCAAATCATCGGTTCAGTAGCGGGCGGCCCGATTTCCGCGCTGCTGTGGCTGATGTATGCCGATACGGCTGACTATTCCGAATGGAAGACGGGCAGAAGGGCAACCGGGCTTGTGTTCTCAGCTTCCATTATGTCGAACAAGCTCGGATGGGCTATCGGAAGTATGATTGCGGGCCTGGTTCTTGCGACGACCGGATTCGTGGCCAACGTGGTCCAAAACATAGATGTTCTGAATGGTTTGAAGGCGATGATGAGCGTAATACCAGTCGGGATAGGAGTGGTTGCGTTAATCATCCTTATGTTCTTCTATAAATTAGATGAAACGACAATGAAACAAGTTAAAGCGGAGCTGGAAGAAAGACGCAAGGCCAGCGGCGAGACCGCGGCTGTATAACGGTTTTTTAAAATTCAACTGTAAAAAAGGGTGAAAAGATGAAAAAGAGCAAGACAATCATCGGAGAGCCACTGCCGAATATGCCCTGGGAAGACAAGCCGAAAGGTTGCATAGACGTGCTGTGGAGGTACAGCGGCAATCCAATACTCGACTGGAACCCGATACCCAAGGCGGCGCGTATTTACAACAGCGCAGTCGCCCCGCATAAAGGCGAATTTGTCGGGGTCTTCAGGGCCGACCAGAGAAACGGGCGGGCGACGCTGTTTTCTGGAAGAGGTAAAGACGGCCTGAAATGGGAAATCGGCCCCGACCCCATCGACTGGGTTAACGAAAAAGGCAAACCTAACCCGATTAGCTACGGCTATGACCCGCGGCTTGTAAAAATCGACGATACTTTCTACATCGTTTGGTGCGACGATATGCACGGAGCGTCAATCGGCTTAGGCAGGACCACGGATTTCAAGACCTTTACCCGTATGTCTAACCCTCTTATGCCTTTCAACAGAAACGGCGTTCTTTTCCCAAGAAAAGTCAACGGAAAGTATTTGTTATTGAGCAGACCCAGCGACAGCGCCCACACACCTTTCGGCGATATCTATATGAGCGAAAGCCCGGACCTGATTTATTGGGGCAATCACAAACACGTAATGAGCAGGGGCGGAAGCGGCTGGTGGCAGGGCACAAAAATCGGCGCAGGCCCGATTCCGATTGAGACGACCGAAGGATGGCTGTTGTTCTATCACGGCGTATCGTTTACCTGTCAGGGATTTGTTTATAGTTTCGGAGCGGCCATTCTCGATATCGACAAGCCCTGGAAAGTGCTGTACAGGACACGCGATTACCTGCTCACGCCGGAAAAATTATATGAAACAACCGGCTTTGTGCCGAACGTTACGTTCCCCTGTGCCAATATTTACGATGCCGAAACAGGCAGAATCGCTATTTATTACGGCGCCGCCGACACCTGCACCGCACTTGCCTTTACGCAGGTCGATGATTTGATTAACTATATCAAGAATAACTCGGAAGTTTAATCGAGTCAGAATAAGCCAATAACTTATTAAGAAGGAGCTGAAATGGCACAGGAAATGACGGCAAACACCGGCCAGTTAGTGCGAGACCGCGTCCCGATTCCTACTAAAATGGCCTATGGTCTCGGAACTGCGCTGGATATGTGGGGGCTTTGGCTTTACCCGTCCGTCGCGTTCGGAGTGTTTAGTATATTTTTGGGCGTTCCCTATTGGCAAGTAGGCCTGGCGTTAACTTTAATCCGCTTTTATGACGCCTTTTCTGACCCGTTTGTGGGCTGGTTATCAGACAACGTCCGGACAAAATACGGCAGGAGACGCCCCTTCATCTTAATCGCCGGCATTTTATGCGGCCTGGGGCTTCCGATATTGTTTTTGGTTTCCCCTACCTGGTCGGATAAGACATTCCTCGGAGTATCGGCTGTTTTCTGGTATATGATTTTTTCATCAATGGTTTATATCCCCATCTTCAGCTTGTTCACGGTTCCCTTTAACAGTTTGGCAAATGAGCTTACCCCCGATTATGAAGAACGCACCTCGATTATGACCTACAGAAGCGCGATGCAGAAAGTTTTCGAGGTGGCCAATTTTTACGCGTTGCGATTTACCAATCTTGCGTGGTTTTTTGTCCCCGGAACGGGCAAGCAGAATATCCTTCGCGGTATGCAGGTATATACCTGTATCCTCGGCGTGGTAATGGCAATCTTCGCCATAATAATCTTCTTCAGAGTCAAAGAGCGCTATTACGAAAAGATTGTTGTTAAAAGCCAGGTGCATATCTCTCTTAAAAGCGCACTTTATGAAACGCTTACCTGCCGGCCATTTTTGTTTATGCTGCTGGTTGGTGCCTCTTTTAACCTCGGCACGAGTATGTTAGGCACACTGGGCTATATCGCGACTGTCTATTATGTTTGCGGTGGTAGTGAAGCGTTAGGCAATAACTGGAATTTCTGGATGGGCCTGGCGTTTATGTTTGGCGGGCTTATAGGGGCTCCTGTGCTCAACAGGGTCGCGCATTTTGCAGGCAAACGCAATGCCTTGATTGTTACCGCCTTTATAGGCATAGGCGCTTATGCCGGCTCCTGGTATCTTTATACCCCCCATATCCAGTGGCTGCAGACAATAGCCTCCGGCCTGATGGGGCTTACCGCCTCCGGCCTTTGGATGCTGTATGGTTCAATTTGTGCGGACGTCATCGATTATGATGAGCTTAATACCGGCAAACGCCGCGAGGGCTCTTTTACTTCCTGCGGAACGTATATTCTCAAACTGGGTAATGCTTTGGGAGGTTTTTTGGCGGGGGGCATTATCAGCATGGTTGGCGGTGATGCTGCTCTCAAGTCGGGAACGCCTGGAACGATTCTTTGGGTTCGCATAATGCTTGCCGTTATCCCCCTTGTCGGCATGACCTTGGTAATAATCTTTATTTTACAAGTGCCGCTTACAAAAAAGATTTGTGAGGAAATCAGGATTAAACTCGAAGCCCGCCGAGGCCAGGTATAAGGCCTTTTGCGGATTTTGCACAAACAAAAAGGCCGCGGTTTATTTCAAATCGCGGCCTTTTCCTTTTTCGCCCCAGTTTAATTCGTAATTAAAATGGCCATTAGAGTCAGCGATATCAAACGTCACGTGTCCATCGTTATATAAGATAAAGGCCCCTTCACCCTTCTGATGATTGTATATGGTTAACAATTCAGCTCCTCCAAAAGTATTCCATCCCCCATTTGTTTCAAACAATAGAACGACATCTCCTGTTGAGTTTGGCTCACAATTGGGGTTTATCGCATAACTGCACTTGGCCTTTTGGTTGCGGGGCCACTCTAACTTGCCTTTAGTTGCATAATCAGTTTTCACTAATATATCGCACCATTGATTCGGTATTGGATATACCCTGTAGTTCTCAGCATAAGCGTGTAGCGATTTTCCAAGCGCAGAAAGGTGCTCTCCACAGACCCGCCTATGTTCAGACTGCTGGACCTTTACAATTGGAGGGACAATGATTACGCCTACAAAAAAGATGTATATCAAACTCAATACTACTGCGGTTACAGCTTTTCTTGTTCCTTGTATTTTTCCTTTGCTTAGCGAGATGTGAATAAGAGCAAAGACGCCTATTACTAAGCTGGCAATAATTGATAAGATAGACGTGCCTATGAGGATTATTCCCAATACGCCGAGATCAAATGAGAGGACATCCAAAAGAAGGGGTATTAACAGGACAAACCAGACCAGAGGTGCAAGATATCCTAATCCGGCGCACCACAAAGCTATTTTGGCCCATTTACTTGTTTTGACTGGTTCTGAACTCTGCGATTGGCTGACCGTATCCTTCTCGTCCATAGATTGGCCTTTTTCCTAATGTTTTTGCAATTCCCTGCTGACCTGCGACCACCAATATACCAACAATCTTCGGAAATGTCATTAAGAAGGGTTTTCAACAACCCTTATTTGCCTCTTTGATTTTTTATCAAAATCGGTATAATTTGCGGGGCGTTAAATCGTTATAAACCTGTTCGAATTTTGATGGAGAGGTGCCAAAATGCGGTTCGGATATTTTGACGACAGGGCAAAGGAATACGTAATCGAAAGACCTGATACGCCGAGGTCGTGGGCAAATTATCTCGGCTCGACGGAATACGGCGCAATAATCACCAATAATGCGGGCGGCTACAGCTTTTATATGTCTGCGGCGCAGGGACGACTTACCCGGCTGCGTTTCGACGATGTCCCGATTGACCAGCCGGGCAGATATATTTATGTCCGCGACAAACAGTCGGGCGACTACTGGTCAAACGCCTGGCAGCCCGTGGGCAAGCCGCTCGACCAGTATAAGACCACCTGCAGGCACGGAACAGCTTATACGATTATCAATTCTCAATATTCGAAGATTGAGACCGAGACCACATATTTCGTTCCATTAGGCAAACATTTCGAGTGCTGGCTTTTGAAGGTCACAAATAAAGACGCCGTAAAAAGAAGCTTGAGCTTATTCTCTTTCGTCGAATATCCGTATACCTGGCAGTGTTTCCACGACTTTTTGAACCAGCAATACTCGCACGGGATAGTGAAAATGGATTTAGTTGACGGTATCATCGATTACGGAAGCTCCGTCGGAATAAGCGGCAATGATAACAGGTCGTTTATGGCGTTTCTCGGCGGCGATATTGTCGGCTTCGATACCGACCGTGACATATTCGTCACGCCGTATCGTAACTACTCCAATCCTATGGTTGTCGAAAAGGGCAAATGCACCAATTCGAAGTGCGTAAGCGACGACGGCTGCGGCTCGATACAGATTGATATCGAACTTGAGCCGGGACAAACCAAAGAGCTTGTTGTTCTTCTGGGGCGGGGTAAAGCCGGCGTCGAAGGCAAAAAGGTCGTCAAGCAATTCGGCGATATCGCCAAAGTCAAAGAAGAATTTGAAAAGCTTAAAAAATACTGGCACAGCCGGATAACAGGATTGAGTGTCTGCTCTCCTGATGCTCAGTTCAACAGTATGATGAATATGTGGAGCCCGTTTAACTGCCTGATTACTTACGCGTGGTCTCGTATGGCCAGCTTGATTTACAGCGGCGAACGCGACGGGCTTGGTTATCGCGATACCGTCCAGGACTTTATGGGCGTTATGCAGCTCATTCCGGATGAGGCGAAAAAACGTCTTGAGCTTATGATTACCGGCCAGGGCTCTACCGGCGGCGCGATGTCAATTGTGATGGCCTTTACGCACAAGCCAGGCAAAGAAAAACTGCCCAAGGAAGACGAATATCGCTCCGATGACTGCCTTTGGCTTTTCAACGCGATTCCAACATACGTCAAGGAAACGGGCGATATCGACTTTTATAACAAGGTCCTGCCATACGCCGACAAGGGCAAGGCGACCGTGCTTGGCCATCTCCGCCGGGCGATTGAATTCAATCTCAAACGCACGGGTAAACATGGTTTACCCAGCGGACTTTTTGCCGACTGGAACGACTGCCTGCGCCTCGGCACGGGGGGCACTTCGGTATTTGTCGCTCTGCAGGTCCGTTTCGCTCTTTTGACCTATATCGAGATTTGCGAAATGTTCGGTAAAGCTGCCGAAATTAAATGGGCGAACAAAGAACTTGAAAAAATCGACGCCAAGCTCGACAAATTCGGCTGGGACGGCAAATGGTATGTCCGTGCCTACAAGGAAACCGGCGAGAAAATCGGCTCGCACGAAAACAAGCAGGGTTCGATTTATCTCAATACGCAGTCATGGGGTATTATCAGCGGCCACGCGGACAAATATAAAGGCCGAGCCGAACAGGCGATGCAATCCGTAAATGAAAAGCTTGCCACCGATTACGGCCTTATGCTCTGTGCGCCGCCTTATGAAAATATCCCCTGTGCGGAAGTCCGCTCGGTTGTATTCAACAGGGGTGTCAAGGAAAACTGCGGCATTTTCAATCACACGCAGGGCTGGGCCGTTATGGCTGAAACAATGCTTGGCCACGGCGACAGGGCTTTTAAGTATTTCCGCAGTTCTATGCCTGCATCATTCAACGATAAGGCCGAGATACGCGGCAGCGAGCCGTATGTTTATTCGCAATATACCCACAGTGTTTTCAGCCCGCGTTACGGCGCATCGCGAGTCGCCTGGCTGACCGGCGCCGCGTCATGGGCGTATTATGCGGCGACACAGTACGTGCTCGGTATCCGCCCTGATTACAAGGGCCTTCATATCGACCCCTGCATCCCCGCTGACTGGAAGGAATTTGCCGCCACGCGTCGATTCCGCAACAAGATGCTGAATATCAAGGTCATAAATCCCAATGGTGTCCAGAAGGGCGTTAAGAAAATTACTCTCAACGGGCAACTTATCGAAGGCAACCTGATTCCCGTTTCCAAAATGCAAAAAGAAAATGATGTTGTTGTAGAGATGGGGTAGAAAAAGTGAAAGTTTTATTCATTGGCGGGACGGGGATAATAAGCACGGCGGTAACGCAATTGGCCGTCGAAAGAGGAATCGACCTTTATCTGCTCAACCGCGGGCAAAGCAGAAAAATGATTCCCAGCGACGTCAAGGTCATCAAAGGCGACATCCGGGACAGGAAAGCCGCGAGCAAACTTCTGAAAATGCACGATTTCGACGTTGTTGTCAACTGGGTGGCATACATACCGACGCATGTCGAGGCCGACATCGAGCTTTTCAGGGGCAAGGTGGGCCAATACATATTCATCAGCTCCGCTTCGGCCTATCAAAAACCGGCAACTCACTGGCTCATCACTGAATCGACGCCGCTTGCCAATCCGTACTGGCAATACTCACGGGACAAAATCGCCTGTGAAGACCGGCTGATGGCGGGATACCGCGACAATGGTTTTCCCATTACAATCGTCCGCCCGTCGCTGACATACGGGATTACGATGATACCCGCGGCGATTAACAGCTGGCAAAAGCCCTGGACGATTGTTGACCGTATGCGAAAGGGCAAAAAAGTAATCATCCACGGCGATGGTCTGACTCTCTGGACAATGACGCATAACACGGATTTCGCCAAGGGTTTCCTCGGGCTTATGGGTAACATTCAGGCAATCGGACACGCCGTTCACATCACATCAGATGAGGTTCTTACCTGGAACCAGATATACCAGGCGATAGCGGATGCCGCGGGCGTAAAGCATAAGCCGGTTTATATTCCCTCTGATTTTATCGCTAAAATCGACCCCGAGCACACAGGCACGCTTTTGGGCGACAAATCCTGCTGTGCCGTCTTCGACAACACCAAAATAAAGCGCCTCGTTCCTGATTTTGTCGCTACCGTTCCTTTTTCACAGGGCGTAAGGCGTTCGGTTGAGTGGTTCGAAACCAACCCTGAACGTTGCGTGGTGGATGACGGTTACAACAAGTTTATGGACCGCACCATTGCCGCCTACGAAAAAGCATTGCCCAAATGAGACATTACCGCCTTTCAAAGTTTGCGGTCGAGAATCTGGTTTTTGTCGCGAACGAGGTTGGCGCGCTCAGGGAAAATTCTCATTATTTCGTTGGCGTCAACAGAACTGAGTGTGTATGTGCTTTCCTGCCCGAGCATTATCTTCGCCGCTTTTTTTGAACTGTCGTAATAAGTTTGCTGCCAGTAGCCGCGTCCGTCGAGCCATTCCATTCTGGTGGAATTGCTGTCCGTCTGCCATTTGGCGGGGGGCATTTTCTCGACATACGCCGGCATAACAATTCCGTCCGACCTGATTACGTCGATGATGAAGGCCTGCTCATTACTGTCCAGCGCCCTTGTCAAAACCGGGCCAAGAATAATATCCGGGACAGCCGTCTCGCCAAGCTCATATTCGCCTGTCTCTCTGCCTGCCCGCCGGTTGACGGATAAACCGACCTGCGACGTGCGAACCGTCAGAACGCCGGAGTCAGCCGTCATTTCGATGCCTTTGCTGCCCATCCTTGAGCTGGTCTCGACCCGCCAGGTGAACTGTCGCAGGTCGGCGCCTCCGTGGAGAAAGCTGACTTGCTCATCGGATACGGTTCCCCGCAGGTAGTAATAATCCGCGGCGTTGATAGTCGTGTTGGCGTCCGTCCTGACTAACTCCATAGCATCCATCGTAAAGCCGATTATCTTGTTATGGGAGTCGGCTATAGTGAAAAAAGAAACTGATGAATTTTCATCACGGGCGATATCCAGCCCTTTATTTCTGATATCGCTGATTAACCGGGCGCCTGCCTGCAGTAAGCCGTTGTCGCTGAACCGGATGCTTTTGACGATTTTATCGAAGACCTGTTGCGCCCGTCCCTGTTCTTCCGCGGTTAGCAATACCTCGATTTCGAGTTCCCGCCCGCCGGCAAGCTCGCAGACGCCCAAAATTATCTCGATTCCCATGTCGGTCTTTACGCTTGCCCAGTCAATTGTAATGTCACCTGCCATTATTATGCCTGTCTCTGTCGTTTCTGTTTTGATGTAATGTCGGCTTACCCGTTCCAGCGGCGTGTCTTTCTGCGCCGCCAGCAGGTAGCGGCACTGGGCGTATGACTGATTCGAAGCGCCGCCGGCAGCAAAGACACTGCTGGTCGAAAAGATATTGTTTTCATAAGTCCATTTCTCTTCGCATTTCCAGCCGTTGCCCGAAGGCATCGAAAGCGATAATCCCGACCGGCTCAATTCAATAGGTGCAGACAGCCGGATGCCGGTTTTTGAGTGCATTACCAGCCGGGCCACCAGCAATGAAATAACCAGAAGGGCCGGCAGCGCAATTGTCCTGGCTATGTGTTTTTCTGCTTTGTTTTCATCGACCATAAGATTACCGTTGATTTTTAAGTTATGATTTGAAAAAAAGAAACAGTAAACAGTAAATCAAAAAAGTCGTTCCAACCGCGTTATACGGCACTTTGTCTAATCAAAGATGGCGGCGGCTGACTCATCGAGGGCCTGCTGGCCCTTGTGCAGGAATCTGTAATAAACCCACTTTGCAAGCCCGCTGGCCGCAAAGCCGCAGAAAATCAGAACGAACGCGACCTGACGACTCCAGATTATCAGCGCGAAAAACAGCAGTGCCCGGATTAAATGCGCGAATGGTTTTTTGCCCCTTATATACTGGTTGAGCACGTGTGCGTACCGGATTCGGCTGACCATCAGCACCGCTATGCCGACGGCGATTATCGGTAGCGAATAAATCACCAGATCATCAAGCAGGAAACTCACAAATCCAGCGGCCCAGTCGCGTCCCGGGTGCGCCAGAAAATCAGGCACCGTCTCCTGGTTAAATATCACCAAACTGACGATGACGCCTGCCGCGGCAGGTGAGGGCAGCCCCACAAAGCTCATATGTGCCGACTCGTCTTCCTCGTTTTCGACGTTGAACCGGGCCAGCCGAATCGCCGCGCAGCTCATATACGTTGCCGCTGCAAGCCAGATAAATCGCTCAATGAAACTGATTATGACAGGATTTATCTCCGTCAGCCCCGTGAGTTTATGTTCAATAATTTTGAGCATCAAAAACGCCGGCGCCACGCCGAAACTGACTATATCGCACAAGCTGTCCAATTGTCCCCCGAAACTTGATGTGCTGTTGCTCAGCCTCGCAAGGCGTCCGTCGAGCATATCCGCTACCATCGCCAGCAGAATCATATAGCCCGACAGCGCGAAATAAGGCACGACAAGTCGATGGTATGCGAATTGTCCCGTTTCCGAAGTAATCGCCTGGCTGGCAAAAGTAATCGCGGCGAATCCGCACACGCCGTTTATAATCGTAACTAATGAGGGCAAAATCGTGATGTATTTTAGCCGCTGCCTCCGCATCCGTCGCAGAAAACTTTCCTTCGACGCCTCAGTCCTCCATCGCGTCGGCCTTTGCTTGCCCTGAGCGGAGTCGAAGGGGTTAGCGGGTTTTATCGGCTCTGACTCGTTCATAACTTTATAATCGGCGTTAGTCCCGCCTTTACTTTGTCTCCAGTTTTGACAAGGCACTTAACCTCGTCGCGGGCCGGCACATAAACTTCCGTCCGCGAACCGAACTTTATCATACCAAATTTCTCGCCCGCCGCCAAGTCTTGCCCCGCTTGTGCTTTGCAGACGATTCGCCGGGCTATCGCGCCGCTAATCTGGCGAACAATCAATTTATCATTCGGCGATTCAATTCGCGTCAGCCAAAGGTCGTTCGATTCATTAACCTTACCTGTTTCGGGGTTTCTCGCGTCGAGGAATTGGCCCTCGCGATATGTGATTTTCTCGACTTTTGCCCGGCAGGGACTGCGATTGATATGCACGTCGAAAATACTCAGGAATATCCCGACCCGCAGGGCCTTTCCGCCTATGAAGTCGGGCTCGTCAACGGTCTCGATATCGGCTATTGTCCCGTCCGCCGGCGCTAATAATATATCCTTGTCCTCAGGCACAACCCTTTCCGGGTCGCGGAAAAACGACAACATCCATATAAGGACGATGCCCAGCGCGATCTCGACGTATTGAACAATCCACGCTGGCGTAGTCGGACTTGCGCCAAAGTACAGCACAATCATAAATACAAGCAGCATTGCCGGATAAAACACCACCTGCGGCCAGCCATATCTCGTCAACGGTATCTTCATAATTATAATGCTAAACTACCCGGCAGGCACAGGCAATAAAAAAGGCCGGGCAGTTTGCCCGGCCATCAATTCCGGCCTATCCGCTATAACCATTGACTACTTATTAATAAGGGCATCCAAGTTAATAGCAGCTGTCCGCCGGTTAGGGTGCCCTATCCACCGATGCACGACAACTTCATCCAGCTTTTTCTCAACTCGCTGGCCGTTTATCTCGACTGCCACGGTGCACGGCATAACCATACGCATCCATTCCCGGTAAGGAAACCGCGGCTCACCTATCGAAATTATCTCCACAAAAGTAATATTCGCATTCTCCAATTGCTTCAGTTTCTCTCGAACCATGTATGCGTTCTCGTCAGTGACGCTCCAAAGTCGAACCACCTCATTGTAGTCCTTTGCTATAAGCGCCTCGAGCAGTGCTCGCACTGTAGCCACGGCTTTTTGTTCATCGGTCAGGTTAGGTTCTGTGAACTCCAGACCGCGACCAGCTCCAACTGTCTTCAAATCAATAATGTTTATGTCCTCGCCAGTCTCTTTTTCAAGGTCAAAGAGGTCTTCTTCGAAAGGTTCATCGTATCCTTCGTATCTGTATATACCCAGCAATGCCCATTCATCTTCTTTATGCCCAAAATCTTTTCCGGGCCCCCAAACCTCAACGGCCGTTACAAGCTTGGTTGCTTGGTCAACGAGCATAACCTCTCGCATCGGCGGGTAATTGGAATCAATAAGAAAGGTGTTGGGTTCGTAGTTGACCGTTACCGCTATCGGCTTAGAACGGTCCGGCGGCTGCTCAATCCCGATTTTCACGTCGCCTTTCTGCTCCCTTTTTTGGATGTATTCAACCGCCTGTCTCGGGTCGTACCTGTGCACAAAGTAGAGAATCCTTGCAGTGTAGTCCTCATCATCGAACAAGTGCAATTGTTTTTGAGGCACATTCCATGACTTTGTATGTCCCCCTTGCCAGACAATCACCTGGTTTGCCTCACCATTGCTGTCTATACCCATGTCCACTCGCACTCTCGCTATGTTGCCATCGGTATCGTATTCGACCCATGCGGCCTTATTCAGCTTATCATCCTTGCTGAAGGTAAAGTGTACCTGTTGCTTGTTTTTACACGCCTCAAGCGTCTGCTCCAGCGCATACGCAGGACTCGCCAAATCGTTAATCACAACCTTCACGCCGAAAACAACCCCCACCGCAATTACCGCAGCGGCTGCGAGTTTTGTGAAACGGTTCGTAATAAAGCTCTTGAGCAGCGAACTGCGATTAAATTTCGCGAATTCCTTCTGGTCAGCTTTAATTGAGTCAATCCGGCTCATCACTTTTGCAACGAGCGACTCATCAGAGCCGATTGCCCTGCCAAGTTTCTCCAGCCGACTTTCGATAGGTTCTTTGGCAGTCATATTTCTGACTCCTTTAATATCTTTCGCAGGCGTTTATGTGCCCGCGACAGTTGTTTTGTTACTGTGCCGACGCTTCTGCCGGCAATTTCGGCAACTTCTTTGACGTTATGCTGAGCAAAATAGCGGAGCATCACAACCTGTCTTTCGGCCTCGGGCAGCTTGACGACGGCGGACAAAAGCCCCTCGCTCTCCTCATCAAGCCGACCATTCGGTTTTTCAGTTGCTGCGGCGGGAGTTGTTTCCAGCGGAGCCATTTTTGGCCTTCGCTCTGCCCAGTCCAAAGCGCACCTTTGAGTTATTTTCATCAGCCACGGGCCAAAGGAGTCCCTGTTGCGCAGCATACAAAGATTCTGGTAGCTGGCCACGAACGCATCCTGGACGGCGTCCTGAACATTGTGATGGTCGCCGAGGATATTTATGGCAATCGCCCGGACGGGACGCTCGTAACGACTTACAAGCTCCGCGAAGGCCTCTTTTTCGCCGTCTAACACGGCTTTTATCAGTTCACAATCCGCCTGCACCTGAAAATCTCCACATCGAAGCGATTCTGTATATTAAGAGCGGCTCAAGACCAAAAATGCGACAAAAAAATTTAAGGGAAAATGAAAAACGGGCAGGATTCTTTTTTGCTCTTCATCGCAGAAGTAGTATAAGAATACGCTGTTTTTGCCAGTGTGTTGGCAAAATGAGGAGGCAGGCAAAAAACTGCGAAAGGCCGACTGGCCCTAAAAACAATCTCCCTCGCCGCGGGTTGATTCCTGTGCGAGGGAGATTGCTTTTTAGCCGTATCCTAAGGGTCGCGCACACCTGAAGGTATCGCGCTTTACCCTTATATTTTTTCTCCGGCGACACGCAAAGTATATAAGCGAATTGCCTAATTATGGTTTCGCAAAAACCTATTTAGTAATCGCGAAACTTTACCGCATACCGGGCTTATCTGGGCTCGTTTTTAAGCTGGTCGAGCGTTGATTTAATTTCGTCGGACTGTTTGCCAGCGGGCAAGCTTCTGAGGAAATTTAAAGAGGGCTGTCGGCTACTCAAAGCCAATCAGCCCGGACAAGTCATTGCTCGTCCCATATTTGAATATACGCATACCTCTGAAATTATGTGCTTCAAGAAAATACAAAAATAATTTTGCCTGTCCCGAGCATAGTCGAGGGGTCTGTACCGATGACAGTAAAGACCACAAACACAAGACCCGCCTGCGCCGGGCAAGCTTCTGTGGAAATAAAAAGGGCTGCCGACCCACACCCAAAACCGACAGCCCGGACGAGTATCACCCGTCCTCCATCTATATATACGTGTCCTGCCGAAATTACGTGCATGGAAAAACAACAAGGCGGTTTATCGTTGATAGTCAGGGCGATACCAACTCAAGACGGCAGACAGCGGGTAGTTAAGACGCAAGACCGTTTCCTGAATACGAAATACGATATGCAATATACGAGCTGCTAACTAATTTCAACGAGTTTGTACTTTCTGCTTCCGAGGCCTATTTTTTCAGCGTGCTCGATTTGCCATTTGCCGTTGAGGTTCGGGTATTTGGAGATTTTATCCAGGGGTTTGCCTGCGATTTTTTCCATCAAATCAATCGCCGCGGCATCAACGGCCACCGGGTCGGTCGAGCCGAGTATGCCGATATCCTTGATGATATTCTGGTCGGGGTTGCCCATACAGTCGCAGTCGCTGGTAATCGAAATCGCGAAGTTTATAAACGCCGCGCGTCCCTCTTTACCCGCGAGCACTCCCTTAGCGTGTTCAGCGACGTTACATTCGAGTATTTTAATGTCCTTGTCCCAGTCGTGCTGGACCGCGCCGAACCTGCATACCGCCAGACATTCCGCGCAGCCGACGCATTTGTCCTTGTCGATGTGTGCCTTGAGGTCTTCCATATTAATCGCCGCTTCCGGGCAATGCCGGTAACATTCGCCGCAGCCCACGCATTTGTCGGTATTCACACTTGGCTTGAACGCCGAATGCTGGCGCATCTTGCCTTTCCTGCTTGCGCAGCCCATACCCAGTGTCTTCAGCGTTGCGGCAAAGCATGTCCCTATGTGCCCCGTAACGTGCGACACCGCCAGAATCGACTGCACCCGGGCAATGTCGTAGGCGATTGAGACCTCCTTGTTGAGTTCGCCGTCGATTCTCACTACGGTCTCACTTGTTCCGAAAAGACCGTCGGGCGGTATAAACGGTATGCCGAGACCTTTCACGTCGAACCCGTGTTCGGAGGCCAGTATCGCGTGGTCAATCGCGTTGTGCCGTTTGCCGAGATACAGCGTGCTGGTATCAGTTAAAAACGGTTTTGTTTTGAGGTTAATCAATTCCTCAATCAAACCCTTAAGGCACGGCGCCTTGATGTATGTCTTATTACCTTTTTCGCCGATGTGAACCTTCACGGCGGTGAAGTCGTTTTCCTTAAAGCATTTGGCTAAGCCCGCCTCTTTGAAAAGATGTTTTGCCTTATCGGAGATTTTCTTTTCACCGTCTTCAATGGAAGATTTGATAAAATACACTTTTGGAGTCATCTGGTAATTCTCTTATTTGCCTGCGAATATGATGATGCCGACGAGAAGGAATATTACGACCACACAGATGCCAATCGCCGTGTAGAAGACCCACATAAATTGCCTGGTTTGCTTGGCAACCATATACTTCAGGTACCTGTCGCTCGCGGCGAATGTCCTGCTCATTTGCGCTATGCCGTTGGTATGGTCTTTTGTGCTCTGGTTGAGCTTGCCGAGCGTATCGTTGAATTTGGTGAATGTCTCGGTCATCTGGATATCGACGTCCGCCGCCGCGGCGAGTTGCCGGTCGATTGCCAGCAGGGCGTCGGTCTGCTTTACGCTTTCCGCGGGAATCTTTTCTATCGCCGAGAGGAGCTGCTGGTCCTTGAGGATATTTGCCTTGAGCTGCAAAACGAGCTGTTCGGTCAGCACTTTCTGGTTTTCGACGACAGCGGGAAAATTTTCGAGCAGTTTGGGGAATTGTTCAATGCGGGCGATGAGGTTTTCGTGCTGCACGACCTGTTTGTCAAGGTGCTGGTTTATGTCTTGAATCTGGTCGATGAGCGTTTCGAAACCGGCCTGGAATTTTTCCACTTCGGGTTTTCCTCGCACAGCCACCGTCTTTAGCGGGCCGTTATCCGCTGGCGGCTGGGTCTGGTTTTGGATTATCAGGCCGTCGTCGCTTAATTGCGGCTGTTCATAGTCGCTGTGCGACGAGGGCAACTGCTTTCGCAGCCAATTCTGAAAACGCATTAGTAACGCCCGAAGTTCCATCCGTTTATAATCCTTGAAACGTTATTAAGCTTTCTTGCGGCTTGATTATCGCACATCCCGCCCATCTTGCCAAGAGCAAAACGTTGCTCGCCATCAGGCTATTGGTTTGTAGAAATCGGTCGGTTTTTGGGAAAGCGTATTCTTCAAAACACCTAAGTTTTCAATCCTGCACTCAATGGTATCTCCCGATTGCAGGAATCGTCCCGTTGCCACGGCGACACCCGCAGGCGTGCCTGTCAAAATTATATCGCCCGGCTCAAGCGTCATAAGAAAACTCAAAAACGAGACAACCTCCGCGACCGGGTAAATCATCTGGCTCGTGTTGGCCTTCTGGCGGGTTTCATTGTTGACTTTCAATTCCATTTGAAGGTTCTGAACATCGGATATCTCGTCAGCGGTTACAAGATATGGCCCGGTCGGGCAAAAGCCGTCCGCCCATTTGCCCGCAAGCCAGTCGTAAAAATCATCCCATGGCCTTTCCGCCCGTCCGTTTTTGAACGTTACCGAGCGGGCCGATACATCATTGGCAATCGTGTATCCCGCGACGCAGTCAATTGCCTCTTTGGCCTCGACGCATTTTGTGCGTTTACCGATAACGACCGCAAGCTCAAGCTCATAGTCAATTTGCTCGCTGTATTCTGGCCATGGGATTTTATCGTCTGGCCCGATGATTGTTGTTGCTGGTTTGAGGAAAGGTCTGGGGACAGTCGTTTGCTTTTGTGCGTCCGAAAGCCCGAGGTTGAATCCGCGTTTCAATGACGCTTCTTTTATATGTTCGCCATAATTACCCGCAAGGGCGAGCAATTTGCCGGGTCTTGGTATTGGCGCAAGAAGTTTGACGTTATCAGCGGGGATCACAATATCGCTGTTATCAGCCAGCTCTTTGACAGCCGCGAATATGTTCCTGCTTAAAATATCGATGATGCTTCTCGGTGGATTTGGTCCGGGCCAAACCGTCGGTATATCGACGATTCCTTTTTCCGTCAAAACGCCGACGGACTCGACGCCATCGCCTTTATACGCTGCTAATTTCATCCGGGGAAATCCTGTGGCTGTTTATCGAAAAAAGACGGAGGACTAAAAGACAAATAGTTTTTCTGTCTTCTGTCCTCCGTCATCTGATTAAAATTACCAGGGGACGTTTTTCCTGTCGCCGCGTTTGCCGATAATGGTCTCATCCTGCCATGCTCTCAAACCTGTTGCCATGCTGGTCAACTGGAGCTGGAAATAGTATTCGACCTGTTGTTTATCGTTGTCGTAGCGGATGTTTCTCTGGATGATTTTGCCGGATACGCTGAGTTCCGGTGCGATAAGCTGGCCTTTGGCCTGAAGCGTATCCTGCTTGAATTCGCTTCCCTTTTCCGAATCTCTCACGTCACGGACGTCATAAATCATACTATCGCGGCCTGCTGTTCCGCCCCCGACTGTCGAGGTCATAGTGACTAAGCCGCTGTCCATAAGCTCCTTTTCGACCTTTGCCATAAGCTGGTCGGTATCGATTCGCTGCATAGTGTCGTTGACGATTCGACCAGTAGCGACGACGTATTTTCCGCCGCTTTCTTTTTTCAACGAGCCGGATTTAATCAGCGACTGGATCATCTGGCTTGCCGCCCTGTCGAAGTCGCGGTAATCGAGCTGCATCACGGGCTTGCCCTGGTCGTTGATTGTGTCGATGTTCTCGGTTGGCGCAGTGCAGCCGACGAGAGTTACCGTTGAAGCGAATAATACAAAAGCCAATAGTTTCTTAATCATAATCCTGTCTCCGGTTAAATATTAGGGATTTTCCGCGTATTCATACGAAAATCAACTGCGGTTGTTCTCGGCGCAACGGCCTTGATGACGAACGGGGCTTTTGCCGCCGCCGACCAGGTAAGCCACTTGCTGGTTGCCGAATCGATTGTGAGGCCCGCGTTATCGAGCCATTCAACCTTATATTCGAACCTTATCGGGTTAAACGCCCTGTTGTGGCCCTGAATCTCAAGTTCCATAAACCCGTCTTTATTGACGTAGGTTACGGCCTTGTCGATTTCAAGCCCTTCCCCGATGACCCAGCTAAAAGCGTAAATCACCGGCTTGGTCGCGATGTTGACCACCGCATTGTCGCTTTTGACGTCTGCAGCCATATTGATTCTTTTGTCTTCCTGCTGGCAGCCCCACAGGCCCATCGCAACTACAAGCAGCAATGTATTAAGCATCAATCTCATATTTCACCTCCGAGAAAAAATTCCTAAAATGCCAGGACCTCACACACTGGTGTTGCCCCGGCGTTGATGATTCTAATATATACGATTGCGTTTTTGCAAGGGGGAATATGCACGTCAAACGCCGTATTGCCGCCGGCAAAAACCATGAGTACGCGACTTGGCGGTATGGCAAATCGGGCAACCTGAAAATCCTTCGGCAAAGCGGTCCATATTCGCACGTCCGCCGCGGTAGTCGCTGCGCTGTAAGCGGCCACAAGAAAAGCAGCTAATTTGCCGCCTTCATCGTTTTTTCGGCTACTAAGCACCGCCTGTGCCGCCGTCTTGACCGCAGCGGAAGCGATTGCCCTCATCAGGATGCCTTTGAAATCCTTGTTGAATTCGGTTTCGATTACGCGTTCCATATCCGCGACCTGCCTGGTCTGGTATTCGCCGTCGTCGGTCCTGATGGTCAGATAAGGATACGCGATGCTTCTCGGGCACAGCTTGGGCAGCGCAACGCCTGTGTAGTAAACGCGATTACTTACCAGAATCAGGGGCAGGTCTATTCGGGTCTCTCCTTTGGTGGGTCCAAGGCCGTTTTCAAATATCACCCAGCACTGGTTTTCCAGTTTCACTTTTCCGGAGGCGAGGTCATCCGCAAGCGCAAGGTCCTTTTTGATGTAGTCATTGTCGGGGACCATTCCCGCGGTCTCCTTCAGCAGGTCGGCTGCTCTGCTGTTTTCGCCTATAAGCAGGAAATACACCCCCGCCAGGTACGTTGTGAAGGGATTCACAAAATCGGGATATGGCTCGAACTGGCTTAAGTTTGGGTAATTGGCGTTTACGACTGACTGAACATCGGGGTTGTCTGCCATTGCGCGGGCGTCGGTTTTATTTTCTTCTTTTTCCTTGTCGAGCTTGGCTTCGAGCTTCCTGATTTCCTCGTTGAAGTGTTCCCGTGCCCGCATTTGCCTGTCTAAGGCGCGGTTAAATTCCACTCTTGCCAGGTCAGGTTTTTTCTCCGCGAGGAAATCGAGTGCCTTGTAGGTGTTGACCATTATGCCGTCGTATTCCTGACCTTTGTATGGGACGACGTTGTCGTTTACGATGGTTGAGCCGACGGTGTCGAGAACTTCCGAGTTTGAAGCGAAGTGATTCATCATTTCCTCGGCCTTGTCGAATGTCGCGATGCTGCCGGCGTGGTCAAGCTGGGCTTTTTGGGAGGCGGCAAGTTGGAGTGTCCAGAGAAGGTCGCTGCCCGACGGGTTATTGTCTTTCCCGACTTTGCCTTCGGCGAACTGCCCCGCCTGTTTGAAATTCCCCGATTCGAAATCATTGTTGAATTCGCCGAGATCATTCATCGCAGGGTTGCACCCCGTCAGACACAAGCCCGCAATCAATACCGAAATTACTGTTATGACTTTAATGCGCATATCTTTTTTTACGCTTTGCCCCAATTTGGAATAGCTTCAGAATAGCAATTTGCCGGCTATTGTCAAGAAAACATCGGATTTCATCGATATTCGCGGATTATCGCCGCTGCCCGGCGGAATAGACAGGCAAAAGCTTACGACAGAGGCCATAAACTGCCCAAATTATCTTTTGCATAATTTTGCTAAAAAATGCTTAACATTTTACTTGCTTGTCGTGTCTTATAGTTATAGATGTTGTTGTATTCGTTATCGGTTTTATGAGGAGAACCAGTTTTCGATGTAAAAACGCGCTTTTTAACACACTAACACACATAATTTCTCGTCCCGGACAGCCTGCGGTGAGCAAAGCCGAACCGGGTCGAGGGAAGGAGGAGCAAAGATGTCTGCAAAAAGATTATTTCAGATTTCATCGCTAATTATCATCATCACCGGCATAAAAGTCGAAGCAAGATCGGTTTATACGGGCGGAGTCGCTGAAGAATGGGTAGCACGCTACAGTGATGGTAATGATGAAAGAGCTGATGCTATCGCTTTAGACAGTTCTGGTAATATCTATGTAACCGGCTACAGCAATCACAACTCTACGACGATTAAATACAGCCCAAACGGCAATCAGATCTGGGTGACAAATTATGTATGGAGTTGGGGAGGTTGTTCTTCTACACTAAGTTACGCACCTGCGGCCATTGCTGTAGATAGTAATGTTTATATAACCGGTGGAGGATACTCTTGCGGTGAGGCCAGCTATACAACAGTTACGTTCGACAAAAACAATGGCAATAAGATATGGGAGGCAACTCCTGATTGGGGCCCCCCCGTGGCTGGTGGCAGAGCCATCGCTTTAGACAATTCAGGTATTGTATATGTGACCGGTGGAGGGTGGACTGAGATAGGAGAACTATCCGAATGGTCTATGAGAACGTGTAAGTATGAATCTAACGGCAATTTGATATGGACATCGCATTACGCTGACCCTCTAGAACCGCCAGAGTTTCAGCATTGTTATAAAAGGTCTGGAGGCAGAGCCATTGCTATAGATAAGTCAGATAATGTATATGTGACTGGATCTCATTTTGGATGCTTTAAAGGACCTTCCGGTCTTGTGTGTAATTCGGGAGACGATTATTTCACGATTAAATACGACGTAAACGGCAATCAGTTATGGGCTATACCTTATGATGATTCAAATCACGATGACTTTGCAACAGCCATTGCTTTAGACAATTCGAATAATGTTTATGTGACTGGAGTGAGCAGTAACGGCACAAACAATGACTACGCCACGATTAAATATGACACAAACGGTAATCTGTTGCAGGTGGCACGTTATCATGGCCCGGGGGCTGGTAACGACGGAGCTTCTGCCATTGCCGTAGATAGTTCTGGTAATGTTTATGTAACCGGCACCAGCACGGATTCAAACGGAGCATCTAGCTATGCAACGATTAAATACGACACAAACCTTAATCAGCAATGGGTCGCACGTTATAGCGGCTCAGCTTCAGCCATCGCTTTAGATAGTTCGGGTAATGTTTATGTTACTGGCACCAGCGACGGCGGTTGCACAGGCAACGACTATGCGACGATTAAATACGACACAAACGGCAATCAGTTATGGGTAGGGCGTTATAATGGCTTGGGTAATGGCGATGATGAAGCGACTGCCATCGCTATAGATAACTCAGGTAAGGTTTATATAACCGGCTATAGTATGGACATCAACGGAACTTACGACTATGCAACGATTAAGTATTCTTCGGGCAACCCTTCGACTGTAACCGATATGGCAATATTCGATGATGTTCATAATGGTGATTGTCGTAAGCCGGGGGACGAGATAACTTACACGATTGATTATAATTGTCCTGCCGAACAGACAAATGTCAACAATGTTAATATTCTCGATTACCTGCCGAATGACGTGGAGTTCATATCGGCGGATAGCAATGGAACTTATGACTCGCCTTCGAATACTGTTACGTGGAATATCGGGACTCTGTTACTTGGACATGGGGGTTCTGTCTCGCTAACGGTCAGGGTGAAATGTTCGCAGCCGGGCAGCACAATAACAAACCACTGCGAAATGAATGGCACCTGTATCGATCCCATATATGTTGACGAAAACACTCCTGTGTGCTGCTGTCCGACACTTACGAAGGTAGATAATACCACCGGCTGCGTCGGCCCCGGCAAGGATGTAAACTACACCATCTGCTATGCTGCTGGGGGTTACGGTGATACTAACGTTATGATTACCGATTACCTGCCGAATGAAGTGAATTATATTTCATCTGTCCCTGCTGGAACCCATAACTCTGATAACAACACAGTTACTTGGGGCATAAACTTTTCCGCTGGTGCTTCCGGCTGTATCGAATTGGCGGTTCAGGTTAAACACAATGTCATACGAGGCGGCACAATCACGAATTATTGCCAGTTAATAGGAAACTGTGTCGATATAAACACCCATGACACCATTTCTGTGTGCTCGACGGGGTATCCAATTTACGTGGATATAAGCGCCACAGGCGGCAATAACGGGTATTCGTGGGAGGATGCTTTCACAAATCTGCAGGATGCCCTCAAGGCAGCAAAGGACTTTAACTGTAATGAAATACGCGTGGCACAGGGAATTTATAGGCCCGACATCAACTCCGCACACCCCAACAGGGCAGCGACATTCCAGCTTCTAAATGGAGTTGCCCTTTACGGCGGTTTTCCAATGGGCGGAGGGACGTGGGAAGACCGTAAGCCGAGTGTTTATGAAACAATACTTAGCGGAGACCTTCTTGGAAATGACCGCCAAGTCGCCGAACCCTGCGATTTACTTACCGACCCCTGCTGGGCGGACAATAGCTACCACGTTGTTACGGGAAGCGGAACGAATGCAACGGCCATCTTAGACGGCTTTACAATCACAGGCGGCGATGCTAACAGTGATTACCCTTATAGCTACGGCGGCGGGATGTACAACGACGATGGCAACCCAACGGTGAAGATCTGTAAGTTCAAATGGAACGCAGCACAATCAGGCGGCGGGATGTACACAACGACAGACTGGGATGTCAACGCAACAATTACAAACTGCACATTCATTGAAAACTACGGAGATTCTGGTGGCGGGATTTCAATTGGGGCTCGTGGAGTGGCGTATATTACAAACTGTACGTTTGTTGCAAACGGGGCCGATCCCGGTTATGGTAGTGCAATTTATGGAATTCCGTCAGGTCAATACCCAGATGTGGTAATAGTAACGAATTGTATCCTATGGGGTAATGAGAACGGGCAAATTTCTGGAGATATCGATGCCAATGTTACCTACAGCGATATCGATGGCGGATGGGCAGGCGTGGGAAATATCTACGAGTATCCGATATTTGAGGCGGATGGCTATCACCTGAAGATGTGCTCGCCTTGTATCGATGCCGGGACGAATATGCCTGCCGGTGGCCTGCCGGCTACGGACATCGACGGCCAAACACGAATAATGAGCGGCCAATGCGCCGGCGCAGCAGTCGTCGATATGGG
Organism: Phycisphaerales bacterium; assembly: GCA_003141275.1. GTDB lineage: Bacteria > Planctomycetota > Phycisphaerae > Sedimentisphaerales > Anaerobacaceae > Fen-1362. The sequence continues at coordinate 33,004 of PLLM01000043.1, forward strand.
CGCTGATGAGTATTTGCCGGATTGTGATGCCCTGTTATATGCGCATTGTCTCAAGCCGGCTTGTAATGCGATAGCCGCTTTATACCTTGGAGTCCCAAATATAAACCTTACGTGGTGTCCGGGACGTCTTGCTGCCAGCCACGACGTTTACTTCGGCACAGATTATAGCGATGTAGATAATGCAACCATCTCAACGCCAATCATCTACAAAGGCCGACGAAGTGACCCTAATTATTTAGCCACCGGCCTTAAAGCAGGCAATACTTACTTCTGGCGAATCGATGAGGTCAACGGCGCTAATATATGGCGAGGTCCTGTTTATTCCTTCAGAACCGGCCTTTTCATCGACGATTTCGAGCGTTACAACAGCTTCGCTGATTTAAACGCCAACTGGCCGAATGGTTATCAGCTCACCCATGCCGGCGGGCCCGGCAATTGCACCAACCCTCTGGCCAAGGGCTATTCTGGACGCGCTTTGATAGAAGATGCAACCGGGAAGCATCTGCAATATACGTATAACAACGACAACACGCATTCCGAATGGAATGGCATGAACTTCTCAGAGACCAAAATTTCGTACAGCGGTTCTGGCGTCAGTTTTACAGGCGGCGGCGCTATTTCTCCCGAACCCAATACATTGCGAATCGATTATAAAGGCAGGGCAACTAACGCGGCTAATGTTATTAGCCCAGCCGGATGTCCGTTACCGGACGGGAATGGTGATTTGGACAGGATGTATGTGGCGATTGAAGATACAGCGGGTAATGTAGCCATTTACCTGAATCCAGATCCCAATGCTCAGCTGGTTACCAACTGGACACCGTGGCCCATCCCTCTTAAAGACATCAACGACATCAACCACGGCATAGGCCCCGATGGCAATCCACATACTGTAAATCTGAACGCGATAACCGGCTTCGCCATAGGTTTTGGAATACGTGGCGACACGGTCACGGGCGATCAGGATGGTGTCGATGCCAACAGCATAGTGATGTTCGACAATATCCAGTTAGAGCCGCCCTTCATACCGCAGCAATGCGGGCAATTACCCGCCGATTTTACCTGCGACTGCATAGTTAACTTCGCGGATTTTGCAATAATGGGCGAAGAGTGGCGCACCAGCGGTATAAAAGCGGACATATACAAGGATGGGAATAACCGTGTGGATTTAATGGATTTGGCGGTGCTTGCGGATGAGTGGCTTAAATAGCGGTGATGCGATAATTCAAGTTTGGCAAAAAAAGAGAATTTTTTTATTTTTTTGTTGCAGGTTTTGTAATTGAGCGGTAGAAGAGAAGCGTAATAGTTCTTTGGAAAAGAAATATGGTAATCACGGGTCTCAAGGCGAAATCCTTGGGATAATCAAATGGGAACTCGGTTGAAAGCCGAGACCGACCCGCGGCTGTAAGCGTCTGTTCCGATGATGAATCGGAAGTCCGAAAGGCAAATATCCACTGTTTCTCGCTAATCTGTAGAAGAGATTGGTGCGGGGTGGGAAGGGGCCTTTAGGTAGGGCGCGAGTCAGAAAACCTGCCTGTGATGAATTAAGTGGTTGATGGAGTTCTCGTGGAATGGAACCCGGAGCCGGTGTGCTTTGGCATAGCCGGCCTGCCAGTTGCCTTTGTCTGTATTGGGCAAAGGTCTGATGTTTTGTATTGTGGCAGACGGTGTGTTTGGCTTGGTATTTTGAGCCGTCGTTCCTTTCGCGGGATGACGGCTTTTTATTTTGCGCGGATGGATTCCCGCTTTCGCAGGAATGACATTTGGAAAGGATGGTGCAAGGGCAACAGAGGTTGCCGGATTCAGATGTGACGGAGAGGGGTAACAATGACGAGAGAATTTATTAGAATTTTGGAGAAGGGAAAATGGCTTCGGTGAGAGTGATGAAAGGTTTAGTGGCAGTCTTGTTGTTAGGAGTTTGTGGTTTGGTTAAGGCGGAACAAATAACGAATTTTGAAGATTTGGCTTTGGAGAAGGGAACTTACTGGAATGGCTCGGACGGTTCGGGCGGATTCGCCAGCGGAAGCGCGTGGTTTAGCAACAACTACGACACGACGTATGGCTCGTGGGATGGATTTGCGTATTCAAATGTGAGCGATACTGTCGACTCTCACTGGGAGACGAGCCAGTATAACGCGATAACGGGCGGCGGTCAGGCCGGCAGCGAAAAGTACGCTGTTGGTTACGCGGGCTGGACTACGCCGCCTACGATGACGCTCGATGAGCCGACGATTGTGAGCGGATTGTATGTTACGAATAACAACTATGCTTATTACACGATGCTTAATGGCGGTATGTTTGGGGCAAAAAAGTTCGGCGATAGCGACTGGTTTTTGCTTACGATTACAGGCAGAGATGCTTTGGGCAATATCACGGACACAGTCCCGTTTTATCTGGCCAACTTTCTGGATGGGAAAAGTGAAATTGTCAATGACTGGCGATACGTGGATTTGACGTCGCTTGGCGTGGTAAAGAGTGTTGAGTTCAGTATGAGTTCGAGCGACAGCGGAGCGTATGGTATGAACACGCCGGGATATTTTGCGATTGATACCGTAATACCCGAGCCGGCTACGATTTTGTTATTTGGCTTCGGAGCGATAATTGTCGCGAGGCGTAAGAAGAATAATTAATTGTCGATTGCGGGATGATGAAAAGAACTGTTAC